>CAYUZG010000021.1:11650-18844 GCA_964449605.1 uncultured Verrucomicrobiota bacterium | reverse complement strand
GAACTGCTCCTGGAAGAACCCGAAGAAGACGATGTTGGGCGGCGTGCCGATCTTCGTGGCGATCCCGCCGATGTTGGCCGCGTAGGCGATCGACAGCATGAGTGCCGCCGGGAACGCACCGAGCGATACGGCTCTACCGGCGCTTTCGCTCGTGAGGCCGACACGGGTCCGGCCGAGCTCCTTGGCGAGCAGGATGACCGAGAGGCCGATGGGGAACATCATCATCGTCGTGGCGGTGTTCGAGATCCACATCGACAGGAACGCGGTCGCCACCATGAAGCCGAGGATGAGACCGCGCGGGCTCGAGCCGAATACGAGCACGATGCTTAGCGCGATGCGCCGCGCGAGCTGCCAGCGCTCGAGCGCGATGGCGATGAGGAAACCGCCGACGAACAGGAAGATGTTGTCGTTCATGTAGATCGGCGCCAGCGTCGCGCTGTCCATCAGACCAAGCAAGGGAAACAGCGCGAGCGGAAGCAGGGCCGTCGCGGGGATGGGGATCGCCTGCGTGATCCACAGCAGGGCCATCAGCAGGGCGACGGCGGTCATCCGGTTCAGCGAGGCGGTTGCGGCGGGATCCTCGCCGTGGATAGGCTTGACGGCGAGAAAGAAGACGAACAGCACGAGCGCGAGCACCAGCCCGACGTGGCGGCGCGTGATTTCGCCGTGACTCGGGGCCATGGCCGCCTCCTTCCGGAAGGGTCAGTCCCGCCGGCGTCGCACCCCCAGCGCGGTCGCCGACGGCGTTCCCGCACGCGAGCGGCGGCAGTATAGCGTGCGTGGCTGCGCTGGGCCAGCACTCTCTGCCTGTCGCCCGGTTTTTCCCTTTCCCCGGTGACGGCGGACGCCCTATGATGCGCGCGCTTTGCGCTCGGCCGGTGTCGAGCGCACACGGAGAACTCGCCCCAACGTGGGCGCAGCACACCAAAGGAATGAGCCATGACACTTCGAGTCGGCCTCGTCGGATGCGGCTGGGCGGCTGGGGCGCACCTGGCCGGATGGATCCCCGAGCAGGAAAAGGGCCGCGCGCAGATCACGGCGATCAACGACGTCGACGCGGGCGCCGTCGAGCGCGTTAAGAAACAAGTGCCCGACGCGCAGGTGTACGACGATTTCGACGCGCTGATCCGCGAGGCGCCCGTCGATGCGGTGGACATCACGCTGCCCCACCACCTGCACCTGCCGGCGATCCTGGCGAGCATCGAGGCGGGCAAGCATTGGCTCTGCGAGAAGCCGCTGTGCCTTACTCTCGACGAGGCGGAGCAGATCGAGTCGGCCATGAAGGCGGCGCCCGATCTCGTCGGGATGTGCGCGCACAACCAGCTCCACATGCCGAGCCTGGTCGAAGCGAAGCGCCTGCTCGACGAGGCTGCGCTTGGCCGCGTCTACATTACCATGACGAACGACTGCTTCCTGATGAGCTCGCGCGAGCCGGGGGTGGTTGCCGGCGCGCAGGACGTGATGCCGATCAGCCCAGGGACGTGGCGCGCGGACGCCAAGCAGATCGGCGGCGGCGAGCTGATCGACACGGGCTACCACCCGAGCTACATGCTCACCTACCTCGCGGGCGAGGAGCCGGAGCGGGTCGCGGCCGTCGTCGAGACGTACCGCCACGACTGGTTCCACGGCGAGGACACGGCCACGGTCCTTGTCCGCTACCCGAGCGGCGCGACAGGCCAGGTGCGAACAAGCTGGGCGATGCGGCTCCCGGTCGGCGCGTACCCGTTCCACATCGTGGGCGAACGCGGCGAGCTCTACGGCAACCACACAACGCTTTTCTTCAGGCCGACGCGCTTCGGCGAGCCGGCACGCTGGGAGTTCAAACCGGCCGACTCGTTCGCCGCGGAGGTGAAGCACTTCGCCGACTGCGTCGTCGACGGGGCGCCGTGCGTGTCCCCCTACGAGCAAGGGATCGCCGTGCTCAGGCTCATTGTGAAGGCGTACGAGTCGGCGAAGAAGAAGTGACCGCTTTGAGCGCGCGACCGCCTGAAAGGCCCTGCCGCGTTAGGACAACGGGTGTTCCAAGAGAGGTCTCTGCCGCCCCTTTAGGGCTCAATGGACGTGTTTTCGGATCGACAACCCGGGGCTTACGCCCCGGGCTAGCTTCCGTCGGGCCTTCGGCCCTCACGCTGCACACGCTCAGGGAAGACGTCTTCCCCGAAGCCTGCTAGCCGGTGAACTCCCACAGGCCCGGCGTCGGCAAATGGCGCCAGCCGGACGGGACGGGATCGAGCGCGCGGTAGGAACAGCTCGCGAGCTCCTCGAGCGTCTCCTCATACGTGCGGACGCCGCTCACCGTGTCCACAGCCCGCAGATTCTGCGCCCCGACCGTGCTCGCGATGCGCGCGGCGTTCTCGAGCCCCTCACCCCGGCACATCGCCGCGAGGAAACCGGCGACTGCGCAGTCGCCAGCGCCCGTAGCCGTCGCGATCTTCTCGATGACCACGGCTTCGGCCCACAGCGTGCGGTCCTTCCACGTTGCGAGGTCGAGGCCGAGCCGCTGCGCGACGGGTGCCAGGGCTTCCGCCGTGCCGGTCCGGACGCAGATGCCACGGCTCCCGCATTTGACGGCGGCGATGGCCGCGCCGAGGTCGAGGATCGTGCGCGCCACCTGACTCACGCCGTCGGGGCCGATGCGCGCAAAGACTTCCTCGGCCGTCGTGACGCCGAGCTCGGTGAACCGCTCGCGCTCGAGCAGGAACATCGACTCCTCGATGTTCGGCATGAACAGGTCGACGTACGGGAGCGCGCCCGCCAGGATCTCGCGCCAGTCCTGCTTGCCCGATTCGCTCGCCGGATCGGGGAACGACACGTCGAGCGTGACGACGACGCCCGCCTGACGCAGCCCGCTCAGAAGCTTGACGAGCTCCTTGCCGCCGTCGAGGTACATGCGTCGCATCAGCGTCGGGTAGCCGACGTGGACGAGCTTCGGCGGCGCCTCGAGCGCCTCGAGCGCGGCCAGGCCGTCGGCCGCCGCGAAGGTGTCGTTCGCGCCCGGATAGTAGAGGAACATCCTGTCGACGCCGGGCGGCGAGATGACAAGCACGTACGAGGTGTCCTCGCTGTCCTCCACGATCATGCCGCCTTCGAGGCCGTGCTGCGCGAGCAACGACATGACGACATGACCGAACGCGTCGTCACCGATCTTCCCGGCGAGCCCCGTGGCGAGGCCGAGCCTGCTGAGCGCGCGGCCGACATTGGTGACCGCGCCGCCCGTGCAGACGGTGGCCGGACCCGTGCGCACAAGCGTCCCCGGACGCAGCAGGTGTTTCAGGTCACCGCTCAGGTCGTCGAGCGACGGGGTGATGTCCAACGTGACAAGCCCCGTGACGAGGGCTTCGAGTTGTTGCTCGCCCATTCTCGTCTCACCTCGCTTGAATTGGGCGCACATAGTAGCGACGCGCCCTTGCCAAGTCAATGCGCGAACGCCTTCCATCGCAGCACCCTTTTCGTCTACAATGCTGACACGACGGAGGCGTTGAGAACCGGATGAAAGCGACCATCATCGGCGCGGGCAACATCGGCCGCGGCTTCCTGGGCCAGCTTTTCGCGGAGGCCGGTGCGGCGATCACGTTCGTCGAGCTCGACGAGACGATCGTCACGGCGCTCAACGAGCGCGGCGGCTACGACATCCGCATCGTCGACGGCGGCGAGACGACGTTTCACGTGCCGGTCGAACGCGCGATCCGTGCAGACGACCCGGAGGCCGTCGCTACTTCTCTTGAGTTCGCCGACGTGGCTGCGACGGCCGTCGGTGCGCGGGCGTTGCCTGCGGTCGCTGCGCTCATTGCGGCAGGCCTGGCACGGCGCTTCGAGCAGTCGGCGCCGCCGCTCAACGTTGTCGTGTGCGAGAACGTGCTGCACTCGGGGCAATACCTCGCTTCTCTCGTCGAGGAGCGTCTGGCCGCCGAGCTTGCGCCACGGCTGCGGGGTGAGGTCGGCTTCGCCACGTCCGTTGTTTCGAGGATGGTGCCGGCACCGACGGCCGAGCAGCGGCGGGCCGACCCGTTGGCGATCGCCGTCGAGCCGTACTGCATTCTGCCGGTCGATGCGTCAGCCTTCGTCGGAGACCGGCCGCTCGTGCCGGGATTTCGATACGTCGGCAACATCGACGCGCTCGAGGATCAGAAGGCGTATACGCACAACGCCGGGCATGCGATGGTCGCCTACCTGGGTCACCTGCGCGGGCACACGTACATTTGGCAGGCGGCCGAGGATGCCGATGTGCGCGCGACGGTCGACGCCGCGCTCGACGAGACGAGCCGCGCGCTGATTGTGCGACACGGTTTTGATCCTGCCGAACAACAGAAGCACGTCGACGATCTCTTCGGCCGCTACCGAAACAGCGGCCTGGGCGACACGGTCGGGCGCGTGGCCCGGCAGCCTATCCGCAAGCTCGGCCGCGACGGCCGCCTTGTCGGCAGCGCCCTGCTGGCGCTCGAATACGACATTGCACCTACGCGGATTATCGACGGGATCGTCGCCGCGCTGCGCTACGATGAGCCCACTGACGAGGAGGCCGCCCAGCTCCAGGCCATGCTTGCCGAGCGTGGGGTCGGGGCCGTGCTCGTCGAGGTGTGCGGCCTCGACGACAGCGAATGGCTCGCCCGCGAAATCGCGACACGCTATCGAGATGCCACGAAAGGAAACGCGACGTGAAAGCTGCGGTATACGAAGCGCCAGGCCGAATCGAAGTCCGCGACGTGCCTGAGCCCACTTGCCCCAACGAGGGACTCCTCATCAAGGTGCACGCGTGCGCGATCTGCGGCACGGACGTCAAGATCTACCGCCACGGCCACCGGCACATTCGGCCGCCGCGCATCATGGGCCACGAACTGTGCGGCGAGATCATCGAGGTGGGCGCGCGCGTCGACGGATTCGCCGTCGGCCAGCGAGTGGCCGTCGCGCCTGCGGTCCCGTGCGGCGAGTGCGACACGTGCCGGCGCGGTTACCTCGGGATGTGCGACAACCTGGCGCCGATCGGCTACCAGTTCGACGGCGCGTTCGCCGAGCTGATGGCTGTGCCGCCCGTCGCGGTGCGCACGGGGTGCGTCAACACGGTGCCGGACAACGTGAGTGATCACGAGGCGGCGCTGGCCGAGCCGCTCGCGTGCGCGATCAACGGCCAGGATCTCTCGCGCGTCGGCGAGGGCGATACGGTGCTCATCATCGGGAGCGGTCCGCTGGGATGCCTCCATTCGCAACTTGCCCGGGCACGCGGCGCCTCGACGATCATGCTTGCCGACGTCGCGGCCGAACGGCTCGAGATGGCCCAGGGCGTTGCCGGCGCGGACGTCTATGTCGATTCGACGACCGAACCGCTCAAAGCGGCCGTCGATCGGGTCTCAGGCGGGCGGGGCATCGACCGCGTCATCGTCGCATGCGGTGCGCCGCAGGCCCAGGTCGAGGCGCTGGAGCTTGTCGCCAAGCGCGGCAGTGTGAACTTCTTCGGCGGGCTGCCGAAGGACAAGCCGACGATCACGATCGACAGCAACCTGATTCACTACCGCGAGTTCTTCATCACGGGCACCCACGGCTCGGCCCCGGCCGACAACCGCGCGGCCCTCGACCTGATTTCGGCAGGCAACGTCAACGTGCGCGATCTCATCACAGACGTGATCGGTCTCGATGAGCTGCTCGCCGGCCTGCAGAAGGTCGAGGAGCGTCGGGCACTCAAGGTCATCGTCGAACCGCGGCCCAGATCGTGACGCAGCGCTACCGAGCGCGCCGACGCGCCTTCTTCTTCCCGGTTGGAGACACCTCGCTGACCTTTCGCTCGAGCGTGTCGAGCCGCCGCTTGAGCTCCTTGTTCTCGTCCCGCAGCTCGCCGAGTTGCTTCTCGAGCTTGCCGACGCGCGCCCGCTTGCCTGTTTCCTCGCGGATCTTGGTGATGGCACGCCGGGCGGCGCTGCGCACGTGGGTTTCGCGGTCCGACTCGGCACGCTTCTGGAGCTCCCCGATTGCCGCCGGGTCGGCGAGGCCTATGAGCCCGTCAACCGCAGCGCGACGCACGCGAAAATGCTCGTGCCGCAGGAGCTCGACGAGCTCGCGCCGCACTCGGTCGCGATCGCCGGCCTTCTCGAGCTCGCGCCCGAGCTTGCCCAGCGCGCGTATCGCCGCCGTGCGGACCGGCTGCGGCTTGCCGGTCGTCGTCCACTTGCGCACTTCGCCGATGCCGCGCGTATCCTTGAGCTCGACGAACGCATCGAACACAGCGCTGCGCACAACGTCGTGCCAGCTCTCCACCTTGAGCGCGCGCATCAGGAAGCTGTACGCCTTCTCCTCGCGGATCTTGGTAATCGACGTCACGGCCGCGGTGGCGACGAAATAGCTCTTGTCACCACGGAAGATCGACTCGAGGCGCTTGGCCACCGCCTCCTGCTTGATGTTCCCCAGACCGGCCACGACGGCACGGCGAACCTTCGACTTCCTGTCGCTGAGGCCCGAGAAGAGCGCGTCGCGTGCGGCATCGCTCGCGATGGAACCGAGCGCCTCCGCCGCCGCGATCCGAACGCCGTAGTAGTCCTTGCTCTTGAGCTTCTTGCCGAGCGCGTCGACGACGGTGTCGTCGCCCATGAGCTTGCCCAGGCCTTCGCAGGCGCGAATCCTGCCGATGATTGTTGCGGACCTCTCGACCTGGTAGAGCAGCTCGTCCTTCTTTTTCTCGAACTTGAGCGTCTTCGGAATCCAGTTGCTGCGGTCGAACTCGACCATCTTGGGCCGTGTCGGCGCGGGGAAGTGGAATTCCTCGTCGGCCTTCTCGATGTCAACACGAAACGCCTTCGTCTCTCGCCCCGTCGTGATGTGGATGTCGATTGGGGTGCGAAACACCGGTGTGTCCCCGTCCGTCTTCTGCGTTTGCTTTGCGCGGACGGTCACGAGCTTGAGCGCCTTGTCGTAGGACCACGACACCTCGAAGTCCGGATGCCCCGCGCGCTTGAGCCACTGGTCGAAGAACCGGTCGAGCGACGCGCCGGTGTTCTCCTCGAGCGCGAGCTTGAACTCCTCGGTCTCGATCGAGCGGAACGCGTGCTTCTGCGTGTAGTGGGCAATGCCGCGCCAGAACAGCTCCTCGCCCAGCTCGTAGCGCAACGCGTGGAGCACGAGGGCGCCTTTGGCGTACGAGTGGCCGTCGAACATGTCGTACGCGTCGGTGAACGTGCGCGTTACGATCGGACGCCGGTAGCGATCCGA
>CAYUZG010000021.1:0-11550 GCA_964449605.1 uncultured Verrucomicrobiota bacterium | reverse complement strand
AGCGCCATGTCGGTCAGCGTCGTGATCGTCGTGTTCTCCATCCCGCCCCACATGAAGTCGCTGATGACAACCTGCCCGTACTTCGCGTACGGGTAGTCGTAGCCCGTCGCCTTCTCGAAGAACGCGATCATCTTCGGCGTGTCGGCGAGCCAGCTCATCGCCTCATCGCGCCGGCCTTTCGGGATGTAGTAGACGACGGGGATGTCCTTGTGCCGGTCCTCGACGACGTCGAACTCGCCGATGACGATCGTGAGCAAGTAGGTGACGTGCGGCTGTTCCTGGCGCCAGTGGTAGCGCTTAGTCCGGCGTTTCGCGTCGTGCTTTACGTCGATGAGGCCGCCGTTGCTGATCGCCAGGTACTTGTCGGGCACCGTCATCACCACGTCCTGCGTCATTTTCTCGTTCGGCGAGTCGTAGCAGGGGAACCAGTGGTGGTTGTCCTCCATCGCGCCTTGCGACCAGATCTGACGCGGCGTCTTCGGGTACTCCTTTGTCGGCCCGACGAAGTAAAGACCGCGCGTCGGGCGCGCCTCGTAGCGGACGGTGAACGCAACCTCCTGGCCGGGCTTTACCGAGCGGCCGAGGTTCACCGCAAGCGTTTCGTCGACGAGCTCCCACTTGAGTTCGCGCTTCTTATCGTCAAAGACTTTGAGGACCTTCGTGTCGGCGCAGTCGAGCTCGACCTCCCGCAGCGCGCGCCCGATCGGGGTGAGCGTCGTTGTCACGGTGCCCTTCACGGCCTTCTTGTCGAAGTCGAACCGAAGATCAAGGGCGACATGCTTCACGTCGTACGAGCGCGGACGGGTGAAGTGCTCCTTGCTCGTGGCGTCCGTAAACGATTTGGTCTCTTTCTCGTCGTTCATGCGGCGTTCCTTTCCGTCTCGTGCCTGGAGGAGAGAGATCATACGACGATCGGGCGCTGTTGGCAATAGGGGCCTTCCGCTACCAGGCACTTGCCGGTCGAGCCCCCGCGAATGCGCGGAAGCTGCGACGTGGGTGCTCGCGTCGTCGCGTTCTGCTAGAATGAGGCGGGACGCTGCGCGCAACAAGGACGGACCGCAACATGCCGAAGCCGGCCGTGCTGACAGGACCACCTGCCCCATTGCGCGAGGCACGGTTCTTCGCGCGTGTCGTCGAGTGGTGCACGGATGTGAAACGCGCGGCCGGGCTGCGCTATATCGTCCCCACGGTGCGGCGCCGGCTGGAGGTTGAGACCGCGATCCTTGACTCGTGCTCCGTCGGCGGCGTCATCTGCCAGCCGCGGGTCGAGACATTCGACCGTTTCGTGTGCGATCTGCCTGCGCAACATGGCAATGCACGGCTCGTTTCGTGGCGCGTGGCGGCGCTCGTTATCGACGCGCTCCTGGCCCATGCGCCGACCGACTTCCCCACGCTGCTCAGCGGCCGGATGACGCCGTTTCCCGGCCTCGTGCGGGGCGTTGTCCGCTCGATCCGGGAGCTCAAGCGCGCCGGCGTCGGAGCCGCGGACGTGAGCAGGGAGGCCAAAGGCGACCGACGAGCGGCCGAGCTTGCCGAGCTCCTCAACCGCTACAACCGTTTCCTCGCCGAGCGGCAATGGGCCGACACGCGCGACGCATACGCGGCCGTCGGCAAGCTGTTCGCCGAAGACGCCGGTTTCGTCTCGCGATGCTTGCCGAAGACCGACTGGATCGTCTTCGACGGCTTCGTTGAGTTCAGCCCGTCGGAAGCGCCGATTGTCGAGGCGCTCGCCGATCAGATCGAGACGACCTGTGTTATCGACAACGATCCGGAGCTCGCCGACCTGTTTCCTGTCCTGCCGCCGTTCCTGACGGCTGCCGAGGTCAAGGAGCACGTTGGGCCGTTTGTTTCGCTGGCCCGCCTCGCATGGCGCGGCGCTGATCACGCGATGCCCGCCGCTTCTGCGCCTGTCACTCTCGTCGAGGGCCGCACGCGCGAGGATGAGGTTGAGCAGATCGCCTCGCACGTCAAGGCGCTCCTTCGCGACGGGGCTGCCCAGGCCGACGTCGCGTTGGCCGTTCCGGATCTGGAGCACTATGGCACGCTGGTCGACGAAACGTTTGCGGCGCACGGCGTGCCATGTGCGGTCGCTCGGCGCGCGCCGCTTCTGGAGTCGCCGGTCGCCGCGGCAGCTCTTCTGCTTCTCAGTGTGCCCGCGCGGGACTTCGAGCGGCACGATCTCGTGCGCCTCTTTCGTTCGCCGTTCATCCGTTTCGAGCGGAACGGCCGGGCGATCGAGCCGGCCGCGCTCGACAGCCTTGCCCGCACGATGCGCGTCTTTCGCGGCAAAGACGCATGGCTCGACGCGCTCGACCGGCGCATCGCCTATCTCGACGAGCTTTCGGCGGACGGCACGCTCTCCCCCCGGCCAGAAGAAGACGAGACGGGCTCACCGTCGCCCGACGAGGAGCTTTGTGCGCTGCGCCCGTTGCAGGAACTGCTCGATCCGGCTCTGGCGCTGCTCGATGCGTTGCGCGCGCCTCGATCGGCCGCGCAGTACGTTGCCGCGTTGCAGGACCTTTTGGAGAGTTTCGGCGTCAGGCGGCGCGTCACCGAGCTCTCCGTGGCCGTGGCCGATGCGGCCGTCCACATGCGGAGCCTTGAGCATCTCCAGGCAGCCTTGGCCGAGATGGCGCTTCTCGACGAGGCGCACGGACAGCCTCGCACGGTCTCGCTCGACGCGTTTATCGAGTCGATCCGGTCGGCCCTTGGCGCAACCCGAATGCCGGTGGACGCGCCTTCGCGGGGCATCGAGGTTCTCGACTTCCGCAGTGCGGTGGAGCGAGGTACGAAGCACCTGTTCGTCGCCGGTCTCGTCGAGGGTGCAGTTCCTGTGCCGAGGCCGCGTGATACGATCCTGCCGCCTTTCGTGAGGGCCCGCCTCGAGCTGCCCGACAGGGAGCGTGTCGCGGCCGACGGCTGGATCGAGCTCTACCGCCTGCTGGCCAGTGCCACCGAGTCGCTCACCCTGTGCCGTCCCCAGACCGAGGGCGAGACACCGCTGCTCCGGCCGGCAATGCTCGAGCGAATCGTCGCGGCGCGAGAGCTCGATCCCGAGCCGATACCTCGGTTTCCGACGTCGTCACGGCAGCTGCTGTGCTGCATTGGCGCAAACAAGGCACCGATGCCGTCGGTCGAAGACTTCCTTAGCAATGACGCGTTCGCGAGGAACGCGCCGCTGGCCGGCTTCATGCACAGCCGGGCGGTCGAGGCCGCGCGGCGCGCGGCCACAACGACGCCGACACCGTATGCAGGCCAGCTTTCTCCAGGACTGCTCGACGAGGTGCGCCGTATCTATGACCGCGACCACCAGTTCAGCGCAACCGAGCTCGAGACCTACGCCCACTGCCCATTCCGGTTCTTCGCTCAGTGGCTCCTCGGGTTGCGACCCATCGACGAACCCGGAGAGGAGCTGCCTCCACACCAGAAAGGCACGGTCCTGCACGAGATCTTCCGCGCGTTCTACGACGCGTGGAGCCCTGATCGTACGCCGCGGCGGATCACCGAGGACAATCGCCGCGAGGCGCTTGAGCTGCTCACGGCGATCGCGCACCGCTCCCTCGACAAGCAGCCGTACGCCGGCTTCATCTGGCAGAAACTGCGCGAGCGCCTCGTCGGCCGCCAAGTCGCGGGCGAGCCGCCGGGTCTGCTCGAACGCTTCATCCAAGAAGAGATGAGAACGAGCGCGCTCTCGACAGCGTGCATGCCCAAGTACCTCGAGCTCGGCTTCGGCCGCCACCGGCCTGGGCGCGCGCCCGACAGCGCATCACGAGAACAACCGATCACAATCGACGCGGGCGGGCGCCACGTCCTGCTGCGTGGCATCATCGACCGCGTCGATACCAATGACGCGCAAGAAACATTCTGCGTGCTCGACTACAAGACGGGAGGCTCCATTCCCGCTCTGAAGGACATGCGCAGCGGCCCGGAGTTGCAGCTTCCGCTCTACGTCATGGCGGCGCAGGCGATCCTCGGTGAGGCGTTTCATTTCGCTGCGGCCGGCTACTTCCAGACAAAGGACGCCCAGGATTGCCGACGCAGGAACTGGTTCGGAAACAAGGAGTATGCGGACGGCGCCGTGGCGCACAGGCTGAAGAAGGACGCGACCTTGGAGCCCGCCGAGATCAACGACTGGCTCGCCGAGGAGAAAGCCTTGATCGGCGAAGCGGTCACGGCCATCGAGGCCGGCCGCTTTCACGTCACGACTCTCGACGAGACACAGGCGGGTTGTCGCGTCTGTGACTACAAGCACATCTGCCGTTTCGCAGGGATCACCATACGGTCGTTCCGGAGCGAAGCATGAGCGCGCTTACGTACACAGCCGCACAGCGCCGGGCAATCGATTGCGACGGCACTGTCAGCGTGCGGGCCGGCGCCGGCTCCGGCAAGACCCTCGTGTTGACCGCGAGGTACGTGCGCGCGCTCGCGGACGGCGTTGAGCCGTCACAGATTCTTGCCGTGACGTTTACCGACAAAGCCGCCGCCGAGATGCGCGAGCGCATCCTCGCGAGGGCGTCCACGGCATCCCGCGACGCACGGGACGCGGCACGCCTGCGTGAGCAGCTCACCGACGCGCCGATCAAGACAATCCACGGCTTCTGCACGAGTATCCTGCGCGAGTTCCCTGTCGAGGCCGGCGTCGATCCCGCATTCGAGGTCCTCGACGAGTCGCAGTATCGGCCTCTCCGGAGACAGGCTGTCGAGGACGCCATAACCGCCGCTGCCGACGACGCGAAGCACCCGATGCGGCCGCACCTCGACACGCTCCTGACGTTCTACCCGCGCCACACGATCACAGGGATGCTCGCGCAGCTTCTCGATGCGCTTCACTATCTGCCGGGTGACACGCGCGAGCGTCTTGCACTCGAACCGGCTGCGCTCATCGAGGAATGGCAGCGTCTTCTCCACCGAGAGACGATCAGCGTCACGCGCGGCATCGCGGTGAACGCTGCTGTTCGCGCGGCCGTCGCCGAGCTCGCTGCGCTTACGAAGCAATGTCTCGATCCAGCGGACAGGCTTTGCGACACGGCCGGCAGCGTCTTGGCTTCCTTTGAAGCAGCCACTGCGCCGGACGAAACGGATCAGCTCTCCGCGGCTACGGCGCTCAGTGACTTATTGCTCAGGAAGGATGGGAAGTCGCGCAGCTTCTCGAGCGGAACAGCAGGCGCCTGGCCAGACGACACACGCGCGCGCGTGCAAGGCCTGCTCGGCGAGCTTGGCAGTCTCGTGACGCCGCTCAAGGCGTTTCGGAAGATCGCACTCGACGAAAATGATGAACTGATCGCGCGGCTCGTTCACTCGCTGTGGCGCCTTGTCCAGGAAGCGGATGCGGAATACGGCGCGCTCAAGGGACGCGGACGCCTCCTCGATTTCGACGATCTCGAAGCGCGAACGATCGGGCTGCTTGAATCCGGGGCGAACGGTGGGGTGGCTGACACGCTGCGCGCACGCTATCGCCTGATTCTCGTCGACGAATCACAGGACCTCAACCTGCTCCAGTTCCGTCTTATCCGCCTTCTCCTTGGAAGCGGTGCAGATGGCGGCGCCGACCTGTTCGTCGTCGGCGATCCGCAGCAATCGATCTTCGGGTTTCGCAATGCCGACGTTCGCTTCTTCGAACAGATCAGCGGGGAGCGGGTGACGCGTGCGCTATCGCCTGTCACGCTCGAGGACAGTTTCCGTAGCGCGCCCGCGCTGGTGCGTGTTGCCAACGTGCTGTTCGCGCGCATCATGGCCGGTGGCGAGGATTTCGACGTGACGCACCAAGCGATGCAGGCGGTTCGAGAGCATGAGTTCGAGAGCCGCATTGAACTGCTCGTCCCTGCCAGTGACGACGAAACGGATGTCGCTGGTGTGCCCCGGTGTGACCCTCGCGCCGAGGCGGTCGCCGCGCGCATCAAGGCACTCGTCGACGACGGCGTCGAGCACGTGCGCGAACAAGTCCGTGGGCAGGACATCGACATACGCCGTCCACGCTATGGAGACGTCGCAGTCCTTCTGCGCACGCGCAGGCTGCTGCCCGAGCTTGTCGCTGCGCTGCGCGCGCTTGACGTCCCCCACTCCATCTACAAAGGCACCGGCTTCTACCAGACGCAGGAGGTGCGCGACCTTTATAGCTGCTTGCGGTTCCTTGCCGATCCGTCAAGGGACATTGAGCTCGCTGGTCTTCTTCGCTCGCCGCTCTTCGGCTTGTCGGACGACGGCCTGTTCTTGCTCGCACAGGATCGCGGCGAAGGCTCATTCCTGGACGAGCTGCTCGGTCCGCGCAAGCGCGAAAGCCTCTCGACCGAAGACCAGTGCGTCGTCGACCGTGCACGGCGCCTGATCCCGTCGTGGCTCGACGCCGTTGACCTGGTCACGCCGTCCCGGCTGCTCGCGCGTGTTCTTGACGAGACCGGCGCGTGGGGCACGTACGCTGCAACGGGCCAGGGGGGGAACGTGGAGAAGCTGGTTCGCGTTGTCCGCGGCTTTCAGGCACCGGGCGCCTCGCTCGGCGAGGTTGTCGGAATGCTGCACGAGCACATCCACAACGTGCCGCGCGAAGGCACCGAGACCGAGACGATGCCGACGGACGACGCCGTGAAGGTGATGACCATCCACGCGGCGAAAGGCCTCGAGTTCCCCGTCGTGTTCGTCGTCGGCCTTGACGACGATCTCACGAGAGCAGGGGATCCAGGCCCGCTCAAGATCGACGCCGATCTCGGCTTCGCGCTCAACACACCACCGGCCCTCCGCAATCGCGACAGCAAGGGAACGATCCACAAGCTCATCGAGGACCGGCTGAAACGCAAGAACCTGGCCGAGGCGCGCCGGCAGCTTTATGTCGCCTGCACGCGGGCGCGCGATCACCTGTTCCTGGTCGGCAGCGGCGCACCCAAGCGGCCGAAGACAAGCTGGCAACGTTGGATCGTCGATGCGTTGGGCGTGCCCGAGGAGCTTCCCGAGGATGAGGACGAGCGTCTGGTCGATCTGGGTGAAGGTGCCACGCTGCGGATTCTCCGTGGGGAAGCGACAAACCTCACGGCCCCATCGGAGCCTGCGGACCGCGCCGCGACGGAACCAGTCGCCACACATGATGAGCCCGAGCTGAGCGTCGAGCGCGTGGCAGAGATGATTGCGCCGATCGAGTCGGCGCCACACCGGCCCGTGTTCACCGTGACTGAGCTGCTCGACTTCGACCGCTGCGCGCGCCTCTGCTACGCGCGCCACGTTCTTGGTCTTCGGTTCGAGACGCGGCCCATGCAACCTGACGACACGCGCGAGGAGCTCCGGGACGAGTTCGAGCACAACGAGGACCAGCGCATCATCGGCACCGCCGTCCACGAGCTCCTGCAGCGGCTTGCCGCGGATCCCGACACTGACCTCCGCGAGGCGGCGCAGTTGGCCGCGCGCCGGCACGTTTTCGACGAGGCGCACGCTGAGCGCGTCGCCCGGCGCGCGCACGAGATCGCAGAGCGCCTCAAGGAGTCTGACCTCGGCGCGACGATTCTTGCGCCGGATGGCGTCGCCGAGCTCGCCTTTGCGCTCCGGCTCGATGGCGCCGTTCTGCGGGGCCGCATCGACCGCGTCGTCTACGGGTCGCCACCGCTCCTCGTGGATTTCAAGCTGCCGCACGCTCCGGAGACGACGACACACAACTCGCTCGAGCGTGCGTACGGCCTTCAGCTCCGCGCGTACGCGCTCGCCGTCTCACGGCTGCTCGGCGAGCCACGAGTGCGCGCGGCCGTGGTCTTGCCGGAAACATGTGCCCATTTCGAGTGGGACTACGATGCCGACGCCCTCGCGCGCACAGAGGGCGAGCTCGTCGAGCGTGTGGCTGCACTCGGCAGCGCGGACCTTGCGGACGTGTTCCGGTCGGGGCCAGGCTGCGGCGAGTGCATCCTGTGCCGCGCGATGCCCGTGGCGCAGCCTACTCGTGCTTGAGATCGAAGACGGCCGTCCCGTCGCTGCCGATCCCGACGAGCCTCGTGTAATGGATCGAGTAGAGGTGGACCACCTTGTCGGGTGAGCCGTGTGTCTCGACGACGTCGGCGATGAAGACGGTGTGATCCCCGGCTGTGACCGTGTTGACCACCCTGCATTCGAACGCGGCCGTCGAGCCCTCGACGATGGGCGGCTTCACGCGCTTGGCGGGAACGGCAACGAGGCCGCCGGGGCCGAACTTGTCGTGGGTCCGTCCCGAGGCGCGGCCGGCCTTCCAGGCAGGTTTCGCCAGCTCAACGGACGGGAAGCAAAGCACGAACTCACCGCACCGCTCGAGGTTTGCGTGCGAGTAGCGCCCTGGCCCCACGGAGATCACCAGCATCGGCGGCGCGGCCGAGACAAACGTCCACCATGCCAGGCCGATGGCGTTCGGCTTGCCGTTCTCGTCGACGGTCGTCGCGAGCACGTACGGGAACGGCGACGCGAGCGTCACCGCCGTCTGCCTGTCGACTGTCTCCATCCCTCTTCCTCCACATGGGTCTGCACACATGGTAGCCGATGGCGGACCCCGACGCCACGGAACCTGGGTATTGCGCGCGACGTCTGTGATCCTATATTCTCGAGCCGTTGTTCCTCGACTCGTCGATGGATGTGCGATCCAGAGGAGGTGGCCTATGTTTCGAGCGATGTTCCTCATCGTGACGTGCATGCTCGTGTGGAATCTCGCGCCGGCGGCTGAAGAGGGGGCGTTTGTCTTCTTCGGCGTCGTCACGGTGCGTGACGGGAAGACGGTCCTGATCCGGAATCCGGAGTTGCCTGATGCCGAAGCCCAGAAGTGCGAGGAAGCGCTCGAGGGATCCCTCGACCTTGACCGCACGTTCACGACGACAACCGACGATGACGGTGAGCTCGCGTACGAATGGGGTGATGACGAAGGGCGGCTGACCGACGAGAACCTGGTGCCGTACGTCGCCTACTTCGTGACGCCAGGTCAGGAGGTCCACCTCACTGCCGCAGAGGCGGAGCCGCACGACGCCACCATGGGCCTGATGCGCGGCTGGACAGACGGCATGGCGCAGGTGAGCTGGTGGGCGCCTGAGACGACCGAGGAATGCTCCATCTCCGTCGAGTACTACGACGACGACAGCTACAAGGTCGTTGTCGTCCTTGAAGATGATGAGATCAAGATCGGCGCGAACGGCGAGAGCCCAGCGGGCGTGAAGTGGAAGATCGTGAGCATCGACACAACGGAGAACGAGACCACCATCAACGTCGAGACGGACAAGGGGCCGGAAGGTCACGGGTTCGACTTCTGGACCGCGACGACGGAATGGCCGGAGCCGCGCAAGACGTTCGCGTGGTCAGAGGAAAGTGAAGACGGTGCGAAGCTCATCTACCCGGTCTCACGTTGGGCCGGCGAGGAGGAGACACTGAGCCGCTTCGAGATCCGCGAACGTGATCCCGAGTTGGCAAAGAAGTGGGAGGTTAAGAGCTTCGCCCTGAAGTCAGAGTGATCACGTTTCGCCGCGTCCCGGCCCTGCTCTTAGCGGGCGGCCAGGAACCTGACCGCGGCATATGCCATGCCACAGCCGATGAGCGTGATGATGGTCGCCGACGCGATCGACGCCCACCGGAAGACGCGGGCCGGTTTCTTGAGCCGCCCCGTGATCAGCTTCGAGCCGCGCACGACGAGAATGCCGATCGTCACCAGCGTCGTTGCGAGGCCGAGGCTGAAGCTCACGAGCAGCATGATTCCGAACGCGACGACTTGCAGGTACGCGGCCGCCAGAATCAGTAGGATCCCATCCGGACACGGCACGAGGCCGCCCGTGATCCCGAGCGCGAGCAAGCGCTTGAGGCTTGGGGGCGCAACGACCTGACCGCCTGCGTTGTCGTGCGTGTGCGCGCCGTCGTGCGAGTGCGGATGATGATGCGCATGGGTGTGGTCGTGCGGATGAGCATGGTCATGCCCGTGCCCATGATCGTGCGCGTCGTCGTGGTCGTGCTCATGGCCGTGATGATGCCCACCGCCGAGGTGCACGTGGGGCAGCGCCTTGCGGCGAACAGCGGATGCAAGAAGCCAGGCGCCGATGGCCGCGATGCCGAGGCCGGACACCAGCTTGAGCCAGAAGATCAGCGTTATGTCGTCGGCGCCCTTCACGCCCACCAGGACGAGAACAGCGATGATATAGACGCTGAAGGTGTGGGTCAGCGTCACGATGAGCCCAAGCAGGACCGCGTGCCGCACCTTGCCGTGACTGCCGACTAGGTACGCGGCGACCAGCGTCTTGCCGTGGCCGGGCTGCGCCGCGTGAAGCATGCCGAGGACAAAGGCGATCCCCAGCGAGACAATGAGCACGCCGATGGTGTGGCGGTGTGCCAGCTCGCCGATCATGTTCACCAGCCTGCTCGACTGCTTCGTCGTGCCCGGCGAACGGGCGACGTCGACGCCGCGTGGTTCTTCGTCGACAGCGTGTTCGGACGGGATAACCTCGAGCGCGGCGGCGTCCATCTCGAAGGTCACCGTGCCCTCGCGGTAGTCGGGCGGGATCATCCCCGCCATCGCCTGGTAGTCCTCCGCCTTGCGGCAGTCGATCTTCTCGGGCTGGCCGACGACCTCGATGTACTCCGGCGCCTGCACGGTGAAGACGAGATCCCTCGTGCCCAGCCTGTTGATGTCGCACAGGTTGTGCACGTGCAGCGTGTTGGTGCCGACGCGCGGCCGAGGGCCGACCGCGTTGAACTGAAGCACCACCTGGATCTGCGGCATCGGCGTCATGCCCCAGACGAGGACGGCGCTTCCGTTGACGAACTCGAGCGTCGCCCGCTGACCGTTGAGTGTAAGCCTCAGATCGTCTCGGACGCCCTTCTGGTAGTCGGCGGCGAGCGCCTTGCCTTCTTCATTGCTGAGCTGCTTGTCGTCGTCTGTGTCCGCACTTGCCAGCAAGGCGGCGCTTGGTACCTCGCCGAGGAACACAATCATCCGCACTCTGATGCTGTCGGGGGCGATCATGACGATGACGTCGCTGTCCACAGCGTGATAGCCGAAGATGTGCGCCCCGGCCGGCACACACGCGCCCACAAGGCCGAGTGCGATCAGACATGTGACAAGTGGCCGCCTCATAACGCCGTCAGCTCATGCTCTCGTTGTCCGGGCGCTTGTGTTCTTGCGTCACGTGCCTGGCGCCGTGGCCGTGGCCGTGGCTGACGCCGGCGCCGTGGCGGTGATCGTGCACGCCATGTCCCTCAGCCTCGAGCGAGTACGGCACTTCGAGGCCATGCCCGAGCATCAGGTCGGCGTCGCCGAGGATCTCGTCCGTCGCTCCTTCAGCGATCAACTGGCCTTTGTACATCACGACGACGCGAAGGCATGTGGCCCGGACGAACTCCATGTCGTGCGAGCTGATCACCTGCGTGCCGCCGATCCGAGCAAAAAGCTCGATCAGCTCGGCTCGCCCCTTCGGGTCGAGGCCGGCGGCCGGCTCATCGAGCAAGAGCACCTGCGGCGTCATTGCCAGGGCGGTCGCGAGCGCCACGAGGCGCTTCTCGCCGCCCGAGAGGTCGTAGCCGATTCGGTCTGCGTAATCCGAAAGCCCGAGCCAGGCGAGCGTCTCGTCGACGATGCGC
>CAYUZG010000020.1:0-19122 GCA_964449605.1 uncultured Verrucomicrobiota bacterium | reverse complement strand
GCTGTTGGTCAGGACACGCCACGATACCCCCGGGCCGGCCGGCCGTCAACCCCGCCGGCCGGCGTGCCGATCGCTATCTCTTGTGTGCCCGGATGAACGCGGCGACCGAGCGGTCGTACGTCCGTTCGACGTCGTTGGGGAACAGGCAGGCGGGCAGCTCGCCCAGCCGCAGATGGTAGGCGATGCATTCGCAGCAGTAGCCTTTCCGGCTGCACGGCTCGTAGGTGCAGTTGCACCGGGCCATGTTCTCTTCGTAATGCTTGCACTCGGCCACGCGGTCATCCTCCAAGCTATCTCGTTTGCCGATCTCATATTATGGCACAGACAACGGCGTCCGTGGAACGGGGATGGGCGTGGCGCGCGGCCTCAGGTGAGCTCGCGGGCGAGGAGGTTGAGGAAGAGGCCGACGTCGGTGACGATGCCGATCGCCTGGCCGCTGCCGCGGTCGTTGAGCTTGGTGACGACGGCCGGGTTGATGTCGACGCAGACGGTGGTGACCGACGCCGGCAGCATGTTGCCGACGCCGATCGAGTGCAGCATCGACGAGAGCATGAGCACGAGGTTGGCGCCCGTGAGCGCGTCCGCGGTCGCCGCCTGCGCCTTGTAGAGGTCCATGATCGTCTCGGGCAGGGGCCCGTCGTCGCGCAGGCTGCCGGCCAAAACGAACGGCACGTCGTTGACGACGCACTCGTACATGATGCCCGACTTGATCTGGCCGCTGTGGACGGCCGCCCTGATGCCGCCGGCGCTGCGCACGGCGTTGATGGCGGCGACGTGGTTGCGGTGGCCCGCGTCGACGGCGCGGCCGGTGCTCAGGTCGACGCCGAGCGAGGTGCGGTAGAGCGCGTGCTCGATGTCGTGCACGGCGATCGCGTTGCCGCCGAGCAGCGCGTGGACGTAGCCGCCGCGGATGAGCGAGGCCAGGTGTTCGGACGCGCCCGTGTGCACGACGACCGGGCCGGCTACGACGACGATCTTGCCTTCCTGGGCAACGAGGTCACGCATCATCTTCGCCAGGTCACGCGCGGCAAGCTCGACGCGGCGCTCCGAGCTGATCTCGCTCGACATGAAGCTGAACTCGGCCCGGTTGCGCGCCCGGAACTCGGGGACGACGCGCACCCCCTCGTAGCCACACACGACGCGGTCGCCGCGCTTCACCTCGCGCAGGAGGCGGCACGCGGGCCGGCCGTCGTCGACGACGATGACGGCGTCCATGCGCTGGCTGGCCACGGGCACCCACTGGCCGCCGAGCCGGACGAAGGTGCGCGCGTTCGTCGTCGAGTAGAAGTCGGGCGGGACCGTGCCGTCCTTGTCCGCGGCCTTGAGGGTCGCGTCCGGCGGCTCGGCCGAGAAGCAGCCGAGCTGGTGCAGCTCGCCGAGCAGCGATTCAAGGCGCCGCTCGGTCGGCGCGCTCACCGTGATGACGAGGCGCGAGGAATCTTGGTTGGTGCGGCCGACGTCGAACTCGACGATCTCGAACTCGCCGCCGGCGAACACGACGGCGTCCATGATCGCCGTCATCAGGCCCGAGTCGATCAGGTGGCCGCTCATCTCGAGCGTCCGGCTCAGCTCCGCCATCGTCTCCTCCTGCACCGATCGGTCCAGTCTGCCTCGTGCGGGGATGGTACAGCGTCTCGAGCCCCGGCTTCAAGTCAGCTTGGCAGATGCCTCATGGGCAAAAAAGGGCAGGCACCGCCAGTGGCGGTGCCTGCTTAGGATGAAGCCAGCGCGGGGGCGAGAACAGTCGTGGGATCCTAGGCAGTGTTTTTGCTCTCGTAAGTGAGGCTATCCTTCAAAACCCACCGCTCGCCCCCGGCGCACTCATTCGGCCATGAGACCGGCTTGGGCCCGTGGCCGGATGCTGGAAAGAAGGGGACCTGTTCTGCGTTACCCACTATCGGCAGGTTGGTGGCCGGCTTTACGGGTTTTTCGGGCTTCAGGTGCGGCGGGTGAGC
This sequence comes from uncultured Verrucomicrobiota bacterium, assembly GCA_964449605.1. GTDB lineage: Bacteria > Auribacterota > JABMQX01 > JAFGEW01 > JAFGEW01 > CAYUZG01. The sequence continues at coordinate 17,167 of CAYUZG010000020.1, read as the reverse complement.
GCGCCAAGGCCCCTTCTGCCAGGCGCCTGCGGCGAGAATTTCTTTGACTTGCCCTGGGGCGCGCCGTTACTAGGAATGTACCGGAGCTGACCGCGCATCAGAGGACCTGCGTATGAAGCGCCTCCGCGCCTTGCTGGCCTGGGTCGTCGGCCACGCCGTCATCGTCCTCATCATCCTTGGGCTTGTCACGATCTTCTTCGGCGCGGTGATCCTGGTCAAGGGCGCGCCGGAGACGCGGAACCCCACCGAGAAGGTCCTTATCAAGAACCTCCCCTCGACGCAGTTCTACAACAAGTTCGTCAAGACGTTCGGCAACGACGATCTGATCCTGATCGTCGTCAAGGCGCCCGAAGGCAAGACCGTGCTCGATCCCACGGTGCTGGAAGTCGTTCAAGACATCACCGCCCGCGCCAACGGCGTGCCCGACGCCGAGGACGAGGCGTACAAGGGCATCAACGCGCGCGTCCGAGCCGACATCGAGAAGCGGCTGGTCAAGGCTGGCGCGAGCAAGGAAGAGGCTGCGGCTCAGGCAGCGACCGCCACGCCCGTTCGCGAGGTGGTGAGCCTGACCATCGCCGAGCGCGACCTGTTCAACAACCTCCCCGCGCTCTACAAGCGACTCCAGGGGTTGAACGATCCACAGAAGCGCAAGGCGTTCTTCAGGCGGTTCCTGCAGGGCATCAACCTGTTCACCAACAACCTGGTGAGCCGGCAACTCGACGCGACAACCATCACGCTGATCGTCGGCTCGAACGCCGAAGACGTCGTCGGCTACGTCCGCGAGATCGTCGACGCCGGCAACGAGATGCTGCCCGTCGGCAAGGGCGAAGCCAAGCTCGTCTACCAGATCGGCAGCCCCGTGATTGCCGACGAGGTGGTCCAGTATCTCAAGACGGACCTCAAGACCCTGTCGGGATTCACGCTCGGCCTCATTGTCATCATCCTGGCCGTGTGCTTCCGGAGCGTGCGCGGCGTAGTCTTGCCGCTCATCTCGGCAGGCGCGGCGTACGTCTGGACCTTCGGTCTCATGTCGCTCATGGGCGCCGACCTCAATATGATCACGGTGGTGATCCCAACGCTCCTCATCGCGATCGGCAACGCATACGCCCTGCACGTGGTGAGCGAGTTCTTTGAGGAGGCGGCCGAAGGCCGGCCGGGCGCCGAGGGCCGCCGGGGCGCCCGCCGGCTCAAGAAAGAGATCGTTACCTCGACGCTGTTCAAGGTCAGCCTGCCCGTGTTCCTCGCGGGCGCGACGACACTCATCGGCTTCGGCTCGCTGGCGTTGAACCGGATCGACATGATCCGCGAGTTCGCGTTCTTCTCGTGTTTCGGCTTGCTCGCGCTCATCGTGCTCTCGCTCACACTGCTGCCGGCGCTGCTGGCCTTGCTGCCGCTGCCAAGGCAGAAGAAGCGCGAGGAGGACGCCCCCGCCGAAGACCCCGAAACGAAGCGCTCGCCCGTGCTCTGGTTTCTGCGAGGCCTTCACCGGCTCGACGTCAAGGGCCAGGTGTTCGTCTACATCGCCGCGATCGCCGTGATCGCGCTCTCGATCGCCGGCCTTCTGCAGCTCAAGGTCGAAAACGCCATCATCAGCTTCTTCAAGAGCGACGCGCCGGTGCGCACCAACTTCGAGGACATCCAGGAGGTGATGGCCGGCTGCTACACGATCAACGTCGTCATGGAGTACAAGGGGCCGCAGGACGTTGCCTACTTTCAGGAACGGTCCGTCCTGCTCCAGGTCGACGAGCTGCAGCAGCGCGTCGTCGACGGCGATCCCGGCATCGACATGGCGATTTCTCTCGTCGATTACATCAAGATGACGAACGCGTGCAGGTCGGCCTTCAACTACGGGAAGCAGGCGATCCCGGACACGCCGGAGGAAGTCCTGACCGTTTTGGATTACTTCCCGCAGGTGTTCGGTGAGGACCAGACCGAGATCCGCCAGGTCGTCACCAAGGACTACCGGACGATCAACATCATCTTCCGCGCCCACTTCGAGGGCGCGCGCGAGTTCGTCATCGCCAAGCAGGACATCCTACGGCTCTGCGGCCGGAACAAGGACGGCGCCGCGCTCAAGAAGCCGCCCCCGGAGGCGATCGCGTTCTCGAAGGACCTCGACATCAACGTCACCGGCCTGCCGCTCGTCGTGAGCGAGTCGGCCAACGCGATCACCAAGGGGCAGGTCTCGAGCCTGTCGCTCGCGTTCATCTGCATCTTCATCATCATGGCCGGGCTGTTCATGTCATTCAAAGTCGGCTTCGTCGCCATGATCCCGAACGTGTTCCCGATCCTGATCAACTACGGGATCATGGGCTGGACGGGCATCGCGCTCTCGAGCGCGACGAGCCTGATCGCGTCGATCGCGCTCGGGATCGCCGTCGACGACACGATCCATTACCTGGCCCGCTACAACAGCGAGTTCAAGAAGGACTTCGACAAGAAGCGGGCGATGAAGGCGTCGCTGCTCACGGCGGGGCAGCCGATCGTGTTCACCTCGATTACGCTCGGCATCGCGTTCGCCGTGCTGCTCGTGAGCAAGTTCCAGCCCACCGTCTACTTCGGCCTGCTGATGATGATCACGATGGTGACCGCGCTGTTCGGCAGCCTCGTGATTCTGCCCGTGCTTATGCTGCGGCTCGAGCTCGTGACCTTGTGGGACGTCGTCTCGCTGCGCGTCGGCGAGGCGCCGCGCCAGTTCATCAACCTGTTCCGCGACATGAGCCGCTGGCAGGTGCGCAAAGTCATGGCCGCTGCAGGGCTCCAGGGATACCCGAAGGGCACGACGATCGTCAAAGAGGGCGAGCTCGGCGACACGATGTTCGCGATCATCAGCGGCTCGGTCAACGTCGTGCGGGGTGAGGGGGTGGCCGCCCAGACGGTGGCCCGGCTCGAACGGGGCCAGGTTTTTGGTGAAATGGCGCTCGTGCTCAAGGAGCCGCGCACGGCGACCGTCGTCACCGGCGAGCAGACCGAGCTGCTACGCTTCAACGACAGGACCCTGCGCCGCATCCGCGGCCGCTTCCCGCGCCTGGCCACCAAGCTCTACCGCAACCTGACCAACATCCTCGGCACCCGTCTCAAGACGACGACCGACAAGCTCTACGCCTCGCTCGGTGGCGCCCCGCCGGAGAAGGTTTAAGGTGTCTCTCGCAGAGGCGCAGAGCCCGCAGAGAGGACTCCGCCTCTGCGGGCTCTGCGCCTCTGCGAGAGATGCTTTCCCCTCTTCCCGCGAGGTGTGCCTTTCCTCATGACACAGCCCGGCGCGGCGTGCTATCGTCCCGCGCGCGAACCGCGTTGGAGGGGATGTGATGGCAAAGTACGAAGAGAAGTGGGGCGCCAAGAGCGAGCCGGCACCGATTGTCGTCTACCTGGAGAAGTTCCGCGTCGAGGGGAAGATGTACCGCCTGCCGAACTTGCGCGTGAGCGACGCGATCAACCAAGCCCCCAGCTTCCTCCCGCTCAAGGACGTCGTCGTCTACCCGTTCGACGGCGACACGCCGATCATGAGCAAGCCGTTTCTCGCGGTGTACAAACACCACATCGTGTTCGTGACCGAGCAGGAATAGAAACGGCCGCCCGACACGCGTGATGGGGCGGTCCGCAAGCGCTCGCCGCGAGCTACTCGGATTCCCCGCCTGACTCCGCCTCGAGCACGCGCTCGATCAACTCGATCAGCTCGCGCTTCTCGTTCTCGAGCTGCCGGGCTTTGCGGATCCGGTCGAGGGCGTCGCGTGCCTCGGCGTTGAGCGGGTCGATGGCGAGCGCGTTCTTGAAAGCCTCCTCAGCCAGATCGAACTGGCCGGCGCGCAGGTACAGCGTGCCGACCTCGAGGGCGACGGCGAGCCGCTCCTGGGCGGGCGCCTCTCCCTCGTCGGGGATGGTGGGCGCCGTCCCGGCGAGGTCCGGGATCTCGAGCGTGTCGGTGTCGGTGGCCACCTCGTCGACGGGCCGGACCTCGCCCGCCCGCATCGCGTCGATATCGTCGGCGATGAGCTTGGTGATCTCCTCGCGCTGATCATACAGCCTGCGCAGCGCATCGCGCTTGAGCGCGGGCAGGAGGCGGGTCGTGAACGTGCGTTCGTCGACGAACGGCTCGATGTACCAGCGGTCGTGCTCGTTCACGACGTGAAGCCGCACGACGCGGTAGTGGTCGTGCCCGCGCGCCGTGTAGGGGAAGCGCACTTTCTGGAGCGCATAGAGCACCTGGTGGCGCTCGTTGACCCGGTAGCCGCCGAGCACGGCCGCCTCCACACGGGCGACGCCCGTGTCAGGATCGACGTCGGGCAGCCGAATCTCGCGCTCGCGCTGAAGGACGAACTCCTTGTAGGTGAGCCGGGCCCGTGCCGCCGGCGCGAGCATCTCGTAGAGCTGCCTCGCCATACGCGAATAGTAGAAGTTGCCCAGGTAGAACTCGGCGGTCTCGACCGGGCCGCGGACGGGCTCGACCGGCTTCTGCGACCGCGTGCCACACCCCGAGGCAAAAGCGACGGCAGCGATGACGATCAGGATGCGCGCACTCATGGTCGGCCTCGGCCGAAGCGGTTCATTCAAGAACGAGCTCGTATCGCGTGCCCTCACGCTCGACGACGACTCGGTCCTCCTCAATGGCCACGAGCGTGAAGCCGTTCACTACCCCACCGAGCTTCAGCCGCCGCCCGTTGAGCAGAGCGATCGGCTGAATCGGGTCGGGGAAGATGCCCGTGAGCTCGGGCAGCGCCGGCTCATCGGCCTCGGTCGTCTCGGGCCCTGTGACGACGCCGGGCTCCTGCCCGGGCTCCACAACAGCGCCCGGCGAGGGCGTGCGGCCCGCGTCGGGTTCGGTCGTGCGTCCCGGCGTCGTGCGGAGCTGTCGGATGAGCAGGTAGCCGCCGACCACGACGCCGGCCAGCACGACGGCCGCAAGCAGCGTCCCAAGAAAGATGTTACGCAGCGCACGGTCCTTCGGCACCTCGACCTGGACGAGGCGCGGGCCCGCGGCCTCCGGCGAGGGCTCGTCCCCCTCGTCGCGTTTCTTCTTCATGGCGTCGGAGATCGTGCTCATCGTCGCTCCTGAGAGGAGGCGCGCCGGCTCTGAGTCTTCGACGCCTTGGCCGGCGCCCGTGTTCCGCGCAGGCCGGCTACGCGGCAGAGACCTTCTCGCGCTCGAGGATGGCCGCGACCTGGCCGTGCACCTGTTCCAGCTCGCTCAGGGTGAGGCCGGGGTCCTCGATCACGTAGCTCTCGCCGGTCCGCGCGTGCTCGTAGACGACGAGCCTGGCGCCCCGGTGCTCGTCACGCAGCAGCTCGCGCTGGCGCAGGAGCTTCTTCCGTTCGAGAATGAGCCCAAGTATGAAGCAGAAGTTCTTTTCGGACGGGCTGGTCGAGTGGAGGTACTTGCGCAAGAGCGTCTCGGCCGTGGTGCGCTTGATCGGCTCGTCCGGCGGCACGAGCTTCGGCGGGACGGTCGTGCGCCACGTCGAGATCGTGCCCGGCACGGTGCGCACGTCGTCGGAGCCGCCTTCCCAGCACGAGGTGCAGTAGTCGCGCCGCCCGAGCCCGTCCTCGGACTCGGCGAGCACGCAGTGGTAGGTGTCGCCTTCGTTGAACCGGCTGCCGCAGCCGGTGCAGGTTTTCGACCGCGCCTGTATCTGCCAATCCATCGGCGTGCGCCCAGTGCGTGTCTTGCCGCTGCTACCGGGCGTATTTCTCCCACTTCTCCTCGAAGGTGTCAAGCGAGATACCGTAGACGGAGTCGATGACCTCGACCGTGTCATGGGTGTCGGCGAAGGCGAACATGAACTCCTTGAAGGCGTCGAGCCCGTACTCGTCGATCATGAACCCGACAACGGTGGCCGATTGCGCGTAGAAGAGGTGGATCGCCTCAGACGGGTAGTAGGTCAAGCTGAACAGCTTGGCGAGCCGGAATGCGGCGTTGTTCTCGACGAGGTCGTCGATCGCTCGGCGCGCCCCCTTCACGCCGCCTTTTTCCTGCGAGACGGCAAGCCCCTCCATGAGCCAGAGCGGCTGCTCGATACCGCCCACGTAGCGGTGGTGGAGCACGTGCGTGAGCTCGTGCGGCAGGACGTGCTTGTACAGATGCGACCGCCTCTCGGTCACGTACAGGTAGATCTCATTCGCCCACGGGAGGGCGAAGCCGCCGGCCCACTCCATCGTCGTGTCGGGATTCATCTGGAGGAACTCGCGCCACGACTCGTCATCGCTGAACAGGTACATCGTCACCCGGGTCGTCCACGCGGCGTCGTCCATGCCGAAGTCGCTGACGATGCGGGCGAACGCCTCCTCGGCGTACCGCTTCGAGCCGCTCAGTCCGGTGGCCCGCTCGTAGTAGATCTCGAAGTGCTCTGTCGACGTGCGGCGCCAGTGGGTCGGCAGCTTGTAGCCGGTGGCTGTGTCGCACAGGACGATTTTCTGGCCGTTTTTCTCGAGGAGGCGGTTGGCCTCTTGGGCGAAGTAGGTGCGCGGATACTTGGTGGCGATCTGCCGCAGCCGCTTGTAGCCCTCCTCGTTGCGATAGTGCGCGAGCTCGTCCCGCGCCTCGGCCAGGAGCTGCTCGGCCCGAAGCAGCGGCTTGACTTGTTCGAGCTGCGTGCGCGCCTCCTCACCGCCGATGTCGCCGAAAAACTCCTCGACGAACTCGAGCGCTTCGATGGCGGCGGCGATCTTGGAGTCGGCCGCCCGCTGGGCGGCGATGGCCAAGGCGGTCTTGGTCAGCCGCGTGCGGCGCTTCTCGATAGCGTCCGTAAGCCCCGTGTCGAGCGTGCGGGCCCGCGCGTACGCCTCGGCCGCCGGGCGGAACTGGCGCCGCAGGGCAAACAGATCGCCGAGCCGCACGATGGCGCGGGCATCGTCGGGCCGCAAACCGAGCACGGCTCGGAAGTACGGCTCCGACTCGGCGCGCTTGCCCTGCCGCCACAAGCGCGCGCCGACGGAGTAGTAGGCATCGGCGTAGAGCTCGCGCTCAGCCGGCGTGATCTCCTTGCCCTGGCCGGCGAGCGCCTGGTGACGCGCCACGAGCTGCTCGGGCTGGAACAGCGGCTCGATCTGCGCCAGCCGCTTGCGCGCCGTGGAGCCGTCAAACTCGTCGAGATAGTCACGGACGAACTCGAGCACCTCTCTGGCCCGAACGATCTCGGAGTCGGCGATCTGCCGCTCGGCCTCGGCGAAGGCAAGCTGAGCCAGCCGCGCGAGGCGCTTCCGGAGCACGTCGCCCAGCGCGGCGTCGAGCTTCGCCGCGTGCTCGTACGCGTCGAACGCCTCCAGAAACTCGCAGCGCACCGCACAGAGATCGCCCAGGCCCATGGTGGCGCGCGCGTGCTTGGGCTGCAGCCGCAGCGCCTCGCGGAAGTACGGCTCCGACTCGGCGTGCTTGCCGCGCTCGTACAGGCTCACACCGACCCAGCAGTAGGCGTCGGCGAACGCTTTCCGCTGCTCGGCGGTGAGCGCCGCCTCTTGCTCGGCCAGCTCGCGGTGCTGCTTGACGAGCGCCCGCTGCTCGTGGAGATCGACACCGCTGAGCTCGCTGCGCTGCGCATCGTCATCCGTGTCGGCAGCGTCGCGACGCTTGCACGATCCGACACATCCGCCCGCCAGAACGGCGAGCACGAGAATCCCGACAAGAAGCCTCGTGAAGGAGGTGAACGCCGATCGCGCTGGGGATTCCTTGGTCACCGCGATCCTCGTCGTGGTCATGAAGTGATGCCAGTATTGGACCAGGTACCAGCCCGTGGTGAAACACGGAGTGCCGATGAGCCGAGTCCCCGCAGGGGACGGCATCCTGTAGCCACAGGCGTCAGCCTGTGGTGTGGGGAGGCGACAAGGAGCGAGCCCCCGCAGGGGGCGGCATCTGCACCTTTCTTGCCGACAAACAGCGCCTGTATCTCATCTGTCGCCCCCTGCGGGGGCTCAATCCTTCGTGCGCCCGTGGTCCACGGGCTCACGCCCGAGGCTACATCATGTCGCCCGCTGCGCGGGCTTGGGATTCCAGATATCATCGTTTTGCTACCGGCGGCTAGCCGAACGTCTCGCACGAAACCAAGTACTTCTCACACGTCGTTTCGTCAAGGTCCACGCCGAGCCCGGGCGCGCTCGGGACCGGGACAGTCGAGTCGCGATTCAAGCGCGGGAAGCCCTTGTAGATGCTGTGGACCAGCGGGTTGTCCCACGTCTCGTATTCCTGGATGAGCGCGTGCTCGGTGATCGTCTGCAGGTGCAGGCCGGCGACGAAGCCCGCCGTGTCGCCGCACGCGTGCGGCGTCAACGGCACGCCGAGGCTCACGGCCATCTCGTTGAGCGAGAACATCGTGAGCACGCCCAGGTAGCCGGCGTCGGGCTGATACACGTCGAGGCACCCGGCCGCGAGCAGCCGGGCAATGAGACGGTGATCGCGGAACCCCTCGCCGCCGGCGATCTGGACCGTGGTCGCCTCACGGAGCCGCCGGTACTGCTCGATGCCCCAGTCGTCGAGGCGAGTGCAGTCCCACGGGTCGCGTTCGCCCTCGGGCATGGCGTACGGAAACGGCTCCTCGAACCAATCGACGCCGTGCTTCTCCAGCCCTTCGACGAGGCGAAGCGCGTCGGCGAGGTTGTAGGCGCGATTCGCGTCGACCACGATGAAGATGTCGGGCCCGATCGCCTCGCGGACGCGGGCGACGATCTCGAGGTCCTCGTCGGGGCCGTGGCCGATCTTGATCTTCATGCCCGCGAACCCTTGCGCCGTGTAACGCTGCGCTTCCTCGACGAGCAGATCGAGCGCGTTCCAGCACATGCTCGCGCCGCCGGCATAGACCTTCGCCGGCGGCGGATCGTCGCGCCCGCCAAGCAGCGTGTAGAGCGGCACCCCGCGCTGCTTGCCCACGATGTCCCACAGGCCGAACTCGATATGCGTGGCGATCTTCGGGTCGAACAGCTCGCACGCCCGCAGCTCGATGACGCGCTCCCAGATGGCCGTCGGGTCCTTGCCGATAAGGACGGGGGCGATCGTGTCTGCCAGGCACTCGGCCGTCTGCTCGCCACGGCTCACCATGATGGCGAGACCCGTGATGCCGGCGTCGGTCTCAAGCTCGACGACGGCCAGCCGCGAGTGCTCGGTCCCCGTGTGCGGGCATTCCGTGTACCCCAGGTCGCCGCGCGGCCGCATCGGCTCGCTGAGCCGCGCATAGAGGTGCCGCACTCGCATCCGGGTGATCTTCATGGCCGACCTTGTCCAGGAAACGCCATTTCGAGTCAGTCCAGGTAAGTTCTGCCACCGGCTTCAGCCGGTCGTACGCGCCAGCTCCATCCATCGGGACCAGCGCGCTTCAGCGTGCTTCTCGACAGTCGGCTTCAGCCACGCGTCTCGACCCAAGACAGATGTCTGAAGACAATTGTCGAGAAGGCGCGCCAGAGGCGCGTTGGCTGAAGCCGGCTAGATGGATTATACACCTGGCCCGCAAACCACCGGCTGAAGCCGGTGGCAATACCTACCTGCAATCGCCATCCGTGCCGGTTGCGGGCAACGGGTTCCACCCCGACCGCTCGTCAACAAATGGAGGGGGCATGCGCGCCTGCGCGTTCCCTGCGATCACGCTGAGCTATGACGCATACGGGCCGGCGGTTGTTCCCCGCAAGAATCTATGGGGTCGGCCGTTGAACTTCGGACGATGCCTCGCGACGAGAGTCCGGTGCGGGTTATCCCTTCGCGTCCGGTGCCTCGCCGCCCCCGGCCGGATCAGCCGTGCTGGTGGGCGCTGCTTGTTCTTCGCTTCGCTTGAGCTCGTCGACGAAGTTGAGCTGGAGGTTGGACAAGTTGGCATCGAGGATCTGCTCCTCGTCTTTCGACAGGTTGCCCTGGGTCTTGGCCTTGAGCATCTTGATCATGTCGATCGTGGCCTTCGCCCCGTCGAGGTTGCGCTCGACCTTGCCCGTAAGCGGGTTGGCCAGCTTGCCGAGCTGCTGCATGGCCGAGTTGGCCAGCAGCGAGACGAACCCGATGAACTGGCGCTTCTGGATATCTTCCTGGCTCATGTCCTCGACCATGGGTGCCCCTCCACGACGCCCGGCCTACGGCTCGAACGGCGCCTCGAACGCCTCGCGGAACCCGTAGCCGCCGGTGAAATCCTCGATGGTATCTTCGTCCGTCTTCCTGAGCAGGTTGTGCTCAACGAGGTTGAACACGATGCGGCCGACGTCCTCGCCGCGCTCGATGCCCCACTCGCTCAAGGTCACCCGCGCCATCGGGCCGAACTCCTTGAGCACGTACTTGCGGAAACCCGCGAGCAGCTCTCGGCCCCTGACGTGGCCCTCGCGCTCGAGGTCCTGGCACGTGAACGCGAGCGCCTCCATCACGAGCGCGTAGGCCTCGCGCGCGTAGCGCGGGTCCTCGCGCAGGATCTCGTCGAGACCCTCGGCAAACGACCGGTGCTGGCTTGTCGGCTCTGTCGGCGTTTCGTTCGGCATGGGCCTTTGTCCAACCTGAGTTCCCCGCTACGATAGCATACAAGACCGCGCCGCGGCAAGGCGCTCGCGGCTAGCCCAGTTCGAGGCACTGCCCGGCGTGCTGGCGCTCGCGGGGGTTGTGGGTCAGGACGATGAACTGATGCTCGCGCGCGAGCTCCTGGAGCACCTCGTAGGCGGCCGCGAGCCGCGCGTCGTCGAAGGTGGCGAACGGATCGTCGAGCACAAACGGCAGCCGGACCTGGCCGCTCAACTCCTGCGCCACGGCCACTCGCACGGCCAGGTAGAGCTGGTCGCGCGCGCCCTGGCTTATCTGCTGCACGTCGAGGCCTTGCCGGCCACAACCGTCGAGCGACGGCGCGAACCGCTCGTCGAGGCGGACGCGCTCGTACCGCCCGCCGGTGAGCCGCGCGAAGAGCTCGCCGATCGCCTCGGCGAGCGAGTCGCGGTGGACGGCCTGATACTCGGTGATCGTCTCGGCGAGCACGTCGATGGCGAGGCCGAGACCCGCGCGCCGCCGCTCGAGCGCATCGCGCTGCTGCTCGAGCGCGGTGATCTCGTCGTTCAGCGCCGATTCGTTCGTCACCTGGCGGCGCGTGAGCGCGCGCAGATCGGCCGCAACCTGCGTACGCTGCGTCGTGATCTCGTCGATCGTGCGGGCGCGCGTGTCGATCTCGCCGCGGAGCCGCTCGCGCTCGCGGAGCGGATCGGCCTCGTCGAGATATCGCTTGAGCGCCGGATTCGCGTCGGTGAGCTCCTTGAGTTTCTGCTCGGCCCGGCCAAGCGCCGCGTTCTTGTCGTGGTATTCGCGCTCGATGTCACTGAGATCGCGCGAGCTCTCGAGCGCGCTGCGCACACGCCCCAGCTGCTCGGCGAGCTGCCGGTACTGGTCGTAGCGTTTCTGCTCGGCGTCGGGATCGTCGCTCGTCATGAACGGCTGCAACTGCGACGACAATGCCTTCAACGTCGTCTGGTTCTCCTCGTAGCGTTCTGCGGCCACCGCGAGCTCGCGCGCGTGCCTCGCGTGCCGCCTGGTGCGAGCGATCTGCACAACGACCAGCACGACAAAGAGCGCGGCTGCCGCGGCTCCGCCACCGATGATGAAGGGCAACAACTGGCCAAGCTGCTGGCCGACCACATACGCCGCGGCCAGCACAACGACCGGCACAAGCAGCCATGCCCATCGCCCACCACCGCCGGAACCACGCGCCTCGCGTTCGAGACGTTCCACCTCGTCGCGCGCACGGGCCACGTCGTGGCGACGGCGGGCCAGCTCGAGCAGCGTGCTGCCGTAACCGTCGGGGACGGATTCCCAGCCGGGGTAGTGCTCGGCGATGTCGGCCGACAAACGCTTTTCCTCGTCGGCGTGGGCGCGGAGGCGCTCGCGTTCGCGATCGAGCTCGGGCACGTCGCGCGCAAGATGTGTCTGCTGTTCGTGCGCCTCGACGAGGGCATCGATGTCGGCGAAAACGCGCCGGTCATTCGCCTGTTCCGTTTCAAGCGCCTTGAGTCGTTCCGTCAGCTCGCCTTCCTGCTCGCGCAGGCCGCGCACCTCGTCGAAAAAGCCGCGTGTCGCCTCGAGCTGCGCCTTCGCCTCGGCGATCTCCTGCTCGACGAGCTGAAGCTGTCGCGGTTTGGCACCCTTGCGCAGGCGGTCGTTCGAGACTCCCTCGTAGCGATCGCCGAGCCGGTTCTTGATCTGCTCAGCATCTGCTTCCGACGGGCCGGTCAGCCGCTTGCGCACGTCCTGGTCGATCTCGGTCTCGACGCCGAGCTGCTGCACGCAGAGCGTCGAGAGAAACAGCGCCTCGTTATCGAAGCCGATCAAGCGGCGCAGCCGTTCGCGGTACGCGTCGAGATCAGCACCACGCCCGCCCGGGTTCGCCGTGCCTCGCCACGTGGTCGAGAGACCGTCGGCCGTCTCGGTCAGCTCGACGTCCTCCTTCTCGAACTCGCGCCGGATGCACACGATTCCGTCGTCGTCGACGAGCTCGATGCTGCCCGCATACGCGCCGCCATCCCATGGTGTGTTGGCGCGGCGCGCTTCGGCCTGCTGGCCGAAGAGGATCGCGCCGATCGCGCGGACGAACGTCGTCTTGCCCGCCTCGTTCGGCCCGACGATGAGCGTGAGCCCTTTGCCGAACTCGAACGCGCGGTCACGCAGGCAGCCAAAGCCTTCAATATGAACGCGGCCGATTCGCATCGCTACGGTGCTCCATGCCGCAGAAACTCGTCGAGGCCGCACTTGAGGCCAAGCTCGGCCGCCTCACGTTCAGCGCCCTCGGTCGAGGCCGCCCGCTCAAGCATTTTCTGGACAAACAGGCCGCGCATCGTCCGCTCCTTGCGAAGAGACTCGACGAGCGCACCGTCGATCAGGCGCGTCTCGTCACGCACCTCAACATAGAAGAACGCGCCCTCGAGCCGCGCGCGGATCGCGTCGGCGTCCGGCACGAACTCGGCCGGGCCGGTGAGTCGCACGCGGACCAGCATCGCCGTGTCGCGCTGCTCGAGCAGACGATCGGCGATCTCGGCATCCGACCCGGCCGGCGTCGCGCCGAGGTCGAGGACAACTTCCCTGAGCTCGCGCGTGTGGCACTCGCGCCGCTCGACGTGCGTGCCGTGCTCGCCCACCTCAGCGATCACGGCGAAGCGCGGCCCGCACTCGCCGAAGTCGCGCCCCTCGGTCGAGCCCGGGTAAACGGCGAGCACACCGCCGTCACGAAACTCGCGGTAGGTGTGATTGTGGCCGAGCGCGACGTAGTGCATGCCGCTTTGGGCGATCACCTCGGGCCGGACCGGGAAGTCGTCGGCCGTGAGCCGCCACGCCGGGTTCTCCCAGACGGTGGCGTGCAGGACGGCGACATGGATGCCCCGCTCGCCGGTGCGTTGGAGCTGCTCGATCGGCTCAGCGCCGCGCGACAGGTCCTGGGCCACGCTGTAGACGTGGACCGTTTCGTCGCGCACCGCGAACTGGGCGACCTGCTCGACCTGAGGGTTCGTCACGAGCGTCACGCCAGGGAAACGCTCACGCCGGTAGACAGAATCGCTGTAGCTGATGCCGTCGTGGTTGCCGGGCACAAGGATGACGGGCAGGTGACGCGCGGCGAGCCGCTCGAACTCGCGGCGTGCCGCGGCAACCGTGCGCTCGTCGGGAGCGTGCTGCTCGAACAGGTCGCCGGCGATGACGACGAGGTCAATCGCACTGTCCGTGTCGCAGGCGATGTCGACGACGCGGGCGAATGTGCGGCGGAAGTCGTCGGCCCGCTGCTCGGCAAGCGGTCCGAGCCACGCGGGGACGGTGCCAAGGTGACAATCTGCGAAATGAAGGATCCTGATCGCCATGCCGTGCGTCCAACCTCCTGCCGGAAGCTGCAATGATATGCCCCCTGTCGCACGGGGCGCAATGCTGTTTTGGGTTGACGAAAACGCGGAATCGGGCCACTCTCTGTGGGAGGCAACACGACGAGGCAAACGAGCGTGGCGAAGAAGCCCCTCATCGGCATTACGTGCAGAACGCATACCACGCCGCCGCGACAGGAGGGCGGGAATCCCTCGATCGGCTTTCTCGGCCAGAAGCCGTACGTCGATTGCGTGGTGCGAGCGGGCGGTACGCCCGTGTTGCTCCCATCCGTTGCCGAAGGCGCCTTCGCCGACGAGCTGCCGCGCGTGCTCGACGGCGTTCTGGTCGCTGGGGGCGATGACGCTGATCCGCGCATGTACGGTCAGGAGCCGCACCCGAAGCTCGGGCCCGTGGACCAGCTCAAGGGCGATTTCGAATCCCGCCTCGTGCGCGCGGCCCTTGAGGCCGAGTTGCCCCTCCTCGGGATTTGCGGCGGGCTCCAGATGCTCAACGTTGTCTGCGGCGGCACGCTGCACCAGGACATCGCCGTTTGCACGGGCTCGACGATACAGCACAACAGAACTCCGGCCGAGCAGGAGCCGCGTCACTCGATCAGCGTTACACCCGGGACGCGGCTGCACGCGATCGTCGGCACGCACGAGCTCCAGGTCAACAGTAGCCACCATCAGGCGATCGACGCGCTCGGCGACGGCCTTGTCGCCGCGGCCCACGCGTCGGACGGCCTCGTCGAGGCGATCGAACGTCCCGGCGAGCCGTTCGCCCTTGGGGTGCAGTGGCACCCTGAGCGGCTCGCGCCGGAGGATCCGGCGTCGCAACGGCTGTTTGACGCCTTCGTCGACGCGTGTTCGACACGCCGGCTCGCCGAGACTCCGGGAAGATAGCGCATGGGGTGGTTCTTCAACACATCATATCCGCTCTGGTCGGTCGTCGTCGTGGCGGCCGCCTATCTTGCCGTCGTCGTGCTCGTCTCGCGCCACCCCGTCCTACGCAAGCGCAAGCGGCTGCACGTGCTTCTTCTTGCGCTGCGCACGGTCGTCATCATCTTTATTGTGCTCTGCCTGCTCAACCCCTCGAGCGTGCTGCCGAAGCCGACGCAGCACACCAAGCGCATCGTGCTCCTCGTCGATGCCTCGCAAAGCATGCGGCTGGCCGACGCGACAGAGCCGGTCACGCGATTCGAGCGGGCGCTCGATCTGATCCGCAGCACGAAGCTCGTCGAGCGGCTCAGCGAGGAAGCCGACGTGGAGCTTGTCGCCTTCGGCCACGACGCCGAGGAGGTCGAGACGCTGGACGCGCTCGCCGACCGCGGCGCCACCGAGCCCTCGACCCACCTGCTGGCCGCGTTGAACGAAGCGGTCCGCCAGGCGGCCGACTCGAGAACCGAAGCGGCCATCGTCTTCACCGACGGGATCGACACCTCGCGCGAGAGCCTCGACGAGACGGTCTGGCTGCTGAACCGTTACGCGGTCCCCGTCTACACGATCGGGCTCGGCACCCCCGACGCGCAACGCGACATCGCGATCGACAACATCGCCGTCAAGAAGAACGTCATCGCCAAGACCGAGGTCGAGGTCGAGCTATTCCTAAGCCAGCAGCTCTGCACGGGCCGGACGGTGCCGATCACGATCACGCGCGGCGACCGGACGGTGGCGACCTCGGGCGTCACCTTCACAGGCGACCGTGCGAAGGTGGCCGTCCGCTTCACGCCCGACGAGGAAGGCCTGCTCAGCTACGAGATCCACGTCGGTGAACAGGAAGGCGAAGTCCTTCTGGCGAATAACCACGCCCCGTTCGCCGTGAACTCGGCGAAGAAGACGATCCGCGTCCTGTACATGGAAGGCTCGATGTACAAACGCGGCGACCAGGACCTGTGGGAGTACCAGTTTGTCGAACAGGCACTCAAGAGCGACGGCAACATCGAGGTCAAGTCGCTCTTCCGCGACCGCAACATCGACGCGCTGCGCGCCGGCGTCTCGTGGGTACGCGACCCGATCGACGGCTTCCCGACAAGCAAGCGGGCGCTGTTCGAGTACGACGTCATCATCTCGAGCGACATCGACATCGTCTACTTCACCGAGGAGCAGCTCGAGTGGCTCGTCGATTTCGTCGGGAAGCACGGCGGCGGGTACGCGATGGTCGGCGGGTGGACGAGCTTCGGCAGCGGCGGCTACGACGAGTCGGTCGTCGACAAGATGCTGCCGGTCGACATGCGCGGGCGCATGGACGGCTACTTCGAGGGCTCGCTATTCAAGTGGTCGTACACGCCCGAGGGCCGCGGGCACCCGATCCTGCAGATCGACGACGACGACAACGACGCCGCGCTCGACAGGGTCCCCTACTTCCGCGGCTGCAACCGCATCCTCCGCGCCAAGCCGGGCGCCACGACGCTCGCCGTGCACCCGTACACGCGAAACCAGTACGGGCCGATGCCGCTGCTCGCCGTGCAGCAGTTCGGCAAGGGCCGCGCCTTGGCGTTCGTGCCTGACACGACGGCCGGCTGGGGCGCGGACTTCGAGACCGCGTGGGGCCTCGACGACAACCGCCACTTCCAGCGGTTCTGGGTCAACGCCGTCCGCTGGCTGGCCGAGCACCGGCTCACCACGCCGGTCAAGAGCGTCGTCGTCGAGACGCCGCGGGCTTCGTTCGGCGCCGACGAGGAGGTGCCGATCGTCGCCACGGTCCTCGACGAGGAGTTCGAGCCGACCGCCGCCGCCGATGTGACGGCCGTCATCACGCCGCCCGACGGCGCAACAGCCTCGGTACCGCTCGTCCCCGACCACGGCGAGCCCGGAACGTACAGGGCAAGCTATGCGCCGACGGCCGAAGGCGAGTACACGGTCAAGACGGCGGCAACCCTCAACGGCGCGAAGCTCGACGAGGACATCGTGAAGTTCCGCGTCACCAAGCCGAACATCGAGTTCCGCGAATACCGCCGCAACGACGAGCTGCTCGACACGCTCGCCTCGCTCACCGGCGGCCGGCGGCTCGACGCCGACTCGCTCAGCACCCTGCCCGACCGCCTCGCCGCGCCGGTCGAGGAGCAGAAGGGCGCCACGATCACGCGCCCGATCTGGGACCATCTCGGCCTGCTGGCCATCCTGCTTCTGTTTCTCTGCGTCGAGTGGAGCATCCGCCGCCGCTCCGGCCTGGCGTAGAAAACGGCAGCACGTGACAAACGGGCAGCAGCGAAACGGGACTCACGTTGTGGTGTGCTTGCGCAGGAAGGCGGCAACCTCGGCCTTGCCCGCCTTGCCCTCGGCGACGGCCCGCACGATCCGTTCAACGCCCCGTTCGCCAACGTCGATATCGACGCCGTTCAAGGCGAGAAAGACGACGGCGGCCACGAGGCCCGTGCGCTTGTTGCCGTCGAGGAAC
>CAYUZG010000019.1:8978-19559 GCA_964449605.1 uncultured Verrucomicrobiota bacterium | reverse complement strand
GAGCGGCCCGTACTTGTCGACGAGTTCCTTGGCGACGGCGGCGTCGATGCGCCAGTCCTTGTAGAGGGCCCTGGCGCGCAGGAACGCCTCGAGCGCCTCGTGCGCTGGCGTTGGCTCGGCCGGCGCGAGGATCGGCGCGACCGCCTCGGGCAACGTCTCGGGGTTGTTGAGCCACGCGATGTCGGCCTTGAGCGGGTCGAAGCCGGCGCTGCGGGCTTTCTCGACGAGGGTGCGCAGCGCGTTGTCCTCGAGCAGCTCGCCGGCCGTTTTCGGCGCGGCCGCGAGCCGTGCGTAGTCGGGCTCCGGGCCGCCCAGGATCGGGTGAAGCTGTCTGGCCATTTGGAGCTTGTAGTACCAGTGCGCCTCGTCCGACATGCTGGCGACCTTGTTCAGGTAGGTCCAGGCGAGCCAGCGGGTCATCGAATAGCTGCGCGGGTTGTACTCCATGCCTCGGTAGATCAGCACCTCGATGCCCTTGCGCACCCAGCGCCAGCGCTCCTCGTGCCCGCTCAGGTCGTTGTCGTGAAGCCGGAACGACACCGAGATGTTGTACGCCATGTTCCAGGCCGCGAACGTCCACACCGACTCGAGCCCCGGCTCGAGCTGGGTGATCCACTCGTAGAGCTGGACCAGCTCGTAGTAGCGACGCTGCTCCTGCAGCGCCGTGGCCCGCAGCCACAGCCCCACGACGAGCATGCCGCGGAACGACCCGAGCATCTGCGTGCTCAGCACGAGCGACGGCGGGAAGCTCTGGAGCACGGCGGTGCGCGACCACGTGTCGCGGGTCCGGAGCAGCGCCGGGTGCAGCGCGCTGCTCGCCGTCACGGCCGCGAGCGCCACGGCCAGGTACAGCCACTTGCGCGCACGCCTCGGGCGCCTCATGCTTCTGCCTCCGCTCGGCGCATCGTCGCGTCCAGCATCACTCCGTCTCCACCAGTTCGCGGCTGCGGAAATAGAGGCAGCCGAGCACCATGACGACGCCGGAGTAGACGGCGCCGACGATGCCGAGCCCGCGCACCACGAGCGACCACGGCACAAGCCGGCCGGTCGCCACATCGCCCGTGCCGTCGTAGCGGCCGAAATTGGGCACGGCCGCGGCCACCGCCTTCAACGTGAGGCGGTAGAACGTCGGCGTTATGAACTCCGGCTCGTCTTCCGTGCCGGGGGCCGGCGCGGCGAGCCCCACGAACTGATTGACCAGCAGCGCGCACACGAAGACGAACAGCGCAAGCAGCGACGCCACCGGGAACGACAGCAGCGAGGCGGCCGCCACAGCGAGCGCGCTCAGGAACGCCAACCGGATCAGGACGAGCAGCATCGTGCGAACGATGTTCCCCTCGAACGATCCGGCCTTGCAGAGCACCTGGATGCCCTCCTTGGCAGGGAACGCCGCGTATGCCGGTGCGGCGCCGGGCAGGCTGGTCAGGTTGTGGCACGTCACAAACAGCTCGTGGTCGGCGCTGACGAGGTTCGCCGGGACGGTGAACTCGTGGCGATCGTCCAGCGAGACGACTTGCGGCGGTGTGACGACTCCCTTCTGACCCCGCTGGATCGGGAGCGTCCGTTCGGGCGAGACGGTCCAATCGACTAAGATCGTCTTCTTCTCTGGGCCCGAACCACCGTCTCCGACGTCGATGAGCTTGTATCGAATGTAGATCTGCTCGTCAGGCCGCGCGGGCGTGACGCCCTCGAACCTGTATTGGCACACGTAACCGGGCGGGAGCGTGTTGTAGGAGATCCAAAGCTCCATGCGCCGCGCGCGCCGATAGGCCGCCTCGTTGAAGCCCTCCCCGAGCTGGTCCGCCGCGCGCTTGCGCGCGATCTCGTTGTCGATGATCTCGTCGATTTCGGCCTCGGGCCGGCTCGGGTCGACGGTATGACGTGCCGTGTACACTTCGTTCTCGAGCGCCTTGCGTCCCTCGTCGTCCTCGGCGGCCTCGGGCCGGCCGATGACGTGGCGCACGAGCACATACGTGACGCCGCCGCTCAGGACGACCAGGGCGACGTTGAGCAGCATGACGGCGAGCCACTTGCCGACGAGGATCTGCCAGCGCGGGATCGGCTTGGTGGCGATCGTCTCGATACGCTTCTCGCGCAGGTCGCCGGCGAGCGTCGAGGCCGATAGGAAGATCGTCATGATCGCCAGCAGGAAACCGACGGCGCTTAGCGAGTAGCTCAGCACGAGCTGGACGCGCTCGGCGAGCTTGTCCGTGCTGCGCAGCATGAACGGGCTCAGCCCGACGATGGCGACAAGCACGACGGCCACGACGGGCACCGTGCGGGTCCGAACCGCCTCGTGCAGCGTGGTGCGGGCAACCGCCCAGAGCCTACGCACCCGGGCTCACCTCCTCGTCGTCGCCACGCCGCTGCGCACCCTCGTCCTCGGCGAGGCCTTCGTCTTGGTCGACGCCTTCGTCCTGGACAAGGCTGTCGAGCACGGACCGCTTGACTGCGCGGCCCCTCGGCGCTTCGGGCGCCAGCGTTTCCTGCTCGTTTTCCGCCTCGGCGGGCGCGGCATAGCGTTCGAGCACCTTCTTGCGCTTCTCGTCCAGCGCGGGCGCTTCGTCGGCGGGCGCCTCCTCCGGCGCTTCGGCTTCGGGCTCACCGGCGACGAGCTTGTCGAGCAGCGCCTTGCCGCGCATCGGCGTGGGTTCCTCGGTGAGCCGCAGGTCGCGCGCGGCCATGCCGACCTCGGCGCCGGAGCTGGCGAGTCGCGCCCGGCGCGCCTCGTCGATGACCCTGAGGAACAGCGCCTCGAGCCGCTCGCGCGGCGCCTCGAAGCGCACGTCGGCTCCGGCCGTCTCGGCGCGGATCGCCTCCTCGACGCGCCTGGCTCCGGCCCCCCCGAGCGGCGGGCTCGCGGTGATCTGCGTGACGTCGCGCCGCTTGAGCAGCTCGTCGACGCGCCCCTCGGCCTGGAGCGCGCCGCCGTAGAGGACGCCGATGCGGTCGCACACGTCCTCGACGTCGGCGAGCAAGTGGCTCAGGAGGAGCACCGTTTTGCCGCGGCGCTTCAGCTCAAGGATCAGGTCCTTGAATTCGCGCGTGCCGATCGGGTCGAGCCCGGCCGTCGGCTCGTCGAGAAACAGCAGCTCAGGATCGTTCACGAGCGCCTGCGCCAGCGCGATGCGCCGCGCCATGCCCTTCGAGTACTCGTGCAGCGGGCGGCGTCGCTCGCGGCGCAGGCCGACGAGGTCGAGCAGCGCCTCGCTGCGCCGCCGCCGTTCGGCCCGGCCGAAGTTGAACAGCCGGCCGTAGAAGTCGAGCGTCTCGTCGGCGTTGAGGAACCGGTACAGGTTGGTCTCCTCGGGCATGTAGCCGATCTGGGCCTTGACGCGCACGTCGCGCGGCGAGCGGCCCAGCACGTGGACGCGGCCGCTCGTCGGGAAGAGCAGCCCGAGCAGGATTTTCACGGTGGTCGTCTTGCCCGAGCCGTTCGGCCCGAGCAGGCCGAAGACTTCGCCGCGCTCGACGCTGAAGGTGAGGTTCGTCACCGCGCGCGCCTTGACCCGGTTCCACATGTCGCGGAACACCTTGGTCAGCTCGAGCGTTTGGATGACCGGGCCGTCGGCGCCGTCCGGCATGGCTGGGTGCTCCTACGATGCGGGTTGGGCTGGGGCCGCCGGGCGGGCTCGTGCAGCCGCCATCTGGCCGGCGACCAGCTCGGTGTGCGGCGTCATCTCCTCGCCGAACCGCACGAGCCGGGCGCTGTTGAAGATGACCACGAGCGCGCTGAGGATGTGCAGAATGCCGGCGAACACGATCACGGCCGGCGACGTGCCGAACACCTGGAACACGACGCTCGTGATGCCGCCGGCGACGAACAGGAGACTGAAGGCGATGTTCTGGAAAATCACAGCGCGCGCCCGACGCGCGAGCCGCAGGAAGAACGGCAGCCGCGTCAGGTCGTTGTTCATCAGCACCACGGGCGCGCTCTCGAGCGCCACGTCGCTGCCGGCCGCGCCCATGGCGATGCCGATGTCGCCGGCGGCGAGCGCGGGCGCGTCGTTGACGCCGTCGCCGACGACGGCGACGTTGTAGCCGCCCCGCTTCATCTGCTCGACGAGGTCGAGCTTCTGCTCGGGCAGACACTCGGACTCGTACTCGCTGCACCCCATCTGCCCGGCGACCTTCTCGGCGATGGCCGCCCGGTCGCCGGTGAGCATGACGAGCCGCTTGATGCCGAGCTCGCCGAGCTCGCGGGCTGCGTGCTTCGCCTCGGGCCGCGTGCGGTCCTCGAGCCCGATCCAGCCGACGAGCCGGCCGCGCCGCGCCACGTACAGCGTGCTGAAGCCTTCGGCCTCCTTGAGCGCGGGCGCCTCAAGCGTGGTCATGTCCACCTTCGACGCGCGCAGGAACGACTCGCGCCCGACGAGCACGGTGTCGCCGTCGAGCGTGCCGCTCACGCCCTGGCCGGACACCTCGCGGAAGTCGGTCGCGTGCTCGAGCGGCAGCTCGGCCTCGCGCGCCACGATGACCACCGCACGCGCGGCGGGGTGCTTGCTGAACTGCTCGACGCTCGCCGCGGCGCTGAGCATCTCTTCGACGTCGAGGCCGGGCGCCGGCGTGAGCCGCACGACCGAGAGGCTCCCGGTCGTGAGCGTCCCGGTCTTGTCGAACACGAACGCGTTGAGCGCCGAGGCGGTCTCGAACGTGTTGACGTTCTTGACGAGAATGCCGAGTCGCGCCGCCGCCGAGAGCGCGGCGACCATGGCCGTCGGGTTCGCCAGAATGAGCGCGCACGGGCAGGCGAACACGAGGACGGCGATCGACACGTACACCTCTTTCGTGAAGAAGTAGATGACCACAACGAGCATGAGCATGAACGGCGTGTAGTAGGCCGCGTAGCGGTCGATGAGCCGCATGATGGGCAGCTTCGACATCTCGGCCTGCAGGATCATCTTGCGCACGCGCCCGAGCGTGGTGTCGCGCCCGGCGCGGGTCACCTCGATCTCGAGCGTGCCCGACTCGTTCAGCGTGCCGGCAAAGACCTGGTCGCCCTTGGTCTTCTCGACCGGCAGCGACTCGCCCGTGATGGTGGCCTGGTTCACGACCGCCTCGCCGCTCAGGACCGTGCCGTCGGCCGCGATATTGTCGCCGGGGCGCACGCGGATGCGCTCGCCGGGCGAGAGGTTGTGCGCCTCGCGTTCCTCTTCGGTCCCGTCGGGCAAGATCACGTGCGCGCGCGTCGGGGTGAGGCGCACGAGCGACTCGACGGCCCGCAGCGCGCCGAGGGCCGTGCGGCGCTCGATCAGCTCGGCCGCGAGCATCAGGAACGCGAGCAGGCCGGCATACTTGTAGCTGCCGATGGCGAAGCAGGCGGCAACCGCCAGCGCCGCTAGCTCGGACATGTGCACGTGGCCGTGGCGCAGGTCGCGGATCGCGCCCCGCACGATGGGGATCGTCAACAGGATCGCGCCGACCAGCGCGCTCAGTGAGCCGATCCCGAGCTCGGGATCGACGAACAGGTCGACGATGAACCCGTTCGCCACGAGCGCCACGCCGGCCAGCACGGCCACGAGGCCGGCCATCGTTCGCGTCTGCTCCGCCTCGAGCGAGCCGTGGGCGTGCACGTGGCCGGTTTCGTCAATTCGGTCGCTGATTCGCCCTTCGTACTGCATCGGTGCCAATCCCTAGCTGCCCGCGCTCGGCGAGGTTCCGCGTTGCTCGCCTCCGGACGGCGCTTCTTGTTTTGGCTTCGGTTTCCTCGGCTCGAGCAGGATCCACCACTCGCGATCGCGCGGGTAGACGACGAACTTGCTGCCGGCCTGCCCGATGATCCGCGCCATGGCGTTGTAGTAGACCTGCCGGATGAAGACCCGTGGGTTCTCGCGGTACTTCTCGTCGAGCTCTTCGAACACCGCGGCCAGTCCGGCGGCGTCCTCGCGGACCCGTGTCCTGTACTTCTTCGCCTCGTTGAGGGTCGAGGCAACCCGGCCGGCGGCGCGGTCAAGCAGGATGGTCACCTCGCCGCGGAGCCGTTCGATCTCGGCCTCGTCCAGATCCGCCTCCGGCTTCTCCTCGGCGTCGGCGAGCGCGGCCAGCGTGTCGGCAAGTTCTATGCCGGCGTCGCCCGCGGCGTCGGCCAGCCGCCCCTTGCGGTAGCCGTCGGCCTTCTGGCGCATCTGGCTGCTCTCGAGGCCGGCCTTCTCGAGGCGCTCGAACGCCTCGGTGGTCTGCAGCGGCTCCAGCCGGATGGCCGTGCGCGCCGCGACGATCTCGATGCCGCTGTCGGCCTGGTCGAGCCGGTCTTGGAGCCGCTGCCGCACCAGGCCGCGCATCCTGAGCCCGGCGCCCCACAGCGCCTCCTCGACGCCGAAGTCGGCGCTTGTGCGAACCACGACGGCCGCGAGCGCGCGGCGGATGAGCGCCTCGGGGTTCTCGATGCTGAGGGCGTACTTGACCACGTCGCTGATGCGGTACTCGATCCGCCACGCCGTGTGGATGATGTTCGCATCGCTGGTGAGCGTGTAACCGTCGCGCACCGGATCGAGCGGCGTGTCGTTCTTCACGGACGGCCGCTCGCGCCACTCGTCGCGGTACATGAAGTCGTCGATCTCGAGCACCTGGACGCGGCCGGCGTCGACGACGATGATCTCGTCGATCGGCTCGGGCCAGGCGAACACCAGGCCGGGCCCGTAGGCGCGGCCGCCGCCCGGGCCGATGGCCTTGCCGAAGCGCAGGATGACGGCGCGCTGGTTCTGTTGCAGGAAGCGCGTGTTCGAGAAGACGAGCGCGACCAGCACGATGATCATCACCACACGCAGGGCGGTGAACACCATCTTGAGCGCCGAGGAGAGCGCCCGTTCGGCCGGCCCCGTTTCCAGGAGCGGCGGCGTCTCTGGGCTCGTGCGTTCCGGTGGCTCGTCGGCCATCACTCCTCGTCTCCTGTCGTGCTGTCGGGCGAGAGCAGCGACTCGGGAATCGTGTCGAGCAGCTTGAACGGGGGCGACTCGGTCGAGAGGATCAGCCTGGTGCCCCCGTCGATGATCACGCGGAGCGACTGGAGCTCGCGCCAGAAGTTGTGCAGCCCCTCGTTCTTGGCGAACGTGTCGTAGTAGACGGCCGCCTCCTTGTCGCCCTCGGCTTGGATGCGCTGGGCCTCACCGTCGGCGGCCGCAAGGATGCGGTCATACGCGGTGTCGGCGTCGCTCCGGATCTTCTTGGCTTCGCCTTCGCCGCTGGCGCGGATCGCTTCGGCCACCGCGAGGCGCTCCTCGCGCATCCGGTTGAACACGTGCTGCGTCGTCTCCTCGGGCAGTTGGAAGCGCATGATGCCGACGCGGGTGATCTCGACGCCGTACTGGGCGAGCGCCTTCTCGCACACCTCTTCCAGTATGTCCTTCTCGATATCGGGGAACTTGGGCCCGGCCTCGACCTCGCGCGCCGGCACGTCCTCGGCCAGCAGGGCCTCCTCGCCGGCCGCAACGCCTTCCGTGAGGTCAGACGCCGAGGCCTCCTCCTGCGCGTAGCGGAACTCCGGGACAAGGTCATGGAACATGTGCTGGCCGAACACGTCGTTCTTGGCGTCGCGCACCAGGTGGCTGAGCCGTGTGCGCGCGGTGCGCAGCGTCTCGTCCCAGTCAGCTCCGGCGATCGCGGTATAGAAGCGCTCGGGATCCTCGATCCGCCAGTTGTAGTAGGCGAGCACGATGACGAGGACTCCGTCCTTGGTCTTGGTCTCTTCGGAGCGATCGACGTCGGTGTGCAGCCGGGCGTCGAACCGCACGACGCGCTGGAACGGCGGCGGCACCTTCCAGTACAGGCCCGGCTTGTCCTCGATGACACGCGTGACCTTGTTAAAGGTGGTCAGCACGACGGCCTCGCCCTCGCGCACGACGAAGGTGATCATGTACAGGATGAGGATCAAGACGATGACAGCCGCCGTGGCCAGCGTGAGCACATTGCGTCGTTTCTTCATGGCGTCGGTCTCTCTTCTTTGATCAACCGTTCAACGTCCAGGTCGAGGATGTCTGCCTTCTTCTTGAGATCGAGGATGATGCGCTCGGCGCCACCCGCCTCGGCCGGCGCGATCACCAGCTCCTGCCCGGGCAGGATCTCCTCGAGCGTGCTCAGGTACCAGCGCAGCCGGAAGATGTTGGATGCCTGGCGGTCGATGGCGTCAAGCGTCTCGAAACGCAGGGCGCGGGCGCGCGCGTCGGTGCGCATCGCGAAGCGCTCCACCTTTGCCAGGTTGATGATCCTGGTCTTCTCGGCGTCGGCTTCCGGGGCCTTCTCCTCGGCGTGACGCTCGGCGGCCCGGATCGCTGCCAGCCGCTCCTCGAGCTCGTTGACGCGCGCCTCGAACGAGTCCGCCACGCCCTGCGGCGGATGCACGCCGTGGAGGCCGACAAAGATGATGTCGACACCGAGACCGGCCTCGTCGGCGGCCTTTTGAAAGCGGTCGAGCAGGGCCTCGCCGGCTTCCTTGCGGTCCGGCCCGAGGATGCGGATCAGGTCGGCGCCGGCCACGTACTGCACCAGCTCGCGGTAGGTGACCGCCTCGAGCGCATGGGCCACGTTGGCGTAGCCGTAGACGTACCGGTAGAGGTCTTTCTCCCGGACGACGAACTGCACCGGCACGCTGACGGTGAGCAGGCTGACGGGCGGGACCTGAACCGTGGCGCCCTCGACGAGCGTGATCTGTGCGACCGGCTCGTCGGTCGCTACGAGCAGGTTGTACTCTTCGGCGTAGTGCTTCGTGGTCCACAGCACGGGGGGCATCTCGGCCTGCTCGCCGCGCCGCAGCTTCTCCTCGTACTCCTTGCGGCCGACCTCCTCGCCCGTGACACCGAGGACGAACTCCTGGACGTGGTCGGCCTCGATGACGCGCTGCACCTCGATCGGCCACGGCCACTTGAGGTGCAGGCCGGGCCGGTAGACGGCCGGTCGGTCGCCCGCCTCGGCGCGCGGCACGCCGAACCGCTCGATGAACGCCAGGTGGCCCGCAGGCACCACGACGAAGCAGGTAAGCAGATACAGCGTAAGAAGGCCGAAGAGAATCAGCGGTGCCAACGCCCGCTCGAGGAACCGGAAGAACCACGTCTCGCTGACCTTGAAGCCGAACTGGTAGTCGAGCGTCTCGCCTGCCGAGCGCAGGATGCGCCTCGGCATGCTCAGCAGGCCGAGCACCCGGCTGTCGTAGGGCGCACGCGGCTCGCGCCCCGGCCGGCGCGGCCGGTACAGGTTGGCGACGAACGTCAGCGCCAGTTCGATGCCGATCAGGCCGAGCGCGACGATGATGATCCAGGCGATCACCGACTCGACGTTGCGCGAGCCGAAGTAGGCGAACGTCAGCGCGATCGCCACGAACACCGAGCAGAGCGTGTTGAACAGCATGTAGCCGGCCGGGCCGCGCAGCAGGGACGAGTCGGCCTCCTGCGACTGGCCGACCGCGTAGCGGCTCACCAGGAAGGTGAGGAAGACGATCGCGGCAAACGCGGCGACGCCGCCGAGCGGGTTCACAATCCGCTGGGCCGGCCGGCCCCACCCACCGACCAAGAGCACGCTGACCACGATCATGCCGGCCGCGAAGATGAGCGACCCGATCGGTACGAACCACTTCTCGACGCGCGCGAGCCGCGCCTGGGCCGAGAACTGGTCGGCCGCGCCCTCGGGCCCGAAGATGCCATCGGCTCGTTCGCCCTGGCGGCGCCGGATCGCTTCTTCGTCGAGCCGCTCCTCGGCCGCCCTGCGTCGGAAGCTCAGGTGCAGCAGGGCGACGAGCCAGATGCCGATCCCGAGGGCCAGGTGCCACGCCTCGGCGAACACGGCCCGCGAGTTGGTCAGCGGCGCGAGCAAGAAGCACCCGAGCGCGCTGACCGTCTGCAGCACCAGGCCGCCCAGACATGTTCGCTCTGCTCTTCGGCTCATCGGAACTCCTCGGCAAACGCACGCACTGCCGCGCGAGTTTCACGCACGCCGAGCGCGCACTGCGCATCACACCCGTCTACCGCGCGTATTGTGCGCGTGAGGGGGCGAGCTGTCAAAGCAATTTGCACGACGTGGGTTATGGAAGAAAACAACGCCCCAGGGGCCGTCCGCGAAACGACTTAGCGCGCTCACGCCCGACGGCCACGGCCGACCGAATACACAACGCGTGCCAAGAGCCGCCGTGCGGGATCGGGCGGCCGCCGGGTGCGGCGCATCAGCCGCTCCATTTCAGACGGCCGATTCGGCCTTGCGTTCCGGCCGGCGAGATGGTTGAATCGGCCAACCCAACTGCCACGAGAAGAACCGATGGTCAGCGACGATCTCGTCAAAATCCTTGTGTGCCCCGAGACGAAGCAGCCCGTGGCGCTTGCCCCGGCCGAGCTGCTCGAGAAGCTCAACGCGCGCATCCGCCAGGGCACGCTGCGCGACGCCGGCGGCGAGGCGCTCGCGCAGCCGATCGAGGCCGGCTTGCTCCGCCAGGACGGCCGGGTCCTCTACCCGATCATCGACGACATCCCGCGCATGCTCGTCGAGCGCGGCATTCCCGTTGACCCCGGCGAGGCAGGTGGATCATGAGCGAGACGATCTTCGCCAAGATCATCCGCAAAGAAATCCCGGCCGACATCATCTACGAGGATGAGCAGTGCG
>CAYUZG010000019.1:0-8878 GCA_964449605.1 uncultured Verrucomicrobiota bacterium | reverse complement strand
AAGATCATCCGCAAAGAAATCCCGGCCGACATCATCTACGAGGATGAGCAGTGCGTCGCCTTCCGCGACATCCGGCCCCAGGCGCCGACCCACGTGCTGGTGATTCCCCGCAAGCCGATCCCCACGCACGACGAGATCACCGACGACGACGCGCCGCTACTCGGCCACATCCACACCGTGATCGCCAAGCTGGCCGCCGAGCTCGGGCTCGAGAGCGGCTACCGGGTCGTGGTCAACTGCAAGGCCGACGCCGGCCAGGAGGTCGACCACCTCCACTTCCACCTGCTCGGCGGCCGCCCAATGTCCTGGCCCCCAGGCTGAGGAGCTGTCGCGCTGCGTGCCTCATGAGGAACCGCGTATGGCGGCGTGCGTGCGCCTCTGGACCTCGATGAGACCGCGTGTCCGGCGACGGAGGAGCTGAGGGATGCTGAAGCGCGAGCTGAGGCTGCTCGAGGTGTTCTGCATCGCGTCGGGGGCGATGATCAGCTCGGGCCTGTTCGTGCTGCCGGGGATTGCCTACGCGGTAGCCGGCCCCGCCATCATCGTCTCGTACGCGCTGGCCGGCCTGCTGATGGTGCCGACCATGCTCGCCAAGGCCGAGCTCGCCACGGCTATGCCGAAGTCGGGCGGCAGCTACTTCTTCGTTGAGCGCAGTCTTGGCCCGCTCGTGGGCACGTTCGCGGGCCTGGCGATTTGGTTCTCGATCGCCCTGAAGGCCTCGTTTGCCGTGATCGGCATCGGCGCACTGGCCGCGCTCGCGGCCCCCGGCGCGGGGGAGTGGCTCATCAAGGCGGTCGCCGTGGCGGCGTGCCTTGGCTTTGCAGCCATCAACCTGCTCAGCGTCAAGAGCACGGGTCGTTTGCAGACCCTGCTCGTGCTCGGCCTGCTGGCGCTGCTCGCGTTGTACGTGGGCGCGGGCGTCCCCGGCGTTCAGGGGGCCCGCTACCGGCCGTTCGTGCCGGCCGGCTTCCAGTCGGTGATCGTCGTGGCCGGGATGGTGTTCGTCTCGTTCGGTGGGCTGACGAAGGTCGTTGACGTCTCCGAGGAGATCCGCCGGCCGCGCACGACGGTGCCAGTGGGCATGTTTCTCGCATTCGGGACGGCGATTGTCCTGTACGTGCTGGTGGTCTTCGTCACCGTCGGTACGGTGGACGCCGAAACGCTCTCGGGCTCGCTCACGCCGCTCGTGTCGGGCGCCGAGGCGATGCTGGGCCGCGCCGGGCTTGTCCTCGTGTCCGTGGCTGCGCTGTTCGCCTTCGCCACGACGGCCAACGCCGGCATCCTGTCGGCGTCGCGCTCGCCGATGGCGATGAGCCGCGACGGCCTGCTGCCCAAGACGCTGTCGCGCACGAGCCGCCGGTGGCACACGCCGCAGCTCGCCATCGCCCTGACGGCGCTGCTCATGATCGTCTCGGTCGTGTTCCTGTCGATCGAGGACCTGGTCAAGACGGCGTCGACGATGATGATCGTGATGTTCGCGTTCATGAACTTGGCCGTCATCATCATGCGCCACAGCGGGTTCCAGAGCTACCGGCCCGCCTTCCGTGCCCCCCTGTACCCATGGCTGCAGATCGCCGCGATCGGCGTCTACGTTCTGCTCATCGTCGACATGGGCCGCGTGCCGTTGGCGGTCACGGGCGCCTTCGCGCTCGTGGCCTGCGCCTGGTATTTCGTCTACGTGCACCGGCGGATCGACCGGCAGTCGGCCCTCGTGTTCGTCGTCAAGCGCATCGCCTCACAAGACCTCGAGCGCACGGGCCTCGAGAAGGAGCTGCGGCAGTTGTCGCTCGAGCGCGACGACCGGACGCTCGACCGCTTCGACCGCCTCGTGAGCGATTGCCCCATTCTCGACATCGAGGAGTCGATCACCGCCGACGAGTTGTTCCGGCGTGCGGCCGCCGCGCTGGCGGGCCGGCTCAACGTCAGCCAGGCGCTACTGCACGAGCGCCTGGCTGCGCGCGAGGGTCAGTCGAGCACGATCGTCCGTCCGGGGCTGTCGATCCCACACGTGATCATCGAGGGCCGGGACGTTTTCGACCTTGTGCTCGTGCGGGCACGCGAAGGCATCGAGTTCCCGAACGCAGACCGGCCCGTGACGACCGCATTCATCCTGGTCGGCTCGCTCGACGAGCGCAACTACCACCTGCGCGCGCTCATGACGATCGCCCACCTTGTGCAGGAACCGGACTTCGAGCAGCGCTGGGCCAAGGCGCGCAACGCCGAAGAGCTCCGGGACGTGGTCCTGCTTTCGAGTCGCACGCGCGAGACCTGGTGAGCCGGCTACTCGGATGGGCCGTCTGGGGCCGCCGTCTCCGCAGCCGCTTCGTGCTCGGCGAGAATCGCTTTGACGCGTTTCTGGAGGGTGCCGTACGAGAGTGCGCCCTCGGCGGCATCGACCACTTCCCCGCCGGCGAAGTAGATGATGGTGGGAACGACCCGGATGTGAAACCGGTTGGCCAAAGCGGGTTGGGCCGTGGTGTCGACCTTGGCGACGACGACCCGGCCGTCGAACTCGTCGGCCAGCCGCTCCATGCGTGGGGCGAGCTGGCTGCACGGCGGGCACCCGGCCCGGGTGAAATCGACCACGACGGGCTTGTCGCCGCCGATCGTCTCGTCGAAGGTTTCGGCCGTCAGGGCAACGACGTTCCCCTCATGCCAGCCGCTCGGGGTCGCGAAGTAGACGGCGAGGACAAGGCCGGCCACGGCCCCGACGGCGATGCCGCGACCCGGCGTGCTGACGAACGCCCACGCCTTGTCGGACGTGCGCATGAGCAGGCCGACAAGCCCGCCCAGGGCCGCGCCGATCGCCGCGCCGATCAGTGCCGGGAGCAGAAAACCCATGACCGGATCCTCCGTCGGGTGCTCGGGCACCCCGTGTGCGCTTATTCCTTATAACACGCACCGGGCTGAGATGAATCCGCCCAACCTGCGCACTACTCTGTGCCGTCGTGCCCTACGTATTCCTTGTCGACAATCTCGATCTTGAGATTACCGAATACGGCGGCGAACGCGGCGATGTCGAGGACGCTATCACCCTCGGCCATCGGGCTGGTGGTGAGCCGGATGTGGGTGGCGGTGAAGTCGCGGCCCGGGAGCACGGCGTCCACGTCGCGCCACGCGCCATCGATGTAGACCTGCGTCCACATGTGGCAGCAGAACTTGCCGAAAACGTACACGAACCCGATGGCCACGCGCGACGGGAGCCCCTCGGCCCGCGCCATCGCCGCGAGCAGCACCGCGTGCTCGGAGCAATCGCCCTTGCGGGTCTCGATCACCTCGCTCGCCGTGGCCATCGCGACCTCGTAGTCCTTCTCCTCGACGAGATCGTGCACGGCGCGGCGGAGGGCTTGCGCTTTGCGCCAGGGATCGGTCTCGTCGCCGACGGCTTCCTGTGCCGCGGCGACGATCCGCTCGTCAGCGCTGTTAATGAACGTGCTCGCGGCCTGGTATGGCTCCAGGTCGTCGATGTCGGTCGGCGTCAGCTCGGTCGATATCTCGACCGTGACGCTCGACTCGGTCTGCTCGACGACGCGCTGATGGCCTTCGGAGACGAGCTCGACGGAGAACGGCGACCCGTCCTCGGTGCTGAGCTTCACGACGAGGCGCTTCAGCCTGTTGGGCGTCAGGATCGGCTTGTCGGGCTTGACCATTATCGCGCCGGTCAGATCGACCGCTTCGGCCTCGGCGAGCGCGTACGCCTTGGTGCAGCGCACGGTCCGGACGCCGCCCATCTGGGTCGTCTCGGACACGAGCAGGTTGTAGTCCGAGTCGACCCACAAGTGTTGCACGAAACCGGGCAACTTCGGATAGCGTGCCTCGACCTTGACGGCCTTGTGGGCCACGCCAAGCACGTCGACTGTGTCCGGGCCGATCACCTTCATTGTGATCTCGAGCGGCTCGGACGATGAGAGCTCCGGGCTGAACACCTTCGCGGTGAACTCCTCGCCCGGCTCGAGCTTGAGAGCCTTCTGCTCCTGCTCGAGCGCGTACGGGAACAGCGCATCCGGGTCCCACTCGAGCGTCTGCTCCTGGCGCCGGTCACCCATTGTGGTGACGACATGGAGCGTGCCGTCCTGGATCGTGCCCTCCGTGCGCATCGGCATCATCCCAGCAATCTGCTTCGCCACAAACCCCTCGGGCGTGCCGTCCGCGCGCTCGCGGCACGTGCTTGAGGTCTCCACGGTCAGGTCGGTGCCGAAGCGCCGCATAACCATCTTCATCTCGCTGAGGGTGACAATAATGTCGTCCTCGCGCTCCACCCGGACGTGCAGGTAGCCGACCCGTTTGCCTTTCATGAACAAGGCATGCCACTCGTCGCGCGGCAGATCGGGCGTCTCGTCGTCAGCCGCCTTCGTCGTCCCCGAAACGGCCAGCAGAGCGGCGCAGATCATCAACACCAGTAGCGGTCGTCGTGCTTCGTTCATCGCGTGACTCCTCATTTGCCGATACAGAATCGAGAGAAGATGCTGTCGAGTATTTCCTCGGTCGTGACCGCGCCGACGATCTCGCCGAGCGCGGCGAGCGCCTCGCGCGCATCGATGGCGGCGAGCTCGAGGCCGCGGTTCTCGTCGAGCGCGGCGATTGCCTCGCCCATCGCGGCGGCCGCGCGTGCAAGCGCGTTCCGGTGGCGCACCTGCGTCACGAGCGCCGCGTCCGAGGACGGCAGGCCGGACGGCCACGCCGCGTCGATGATCGCCTCCTTGAGCGCGTCAAGTCCAGTTCGTTCGAGCGCCGAGGTGTGCACGCTCGCGCGGCCGACGAGGCGCACGTCGAGCGCCGTGAAATCGGCGTGCGGCGCCAGGTCCTGCTTGTTGACGACTGTGATAAACGACCGGTTGTTCAGCCGGC
Source organism: uncultured Verrucomicrobiota bacterium (assembly GCA_964449605.1). Taxonomy (GTDB): domain Bacteria; phylum Auribacterota; class JABMQX01; order JAFGEW01; family JAFGEW01; genus CAYUZG01. The sequence goes on along the minus strand of CAYUZG010000019.1, from coordinate 4,030 downwards.
CCCCGATCTCGACGTCAGCCTCGTCGATGGGCACCGCTCCGTCAAGCACGAGCAGCACGAGGTCGGCCTCGCGGACTGCGTCGTAGCTGCGGCGCACGCCCTCGGTTTCTGCCGCGTCGCGCGGCTCGCATATCCCGGCCGTGTCGACGACGGTGAGCTCGACGCCCTGCAACATGAGCGACTCGCGGAGCACGTCGCGCGTCGTGCCGGGCTCGGCGGTGACGATTGCGCGCTCGTCGTCGAGCAGTGCGTTGAGCAGGCTCGACTTGCCGACGTTCGGCTTGCCGACGATCGCCACGTGCACGCCCTCGCGCACGCGGCGCCCCTCCTCGAAGGTCTCGAGGAGACGCGCCGTCGCTTCCCGAAGCGATTCGAGCCTGGCGACCAGCGCTGCCTGGTTGGCCGGCTCGATATCCTCGTCGGGGAAGTCGATGGCCGCCTCGATCTCGCCAAGCACCTCGACGAGCCCGTCGCGCAGCGCGCCGACCTCGCCGGAGAGCCGCCCGCGCAACTGCTCGGCGGCGACGCGCGCGCCGAGCTCACTCTCGGCCGCGATCAGCTCCTGCACCGCCTCGGCTTGGGCGAGGTCCATTTTGCCGTTGAGGAACGCGCGGAGCGTGAACTCGCCCGGCCCGGCCGGCCGCGCGCCGGCCGCGACGACGGCCCCGAGCACGCGCCCGAGCACAACGCGCCCGCCGTGACACGACAGCTCGAGGGTGTCCTCGCCCGTGTAGCTGCGCGGCGCGCGCATCACGGTCAGCAGGACCGTGTCGACGAAGTCCCCGTCGGATTGCACGTCACCCAGATGGACCGTGTGCGAGGCGAAGCTCGACGGGTCGCTATCGGTCCTTCCGCCTTTGCCGCAAAAGACACGGGCCGCGATCGCGCACGCCTCCGGCCCGCTCAGGCGCACAATGCCCAGCGCGCCGCGCCCGGCCGGCGTCGCAATCGCCGCAATCGTGTCAGCATGTTCAATGCTCACTGGACGCGCTCCGCATCCGAATCAAACCACGGGGAACACGGGGGACACGGGGAACGAACGCCCTGCGGACCCCGTGTCCCCCGTGGTTCAGAGAACTAGATGTCCTTGTTGTCCGACTCGTCCTTGACGGTGTAGCCGGAGTCCTGGCGGGCGAAGTTGACCTCGTTCTTCTTCATGTAGGCGCGGAAGACGTCGTCGGCCGTCAGGCCCACGGTCTGCGCGAGCGAGATGAGGAAGTGGAAGATGTCGACGATCTCGACCTTGGTGTTCTGCTTGTCGAACCGCTGGTAGCCGGCCCACCATTTCCACGGCACGCTGTCGACGAGCTCGGCGAGCTCCTGACCGAGCGCGCGGGCGTAGTTGAGGATCCAGGTGGCGCGCTCGTCGTCGGTCATCACGTCGGTGTCCTGGCCGATGCGGCGGTTGAGCTCCTTCTGCATCGCGAACATCGTCTCTAGCTTGTCGTCCACAGCGGCTCTCCTTCCTCGAGCAGCGCCCGAACGGGCGCGAACTGTTTGCGATGCGCCGGACACGGCCCGTGCCTGCGGAGCATGGCGACGTGGTGTTTCGTGCCGTAGCCCTTGTGGCGCGCGAAGCCGTAGGCACCGTACTCGGCGTCGAGCTCGGCCATGATCCGGTCGCGCGTCACCTTGGCGATGATCGACGCGGCGGCGATCGACACGCTCAGGCGGTCGCCCTTGATCACCTTGCGGTGCGGGATCCGCATCCCCTTGATGAACATCCCGTCGACGAGCAGAAAGTCGGGCCGCACGGGCAGCGCGTCGACCGCGAGCGTCATCGCGCGCCGCGTCGCGCCGAGGATGTTGAGCCGCTCGATCTCGTCGACCGACGCGGCACCGACGCCGATCTGCACGTCCGGGTCGGTCTCGAGCAGCTCGAAGAGCTCGTCGCGCTTGGCGGCGCTGAGCTTCTTGGAGTCGTCCACGCCGGCGATCAAGCGGCCCGCGGGCAGGATGACGGCCGCGGCCACCACCGGCCCGGCCAACGGCCCGCGGCCGGCCTCGTCGACGCCGGCGACGCGCGTCCGGCCGCTGGCCCACGCGTCGCGTTCATAGGCGAGCATCGCCTCGAGCCGCTCGACCTCGTGATCCGGAATCCCCGCGCCGTCCATGGCTGGCAGTATGCCCACCCACACCGCCAAGGGCAAGGCGAAGTCAGCACGCGCGCTCGTGCGCGAGGCACCCCCCTCGGAGGAACAGGTTTTGCCACCGGCTCACCGGCCTATCGAAAAGGCGAGCTGTTGTTCTCCTGCTTGTTACCCCGAAGGGGTTTCATAACGCAGCCCAGGGCAGCGCCCTGGGTTTCGGGATGGCCAAAGAGAGTAATAGCCTGAAAGGCTTTCATAGAGGGCCTGCCGGGAAAGAGGTTCTGTGGAAGCCCTTCAGGCTATGGCCTGCCTTTCGCGCCCACCAGACCCAGGGTGCCACCCTGGGCTTTCCTATGAAGTCCCTTCGGGACAAGCTCCTTCGGAACGGCATCTCGGCTTCTTCGACAAGCCCTGAAGGGGCGGGACGTACTCGTGAGCTGCGCATCCGTCTTCGCTGGGGATGAGCACAGAGCCCCTGCGGGAACAGGGCCGCTGAGAACCAGCGTGTGGCTGCGCGGCGCCCGACTAGCTGCGGCGCTTGGCCTTGACGCGGGCGGCCTTGCCGACCTTGCGGCGCAGGTAGTAGAGCTTGGCGCGGCGGACCCGGCCCTCGCGCAGCACCTCGATCTTGTCGAGCCGCGGCGAGTGCAGCGGGATGACGCGCTCGACGCCCTCGCCGTAGACGACGCGGCGCAGGGTGATCGACTCGGAGGTGCTCCGGCCCTTGCGGGCGATGACGGTGCCGGTGAACGGCTGGCTGCGCTCGCGTTCGCCCTCGATGATCTTGGTCCAGACCTTGACGGTATCGCCGATGCGGAACTCGGGCAGGTTGGTGCGGAGCTGCTCGGTCTCGATTGCTTTGATTGCTTCCACTGCGTGTGTCTTTCGTTGCTTGGCCATGTGTGTTGCTCGAGTGCTCGGGTATAAGACCCGCTACTGTACCTATTTCTCGCGATTCGTCAAGTCCGGACGCCGCTCCCGCGTGCGGGCCTCGGCCTGCTCGCGCCGCCAGCGGGCGATCTCGCCGTGGTTGCCGCTCAGCAGGACCTCGGGCGCCTGCATCCCCCGGAAAACCTCGGGCCGCGTGTAGTGCGGGCAGTCCAGAAGGCCGTCGGCGAACGACTCCTGCTGGGCCGACTCGTCGTCGCCCAGCGCGCCCGGCAGCAGCCTGACCACGGCATCGACCAGAACCATCGCCGGCAGCTCGCCGCCGGTGAGCACGTAGTCGCCGATGCTGATCTCGTCGTCGACGAGCGCCTCGCGCACCCGCTCATCGACGCCCTCGTAGTGGCCGCAGAGCACGGCGAACGCGTCGCGGCCGGCCAGTTCCTCGACCATCGCCTGCGTCAGCGGCCGCCCCTGGGGCGTCATGTACACGAGGTGCGTTCCCTCGGGCAGTTCCGACTCGACGCACTCGAAGATCGGCCCGGGCGTGAGCACCATACCCGGTCCGCCACCGAACGGGCGGTCGTCGGCCGTGCGGTGCTTGTCGTGCGTGTGGTCCCGGATGTTGTGGATCCGGATATCGACAAGGCCCCGCTCGCGGGCCCGCTTGATGATGCTCTCGCTCAGCGGCCCGGCAAACATTTCCGGAAACAGGGTCAGAATGTCGATCCGCATGGGGCCCCGCACAGCCACGTGCCCGTCCGTTGCACAGCAACAGGCGCCCGCCCCCCTGGAGCGGGACGCTCATATAGCACCCCGGACCCGCCTTCGCAAGGCGGAACCGCTCGGCGAGGTGCCTGGCCGACCCAGTGCTCGGCCTAATCGCCGGTGCTTACCCTGTAGATGCCGTCGTCGCTGACGGTCAGCACGAACCCGTGCGACTCGAGCGTCTCACGCAACGCGACCTCCCAGGGCACGTCCGTCAACGAGGCGTTGATCGGACCGTCCACGTCGGGCTCGACGATGATGTTGATCTCGAGCCGCTCGGCGAACCA
>CAYUZG010000018.1:0-20714 GCA_964449605.1 uncultured Verrucomicrobiota bacterium | reverse complement strand
ACTGCGCCATCGTCTCGCTCGTCGAGCCCGACTTGGTGATCACGTTGAAGACCGTCCGCTTCAGGTTGACCGCCTCCTTGAACGCGCTGAGCCAGTCGGGATCGACGTTGTCGAGCACAAACAGGCGCGGCCGGCCGTTGCGCTCCTTTTTCCCCAACAGGTTCCAGAACGGGTGCCGCAGCGCCGAGGCGACGGCCGTCGTCCCGAGCGCCGAACCCCCGATCCCGAGCACGACGAAGTTGTCGCAGCGCTCGGCGATCGCCTTCGCCGCCTGCTTGATCCGGCGGGGTGTCTCCGCGTCGTACGGCAGCCGGAAGAACGTCACCTCGTCGCCGGTGCGCAGTGCTTCGACCTCCTCGAAGGCCCGGCGAGCCTCCGGTTCGATCGAGTCGAGGTCCTCTTGCGTCAACCCGTGTTCCGGGCCGATCGCGTTGGCGAGCATCGTGTCGTAGCTGATTGAGAGTCTCATAGCACCTTGAGGATGAACTCCCCTCCCTCCTCGATTTCGAGTGTGTCGCGCGCGTTGCCTTGGTTGACGGCGAGCTCGAGATAGCCGGAGCTGCCGATCAGGGCGATCAGCTCCCCGGGCTGACCCTCGCCGTATGAGCCGACGAGCCGCCGCACCTCGTGGTTGCGCACCTGGAGCCGGAAGTACTGCTGCCTCGACGCGGTCAGCATCTCGGCCAGGAACGGCTCGTCTACGTCGGTGATCAAGTTGCCGAAGCGGTCGACGTGTACGATGTGGCCGACCGCTTCCGAGCGGCTCAGCTTGCCCGGCGTCGAGCGCCGCAGCCGGACGAACGAGTCGACCGCCGGGCCGAACTCGGTCGGTGCCACGCCGGCATCGAGGTACGCGGCCACCGGCGCGAACACGTCGCGCCCATGGAACGTCCGGCTCACCGGCGCGAGCAGGTACCGTTCGTCCTCGATCCGGATCGCCTGCGCGACCTCCCGCCCTTCGAGCGCGTAGCTGATCACGCCGTTGTCGGGCGCGACGAAGCGGGCGCGGTCCGTTTCGACCACGATCGCCGGCCGGTCGCTGCCGACGCCGGGATCGACCACGACGCAGTGCACCGTGCCGGGTGGGAAGTAGGGGCCGGCGTTGCGCAGGATGAACGCCGCCTCGGTGATCGAGTGCCGCCTCACCTCGTGGCAGATATCGACGACGGCCGCCGTGGGGCTGATCGAGGCGATCACCCCTTTCATCGTGCCGACGAACCAGTTATCGCGCCCGAAGTCCGTGAGCAGCGTGATGACGCCCATAGCCGCCTCCGAGCGCACTCTAGCCGACCGCCGTGCCCGGGGCAAGCGTGCGCGCGGCCGCCGGGCCGCTAGCACGCGGTTGCCGCGCCGGGAGCACCGCCGATCGTGTTGTAGGCACGATTCCCCCTTGCCTTCCGGGGACGGAGCGCGCACAGTCACAAAATGGAAAACGCCACCAAAAGCTTGTTGCTTGGGAGGGATCGCGTCGCATGACGGAGCTGCGTCTGGGCGAAACGCTGTGCATCATCCTTGGCGGCGGGAAGGGCGAGCGCCTGTTCCCGCTGACGAAGGATCGTTCGAAGCCCGCCGTGCCGCTCGCCGGCAAGTATCGCCTCGTCGACGTGCCTGTGAGCAACTGCATCAACTCGGGCCTCGGCAAGATCTTCGTGCTGACCCAGTTCAACTCGGCCTCGCTCAATCGCCACCTGATCAACTCGTTCCGGTTCGACCATTTCTCCGACGGGTTCGTCGAGGCGATGGCCGCCGAGCTCACGCCCGGCAGCGCCGAGTGGTTCAAGGGCACCGCCGACGCCGTCCGCCAGTGCATGCGCCACTTCGTGCGCTACAGCCCGCGTTACTATTTGGTCTTGTCGGGCGACCAGCTCTACCGCATGGACTACCGCAAGCTGCTCCGGCAGCACATCGAGACCAAGGCCGACATCACCGTCTCGACCGTCACGGTGCCGCGCCGCAATGTCGCCGGCTTCGGCGTGCTCAAGCTCAACCGGCGCAAGCGCATCATCGATTTCGCCGAGAAGCCGACCGACCCCGAGATCGTCGCCGAATTCCAGCACGACACCGCGTACCTGCGCGAGACCGGCTACGACGCCGGACGCTCGCGGCAGTGGGTCGCCAACATGGGCATTTACATGTTCAAGCCGGCCATTCTCGAGAAGGTGCTCAGGAACGACGCGAACATCGACTTCGGTAAGCACATCCTGCCGGAGGCGTACAAGTACTGCCGCGTCTACGCCTACCCCTTTAAAGGCTACTGGCGCGACGTCGGGACGATCCGGTCGTTCTACGACGCCAACATCGACCTGACGGCCGACCGTCCGCCGTTCGACTTCTACTCGCCGCGCGCGCCGATCTTCACGCACGCGCGATTCCTGCCGGCCTCGAAGCTGCGGCACTGCAACATCTCGAACGCGGTCGTGAGCGAGGGTGTGATCGCCGACGGCGCGAGCTTCTGGCACGCGGTCATCGGCGTGCGCAGCATCGTGCGCGAGGGCTCCGTGCTGCGGCGCACGGTCATGATGGGCGCCGACTACTACGAGGACAGGCGGCCGCGGAATCGCCCGCATCTGGGCGTCGGCCGCAACTGCCGGATCGAGCACGCGATCATCGACAAGAACGCGCGCATCGGAGACAACACGCGGATCGTCAACGAGCGCGGCCTGAGGCGTTTCGACGGCGAGGGCTACTGCATCCGCGACGGCATCGTCGTCGTCGAGAAGGACGCGAACATCGCCCCGGGCACCGTTATCTAGCCCTGCCCCGCCGCTGGCCCGAGGCCGAGCAGCTCCCCCACCGTGCCCAACACCTGCTCAGGCCGCACGGCGGCCGTATGTCGCGCACGTAGGCGTTCCCCCGCAACCGGCTCAATGATCCGCCATGGGCTGTACGGCATCGGGCGGTTCTGCGCGCGATTGGTCGGCCCGAAGATCGCCGCAACGGGCGTGCCCATGATCGACGCGACGTGCATCGGGCCGGTGTCCGCGCCGACGTAGCAGCGCGCACGCCCCAGCACGAGTGCGAGTTCCTTCAGCGTCAGTCGGGGCGCGACGACCACGTCGCACTGCGCCGCCCGGCGGATCGTCTGCGCGATCGCCTCTTGGCCCGGACCGGCGATCACGAGCGGCGTGAGGCCAAGCTCGGCTGTAAGCAGGTCGGCCAGGGCGCCGAACGACTCGGCCGGCCAGCGCTTGGCGCGTCGCTGGCGGCTCGAGCCGGGACAGAGCGCCACAACGCGCGACTCGTCGAGAGAGGCATACACCTCGTCCACCGTCGCACGCTCGGCTGGCGTGAACGCAAGCTCCGGCGGGTCGGCCATCCGCCTGGCGCCGAAGCGCTCGACGAGCGACAGGTTGCGCTCGAGCCGCGGGATGTCGACCGAGCCCGGATCGACCAGCACGTTGTACGCGCGCCAGCTCCCCTCCTTGCTGTGCCCGCGCACGTAGCCGATGCGCCGCGGTGCGCCCGTGGCCGCGGTGAGCACCGCGGTCTTGAACAGGCCGTGGAAGTCGAACACGGCGTCGGCCCGCCACGCGGCGAGTCGGCCTCGGAACGCGCGCCACGTCCGCAGCCACCGCGGCCACGCAAACGGATTGCGCGAGGCGGCGCGCAGCTCGGACCGGGGCACCGTGAGCAGCTCGTCGACGTACGGGAACCCCTCAAGAATGCCCGCCCACCGGTCGTCGACGAGCCAGGCGATGCGCGCCTGCGCCGCCGCCGCACGGAGCGCCTGCACCGCGGGCATCGTGCGCACGACGTCGCCGAGCGACCCGAGCCGGACGACGATGATGCGCGTGAGCTGGTTGAGTTGGACGTCCGGCGACTGCATGGCGCTACCTCGGCCTCGTTGTCAGCACCTCGTGCCGATAGCGCCACCGGTGCCACCGCATTGTCGGCGCCCGCTCGACCAGCTCGAGGTAGCACGGCAGGTCAGGCCCCGCGTACTCAACCAGAAAACGCAGCATGTCGCTCGGCGTGATCGCGAAGCCGGCCGACCGCGCCTTCTCCGCCGATTTCCAGAGCCGGCGCAGGTTGCGGAACCGCCGCCGAACGCTCATGTGCGGCGCCAGCCGGGCCTTGTCGAAATCGATCACAAACGCCTCCGCGCCGCCGGCGCCGTCGGGGCGAACGAGCAGGTTCTTGAGGTTCAGATCAGCGTGGAACAGGCCGGCATCATGCATCGCCCGCACCGCGCGAGCCGCCGCCGCAACCGCCGGGATCCGCTCCCGTCGAGCCCGGCGAGTTCGCAGATACCCGAGCATGTCCACCGCGGCCGGCAGTTCCCGCGAGAACACCCAGTAGCGATAAAACGGCAGGACGGACCGCTGCGTCATGACCGCCGGCAGCTCCGCCGTCGGTACCTCATGGCTCAGTGCGTGGGCGACGACGCGCATCTCGTTCAGCGGCTTGCGCCGGTCGATGTAGCAGTCGCCCAGCAGCCCGCCGAGCAACCCGCCGTGCCGCATCTGCTTGCACAGCAGCCGCGCCCCGTCGAGATCGAGCACTCGCAGGTCGCCGCGCCCGGCCAAGCCCGGCGCGCGGGGCGCGTGCCGCACCGCGCCGCGTAAGTCCGTGTCAGCAAGCCGCGTCTGCCACTCCGGGCGCACATAGAGCGTGCGGCGTCCGTTGCGCTCGACGATCGGGTCGGCCGTTCGCGCGCGGCTCTCGTCGAGCACTCGCTCGTACACGGCCAGGTTGCCGTCCACCATGTGCCAGGGCCGGAACTGCTCATCGAGCAAGCGGCGCGCGTTCTCGATCATCTCGTGCGGCGCCGGACGGTCCATCAGGCGCTCGAGCTCGCGCGCCAGTGCAGCCGCGTCACCGGCGCGGAAGAGCAGGCCGGTCTCGCCGGCGCGCACCATCTCGGGCAGCCCACCGGCGTCGGCCGCCACGACCGGGACCCCGGCGTCGAAGGCGCGCAGCACGACGCTGCCAAGGGCCTCGCGGACCGACGGCATCGCCAACACATTCATCCGCCGAAGCAGCGAGCGGATGTCCTGGACATAGCCCGCGAACACAGCCACGTCGGCGATCCCCTCGTGCTGAGCTTGCCGCTCGAGTGGGCCCCGCAGCGTCCCGTCACCGACGACGAGCAGCCTGAATCGCCGCCCGCGGCGTCGCAGCATGCCGGCCGCGCTCAGCAGCGTTCGCTGATCCTTGCATGCGGCGAGCTGGCCGATGGCGCCGATCACGAAGTCGTCCGGTTCGATGCCGAACGTCTCGGGTCGTGCCGGTCTGCCGGCGGCCTCGCCCTCAACGCACGCGTCATGGACCAGGCGGACACGGGTCGGCGCCACGCCGTAGTCGAGGAGCTGGCGGCGCGCCGCACCGCTCACGGCGACGAACGCGTCCACGCCACCACGGTATTTCAACCGTGTGAAGAGCCCGCGCCGGATCGGCCGAAGGACGCGGCGGGTCACGACGAGCTTCCAGTCGCGCCGGCCGCGCGAGGCGAACCAGCCCAGGCCGTGCGCCATGCCGGTGTGGCAATGGAGCACGTCGGCGCGCGTGTCACGCAGCAGGCGCCGGATGTGCGCCGCCGCGCCGAGGTCAAACTCCGTTCGCATCCGAACCTCGTGCACGGCGACACCGGCGGCCCGTGCACGCTCGGCAAGTGGCGCGCCCGGCTGGGTGATGAGCACCACGTCGTGGCCGCGTTCGATAAGGCCGGCGCACAGCGCCAGCGTCTGCCCTTCGCCGCCGTGGAACTGCCGGGCGGGGTTAACGTGGACGGTTCTCATGGGGTTCGCCCCCGCGTTCGGCGTCGTGCTGCAGGGACCAGATGCGCAGGTGCGTCACGAAGCAGTGGATCGCATTCATCCCGGCTTGGATGAAGCCTCGCGTCCCGTCGAGCAGTGAGCGATGCCCGACGAGCGTCCACAGAAACGTGAGCGGCGCGCGCGCAAAGTCGAGCCAGTGAAAACGGCGGCCGCGCTCGACGGCCTGCTGCGCCTCGGCCAGCGTCTCACGGTCGAGGCGCTGCCAGCGCGCCGTGCTTGATTCCCCTGCGTCGTGGCTCCGGCTCACTCGCTCTCCTCTGCCGCCGGTTCGGACGTCGGCTCGGTCGGTGCCTTGGGCGCGAGGAACGCGATGGTGCGGTTGGTCCGGTTCAGGTACGTGCGCGCGACACGTTGGATGTCCTCCGCCGTGACCGCTTCGATCCTTGGTACGTAATCGCGCAGCGCCTCCCATCCGAGCAGCACCTCGTACTCGCCGACGAGCTTTGCCAGCTCGATGTTCGACTCGAGCGCCCGGACGAAGCCGGCCGCGAGCTGGTTCTTCGCGCGCCGCAGCTCGCGTTCGCCGACGAGCTCGGCCTTGAGTTTCTCGAACTCCTCGAGCACCGCGGCGTCGATCTCCTCGTTTGTGTGCGGCGCGCGCGGCAGCGCGGCGTACATGAACGGGTTCGTGTCGCGCAGCCCGCTCATCCAGCACCAGATGCCGAGCGCGATTTGCTCCTCCTCGACAAGCCGCTTGGTGAGCCGCGTCGTGCGTCCACCCGTCATGATCTCGGCGATCAGGTCGAAGACCGGATAGTCGGGATGGTCGAGCGGCACGGTGAGCCAGGCGCAGTAGACGCGCGGCTGGGCCTCGAACTCGACGGTGACGCGCTTCTCGCCGCGCGGCGCGGGCTCGGCCGTGCGCCGCGTCCCGGGCGGCGGCTGGCGCGGGATGTCGCCGAAGTAGCGCTCGATCAGCGCGACCGTCTCGGCCGGCTGGACGTCGCCGACGATCGTCAGCACCGCACGGTTCGGCGCGTAGTAGCGCGTGTAGAAGGCCATGACCTGCTCGCGCGTGTAGCTGTGCATGTCCTCGGGCCAGCCGAGAATCGGGTGATGGTACGGGTGGCCCGTGTACAGCGCTGCGAAAAGCGCCTCCCACAACGCGCCGCCCGGCGAGTTGTCGACGCGCGTGCGCCGCTCCTCGATGATCACCTGCTGCTCCTCGTAGAACTCGCGGAACACCGGGCCGCGCATGATCTGCGAGAACACCGCGCACCACAGCTCGAGCTTGTTCTTCGGCAGGCTCGTGAAGTAGTTCGTCTGGTCGCGCGACGTCGTCGCGTTCTTGCCGTCGGCGCCGGCCTCGTCGAGCAGCTTGTCGATCTCGCCCGAGACGGTGATCGCATCGTGCTCGGCCTTCAGCTCGGCGTAGCGCGCCTCGAGCGCCGCGATCTTCTCCGCGTCCGGTTGCGCGCAGCGCCGTTCGGCCCGCAGCGCCGTCATCACCTCGTCCTTCTGGGCGATCAGCTCCTGCTCGCGCGCGGCGTCGGTCGTGCCGAGCATCGGCGTGCCTTTGTCGTAGAGGTGTTCGATGAAGTGCGCGATCCCCGTGATGCCCGACCACTCGTCCGCCGAGCCGACGCGGTACGCGAGGCAGACGGCGACCGTCGGGACCTGATGCCGCTCGATGATCAGGATCGTCAGCCCGTTCTCCAGCGTGAACTCCTGCACGTCGAGCGTCGGCGACTCGACGGCGTGAAGGCTCGACGCGGCGGCCAGCGCGGCCGCCAAAACCAGTGCGATCAGAATCGCCCGCAATCTCATCAGTGCGTGTCTCCTTTGCCCCGGGAGGCTCTAGCCTCGTGGGTGAAACTGCTTGTGGACCGACTTGAGCCGGTCGGTGTCAACGTGCGTGTAGATCTGCGTCGTGCTGATGTTCGCATGCCCGAGCAGCACCTGCACGACGCGGATGTCGGCGCCGTTCGCCATCAGGTGCGTCGCGAACGAGTGGCGCAGCGTGTGCGGCGTCACCCGCTTCGTCCACGGGAGCTGCCGCACAGCGGCTCGCACGCGCTTCCAGAGACCCGCCGTCGTGAGCCGAGTCCCGAGGCGCGACACGAATAGGTACTCGCTGCGCCGGCCGTGCAGCAACTTCGGCCTCGCCTCTCCGATGTAGCGCGTGAGCCACTCGCGCGCCGCTGACCCGACCGGCACGACGCGCTCCTTCGACCGCTTGCCCAGCACGCGCACCGTGCCGGCCGCCAGGTCAAGGTCGGCCAGTCGGCACGCGGCCGTCTCGGCCAGCCGCAGGCCCGAGGCGTACATCAACTCGAGCATCGCGCGGTCGCGCACGCCCAACAGTGTCAACACGTCCGGCTGAGCCAGCAGTTCCTCCACCTCGTCGATGGTCAGCACTTCCGGCAGCAGCCGCCATGTCTTGGGCGACTCGAGCGCCTCGGCCGGGTTGTGCTCGACGAGGCCCTCCTCGTCGAGGCACCGGAAGAACGACCGGAGCGCCGTGAGACGCCTCGCGAGCGAGCTCGACGACAAGCCGCGCTTCTTCTCGCCGATCAGAAAATCCAGTATATCTTCGCGCCGCAGCGCGGTCAACGGCCCCTTGTCCGAGCGCGCTGCGAAGTCGAGGAAGCGCCGCACGTCGCCCACGTAGCACTCCATGGTGTGGAGCGCCGCGCCGCGCGTCGCGAGCAGCGTCTGCCGGAACAGCTCCAGCGCGTCATCCGTCGTCGTGTTCATCACTGCCGCGCACCCGCTGGTCGTAGAGCTTCGCGTATCGCAAGAACACCGCATAGCCCGACATCGACGCGATCACGTACCCGTGAAACCCGTCGAGGACGCCGGCCTTCATGATGTAGTGCTTCAGGAACTTCGCGAGCGGCCGCGTGAGCATGCGCACCGCGTCCGTTGCTCGCCACCGCCGCGTCGACGCCCAGATCTCGGCGTACCGGTGCATGGTGCGCAGGTGCTCGGCGATCGTGCGGTACGTGTAGTGGATCAGGTCGCCGCGCAGCCGCCGCGTCGGGCCGTCGACGAGGAACGTCTCGTGCGGGTCGATGCCGCCGAGGCGTGCATGGTCCTTGCGCACCAGCCGGAGCTTGTAGTCCGGGTACCAGCCCGAGTGGTTGATCCACTTGCCGAGGTAATGGACGCGCCGCGGCAGGTAGTAACCCACCGCGTCGCCGGGCCCGTCGTTGAACACGCGCTGGATCTCGGCCGCGAGCTCGGGCGAGACGCGCTCGTCGCTGTCGATCAGCAGCGCCCACTCGTTCGACGTCTGCTGGAGGCCGAAGTTCTTCTGGCTGCGGTAGCCGTCCCACTGGCGGAAGAAGACCTTGTCCGTGTAGCGTCGAGCGATCTCGACGGTCCGGTCCGTGCTGAAGCTGTCCACCACGACGATCTCGTCGCACCACGACACGCTGCGGAGGCAGCTTTCGATGTTGCCCTCTTCGTTCTGGCACGCGACGAACGCGCTGATTGGGACCTTCGTCTCGCTCATCTGTCACCACGCAGCCACGCGGCTGCTGCTTCAAAGACCTCGTCGGCCGTGATGCTCGTCATGCAGCGAAAGTCGCGGTCGCACTCGCGCTGCATGCACGGCGCGCAGTCACACTCGTGCCGCATGATCGTGACCCGGCCTGCCGGCGAGGTTCGCTCCGGGCTCGTCGAGCCGAAGAGGGCCACCACGTTCGCGCCCACGGCGCCGGCCAGGTGCATGGGCCCCGAGTCGTTCGTGACCACCACCCGGCAGCGCGCCATGAGCGCCGCCAACTGACTGAGCGTCGTCTTGCCCGTCAAATCGAGTGCGCCGCCGCCGATCTGCTCGGCGAGCGGCCCGGTGATGGCCGAGTCGCTGCGCGTGCCGAAGATGAGCACGCGCGCGCCGTGCTCGTCGCGCAGCCGGCGCGCGACCTCGGCGAACCGTTCCGGCAGCCACCGCTTGGCCGGCCCGTACGCAGCGCCCGGGCTCAGGCCGACGAGCGGCCCCGCGGAGTTCAGTCGTTGCGTTGCCAGGAAGCGTTCTGCCCAGGCGGCCTGTTCTTTGTCAATGCCGACGTGCGGCGGGCTGGGCCGGGGCGCGGCGGCAACCCGGCGGGCGATCTCGATGTAGTGCTCGGCCTGGTGCATGCCCGTCGGCCGCGGCGCGACCGGATGCGTCAGCAGCCATCGCCGCCACTGCCCGCGCGTGCCGACCCGCAGCGGGATCCGCGCCAGCGCGACCCACAACGCCGAGCTCAGCGAGTTCGTCAGCAGCACGGCCGCATGGAAGGTGCGCCGCCGTACCCGGCGAATCGTGCGAGCCAGATCGGCCACGTTGCGCACGCCCCGGCGATGCGAGTACTCGATCACCTCATCGACGTGGGCGTTGCCCCGCAGCAACTCGCCCAGCGGCGCCTTGATCAGCGCGGCGATGCGCGCCTCGGGAATCGCCGACTTGAGGTACTGGAGCGCCGGCAGCGCCATCACCACGTCGCCGATCCAGTTCGGCATTTTCACGAGGATCGTCTCGACGTACCGGAAGCCGGCGTGCATCTGGCCGCGGTCGAACGGCTTCCACCGCCGGTGCACCCAGAACCACTGCTCGGGCCGCTCGCGCACACGCGCCTCGACGCACGACGTGACCCGCTGCGTCATCTCGGCGACCTCACGGTCCGTGTCGCCCGTCTGCGGCGGCGCGACCGGAGGGCCGAAACGCGCCGCGTAGCGGCCGTCCTCGTCGAGCGTGCAGAACGCCGGCACGACGGGCGCGCCGGTCTTGAGCGCGAAGCTCGCCAGCGCCGGCGTCGTGGCGCACTCGCGGCCGAAGAACCGCGCCGCAATGCCGGTGACTGCGTCGTTTTGGTCAACCAGGATGCCGACGCACTCACCTGCCTTGAGCGCCGCGAGCGTCGAGCGCGCCGCCTGCATCTTGTCGAATACGCGCATGCCGGTGACCCCGCGCGTCTCGTTGACGAAGCGCGTCATGCCACGCGAGCCGACCGTGCGGGCAATGGCCGACACTCGATACCCGAGCGCGGCGCACACCAGGCCCATCAGCTCCCAGTTGCCCCAGTGCGCCCCGAGTAGGATCACACCGCGGCCGAGCGCCTGGGCGGCGCGCACGTGCTCCTCGCCTTCGACCCTGACCCATCGGGCCCGGTACCGGGCGTCGGCATACCTGGGCAGGCGGAGGAAGTCGATCAGCACGCGGGCGAAGTGCCTGCACACGCCGCGGGCCGTCCGGCAAACCGTCCGGTACGGCCAGTCCGGGAAAGCGTTGACAAGGTTCGACTTGGCCACGCGCCGGTGCCGCGCGTCGACGAGGTACCACACCCGCCCGAGCCAGCCGGCCAGCGCAATGGCCATCCGGTGGGGCAGCAGGCAAACAAGGCGGCGAAGGAACGTGAGCGCGAGGTACACTGGTTCGGACTCTTGTCCGCTCGGACTCCTGTCCGCGTTGACTCGTCGTGTGCACTTGGGATGCGGCCCGGGCTGCGTGTCAGCTTGACGTCGCGCAAGTCGGCACGTCCGGGCACGCTCTTCGACCCGTACTCTAGGGAACGTCCTGAGGTGTGTCAAGTCGAGCCGGCGCGCGCGCGAGCATCGCGGCAACGTCGAGGTAGCCGTCCCCGCCGCGCGCGCCCGTCGTCCGGGCCGGCGCCCGGTGGGTCAGC
Source organism: uncultured Verrucomicrobiota bacterium (assembly GCA_964449605.1). Lineage (GTDB taxonomy): Bacteria > Auribacterota > JABMQX01 > JAFGEW01 > JAFGEW01 > CAYUZG01. The sequence goes on along the minus strand of CAYUZG010000018.1, from coordinate 9,325 downwards.
AGCCACGAGCCGGGCTGTCCCTTGCCGCCGACTCGGAGCGGGATCCCGGCCAGCGCGGACCAGAGCGCCGCGCGGCGCGAGCCCGACAGCAACACGGCAACGTGGAAATAGCGCCGGCGCACCCGCCGAATCGTTCGCACCGCCTCCACAAGTCCGCGCATCCCCGGGCGGCGCACATACTCGATCACCTCATCCACGTGCGGGCTCTCGCGCAGCCTGTCGCCGAGCGGCGCCCTCGCCACCACCACGAGGCGCGAGTGCGGGTAGGCCGCCTTCAGGTACTCGCAGGTGGGCAGGGAATCAACGATCTCGTCCGGCCCGTCAGGCGCGTCGACGAGGATCGTCTCCACGTACCGAAAGCCGCGCCGAAACTGCCCGCGATTGAACGGCTTCCAACGTCGGTACTGCCAGTGCCACTGCTCCGGCCGATCCCGTACGCGCGCCTCGACGAACGCCGTCAGCCGCTGGGTCATCTCGGCTACGGCCGACTCCGGGTCCCCCGTCTGCGGCGGCACGACCGGCGGGTAGAAGCGCAGTTCGTACCGGCCGTCGGCTTGCAGCGTGCACAGGCCTGGGACGATCGGGGCGCCGGTCTTAAGCGCGAACATCGCTGGCCCGCGGGGCGTCGAGCAGACCCGGCCGAAAAACGTCGCCTCGAGCCCATTCCGCCCCGCGTTCTGGTCCACGAGATTGGTGGTGTACTCGCCGGCGCGCAGCGCGGCAAGGATCGGCCTAACAACCACGCGCTTCTCGACGACGCGCATGCCCATCGCCTCTCGCGTCTCGTTGATGAACCGCATCAGGCCGCTCGTGCCGATCTCCCCCGCGATGGCGATGGCCCGGTACCCGAGCGCCGCGCACAACAGCCCGCCCAGCTCCCAGTTGCCCATGTGGGCCGTGAGGATGATCACGCCCCGGCCCTGCTCGGTCGCCCGCCGGATATGCTCCTCGCACGAAACGCTGACCCAGCGGCGCCGGTAGGCCGCGTCGGCGTAGCGCGGCATGCGGAGGAACTCGAGCACCATCCCAGCCAGATGCCTGAACACCGCACGCGCCGTTCGACACACCTTCCGGTGCGGCCATTGCGGAAAGGCGTTGACCAGGTTCGACTTGGCGACACGCCGCTGCTGAGCGTCCAGCGCGTACCAGAGCCGTCCCACGCACCCGCCCATCATGAAGACGAACCGGCGCGGCAATAGGCACACCAGGCGACGGAGAAACATCAGCGCGAGATACACGGGGTCGGACTGTTGTCCGCGTTGAGTCGTCATGCGCACCCGCGATGCCGCCCCGGCCGGCACGCCGGAGCATGAGGTTCGGCCCGCACTCTAGGAAGCGCCTGGGGGCGTGTCAAGCCGGCTCGGCGCGCGCGAGCATCGCGGCGAGGTCGATGGACGCATCCTCGTCGCCTACGCCCGGCCCGCGCGGCGGCGCTCGGTGCGTCAGCAGCCACGAGCCCGGCTGGCCCCTGCGGCCGACTCGGAGCGGGATCCCGGCCAGAGTCGCCCACAGCGCGGCGCGGCGCGAGCCAGTCAGCAACACGGCGATGTGGAAGACGCGCCGACGCACACGCCGAATCGTCCGCACCGTCTCGAGCAGGCCTGGCCGAGGCGCGTACTCGATCACCTCGTCGACGTTCCGATCCCCGCCGAGCGCTGACCCGGCGCCGGCTTGGGCGAGCACGGCCAGCCGCGAGTGCGGATACGCCACCTTGAGATAGGCGCACGCACGCCGCAACCCAGCCACGCCGTCCGGCTCTTCGGCGCCGTCGACCAGGATCGTCTCGACATGGCGGAAGCCGGGCCGGAACTGGCCGCGGTCGAGCGGCTTCCAGCGGCGGTGCGACCACAGCCACTGCTCGGGCTTCTCGCGGATGCGCGCCTCGACGAACGAGACGAGGCGCTGCGTCAACTCGCTCACGTCGCGGAGGGGATCGCCCGTGGCCGGACGCGGGATCGGCGCGTAGAACCGCACCTCGTGGCGGCCGTCCGGCAGCAGCGGACACATCACCGGCACGACCGGGGCCCCCGTCTTGAGCGCGAAGCCGGCAGGCCCGCGCGTCGTCTCGCACGTGCGACCGAAGAACATCGTCTCGGCGCCGCGTTCGCTCGTCGTCTGGTCCATGAAGAAGCCGACGCACTCGCCGGCACGCAGCGCCGCGAGCGTGGGCCGTGCCGCGTGGCCCTTGTCGATGAAGCGGGTGGCGAAGCGCGCCCGCATCCCGTTGAGGAACCGCATGATGGCGTTCGAGCGCACGGCCCGCCCGACGGCCGAATGCGCGTAGCCGAGCCGGTCGAGCATGATGCCGCCGAGCTCCCAGTTGCCCCAGTGCGCCAGGAGCAGGACCACGCCCCGGCCTTGCCGACACGCGGCGTGCACGTGCTCTTCGCCCACAAGCCTCACCCGGCGGGCGAGGTAGGCGGGATCCGCGTACAGCGGCTGACGGAAGAAGGTGACGAGGCTCCGGACGAAGTGCACGAACGATGCCTGTGCCGTGCGGCAGACTCGGCGGTACGTCCAGCCTGGGAAGGCGTTGACGAGGTTCGACTTGGCCACCCGGCGGCGGCGCCAGGCCAGGCAGTACCACGCGCTTCCCGTGACCCACGCCACCCCGGCCGCGGCCCGATGGGGAAGCAGGCAGAGGAGTCGGCTCACAAGAACAAGGACGTGGTACACGGAGCCCCTTCTCTCTCGCGGCGGTCGCGGGCGGCCGCACGCCACGGGCGCTGCGGCGCCGCGGCCGCGTTGTCAGAGTCGCCAAGTCGAGGCGCCTCTTTCGGGCCTCGCGAGCAGACAGTAGGTGACGGTCTCCGAGGTGTCAAGGAGCCCAGACGGCGCCGCACACGCAGCAGCGAGATGACCGCTTCTTGTTGGTTCGTTGTTATCCTTGCGTGCGGTCACGCTCAATGCCTGGCGTGTCCCCAGAAGAATCAGTGACCGTCCCTGTTCTCCGGCGTTTCTCGAATCTGAGAACTCAGTCAACTTGAGTTGACGTATCTGGCCCTTTGTCAGAGGCTGGGCTGGCTTGGCACGTTTTTGTAATCGCCTCAGCCAACAGGCATTTCACTTATAGACAGGTGTATATGAGGGAAGCGCCGGTTCTGGCATGGAACATGCGCCAGCAGCCCACGTTGCCGCATACCAAAAGAAGAATCCCCCTTATCTCCTTTGATCGGCAACGAACTCGTTGGCTGCCTGGCCCTTCCCCAACAGCCGGGCGGCCAACCTTTTTTTCGCCCCCAGAATGTCACAGAGCTGGTCGAGATTCACTCACATCCGCTGCTCCACTCCAGGCCGCCTCTGGAGGCACCGAGCCCGTCGCTGCCGCCGCGCGCTCCTTGTGTTCCCAGGCCACCCCATCGACGTCAACTCTCTCAGGTCTGTAAACGCCAGTATACAGTCCCTCTCATCGGCGCGACGATTCTGGGCGAGCCCGGCTGGCCTTCTCAACGCAACCCGTTCCCGCAACGCGCATTGCGAAGTAAGCCACCGTCCGTGCCGCCGGTGGCATGCCCCTTGCAGTGATGGCAGACACAGTGCCGTAAGACCAGATATCCCCCTTATCTCCTCTTGTCGGCAACGAGTTAGGAAGAAAAAGGCATACCCGTCGTGAGGCGGGGACGCAAAGCCACGGGTCTCCTTCACTGGAGACAGCCGGGCTACCTACCTAAAGACTCGTGGCCTCCCCGATGGTTGTCGGGGGGGCCAGCTTTTTGCCGCCAAGCGGCAGCCCGCCCTTCTCGTCCGGAGTCTGCGTGCGTCCGCCTTTGCAGGGCACCGGCGGCGCGTGACACCTGGGTTCAGACGTCAGCGAAGCTGCCGCGCGCCGGAGCGCGTTGTTGGCGCCAGTTACCCTTTCGAGTTGCGGGGCTTATGGCCACGTGCTATGAGGACGGGTCGGGGGTGCATATGAAAGGGGACGCGGTGTCGAGACGGTTTGCCTGGACACAGCACCCGCTGTTTCGGTTCCTGGCGTCGACGCGGCTCGCCATTGTCCTCATCGTGTTGATCGCGGGCGGCCTGGTTTCAGGCAGCATCGTTGACGTCCGCACGAGCCACCGGGTCGCCATGCATGCCGTCTACGGCGCCGTCTGGTTCCAGCTTCTTCTCGGCGTGTTCGCGCTGAACCTGATCTGCTGCACACTCAAGGCTGCTCCATACCGCCTCGCTCACCTCGGCTTTCTCGTCACGCACGTCAGTTTGCTGCTCGTCCTTGCTGCCGCGATGCTCACGGCGAACTTCGGCATCCGGGGCACCGTGCGAATCGTCGAAGGCGAGCGCATGGATTACTACTTCGATCCTGCGCTCCTGCGCTGTGCTGACGCGACGAGCGCCCGTGCCGTGAACATCCCGACCGTGTTTGAGACACGTGCTGACCTGCTTCAAGAACGATACGACGGTGTCGTGCACGTGCACGCCGGGAGATTGCCGGGCGTCTCGATTCTGGTGGACCGGTACTACCCGGACGCGTCCCCGGTCGGCGAGAGCACAGTGACCATCGCGATTCCCGGGCAGCGGATCCGTCAGGTCATCCCGGCTGTGGCTGATCCGGACACACGAGTCTCGATCGAGGGCACCGACTGGGCGATCACAATCGAGCGGACGTTCTACGACTGGAAAGATGGCCGCGAAGCGGGTGGACCGGAACAAGCGGGAAATCCTGCGGCGCGCGTCATCGTGCATCGTCCCGGGGGCGATGTCGCATTGACTCTGTTCTCGAGGTTCCCCGGGTTCTCGACGCAGCCGGAGCCGGGCCAACCGGGTTTCACGGCCACGTACCGGTTCCTTCCCGAGTCGCCCCTGATGCGCGGCTGGCGTGCTGAGAACCCGGCCGTGCGCGTCAACCTATCTGACGACGAGGGGAACCGAAGGACGATTTGGGTCCGGTCACGCGAGCGTGCGGAGGTTCCACTGGGCAACCGTCGTCTCGTGGTCGAGTACCCGCGCCGCGTGCCGCTTGGTTTCGGGCTTGTGCTTCGCGAGTTTGTCGCGAAGCGATACCCGCACAGCAACATCCCTGCGGCGTACGAGAGCCATCTGATGGTGCAGCGCCCGTCGGGGCAGGAGCAGCCGGCCGTCATCGCCATGAACGCGCCGGCGAGAATCGGCGGATTCCGCCTGTACCAGTCAAGCCACGGCTTCGACCCCAAGAGCAGACGTCGCTACACCGTGTTGTCGCTGAGCCGTGATCCGGGCGCCCCGGTGTTGTACGTCGGGTTCGCGATGCTGATCGCCGGGCTGATTGTGTCGTTCTATCTCCGGCCGTACCTTCGTCGGCGACGGCGCGGACGTCGCGAGGAGGCTTCATGATCCGAGCCCTTTGCGCAGCGGCCCTCATTGCGGCGGGTGCGGCCTTCTCGGCGCCGTGCGCGGCGTCGGATGCGCTCGAGTTCTCTGCGATCCGCCGGCTGGCCGTCCAGCACAATGGGCGCATCAAACCGCTCGACACGTACGCGCGCGAACAGGTGCGGTTCATGTACGGCCGCGAGCGGATCGAGGGGCAGGATCCTGTCGCAACGGTGCTCTCGATCCAGTTCGCGGCCGACGAGTGGCGGGACAAGCCCGTCCTCGATGTTCCCCACATCCCGTTGCTGAACGCTCTCGGTTACGACAAGGCCAAAAGGCGGCTCTCGTACGACGAGTACCTCGAGCACAGGGCCGCCGTGCGGGGCCTAGCGGTGGGCCAAAGCGGGAAGCGACTGGCGGAGGCGGCCGTCGAGCTTGAAGCGGGCGCGGCGGTGTTCGAGGCGCTGACTGACGCCGGCTCGAGCCGCGCCGTTGTCCCGCCGCTGGCCAGTTCTGACGACGAGACGTGGACGGCGCTCGGTGGCGTGACGGCGCATGGCAAGGCGAAGATCGGGTCCGTTCACGACGCCGATCAAGCTCTGGGTACGGCGTATCTGGAGGGTGACGCGGTGGGATTCGAGGCAGCCTCGCGCGCACTCGCCGAGCGGCTTCGCGCACTGAACCCCGCCGCGTACCCGAGCGAGCGCCGGCTCTGGCTCGAGTGCTTGTACAACGCGGTCAACCCGTTCCGGGTCGCATGGCTGCTCTACATCGCGACGTTTCTGGCAGGGCTCGTGGCTTTGTGGTCGAAGCGTCGCGTGCTGACCGTGGCCATGCTTGTGCTCCTCGCGGCCAGTCTCGGTGTCCACACGGCCGGGCTCGTGGTCCGGACGATCATCGCTGGGCGAGCGCCGCTGACGAACATGTACGAGTCGCTCGTGCTCATGTCGTGGGGCATCGCAGCGCTTGGCCTTGTGTTCGAGCTGGTCTATCGGCGGCGATACGCGGTGTGTGTCGCCGCCGCACTCGGCATCGTCACCATGGCCATCGCACAGCGCCTTACCTTCGATATCCGGCCCGCTATAGCGGTGCTCCGCAGCGTGTGGCTCTCGTATCATGTGCTGACCGTGATGCTCGGCTATAGCGCCTTCGCAGTAGCTCTTGGGGCCGGCCATCTCGTGCTCGGACGTCACGCGTTTGGCAAAGCAGTATCGGCGGTGTTCGGTCCGCTCGACGACTTCCTCTACCGCGCCCTCCAAGTCGGTGTGCTTTTCCTGACGGCCGGCATCATCACCGGCTCCGTGTGGGCCAACTACTCCTGGGGGCGCTACTGGGGATGGGACCCGAAGGAGACGTGGTCGCTGATCACGTTGCTCGGCTACCTCGGCGTGCTGCACGCGCGATCGCAGAGGTGGCTGCGCGGCTTCGGCATGGGCGTTGCCAGCATCCTGTGCTTTCTTCTGGTCGTAATGACGTACTACGGGGTCAACTATATCCTCCGCGGCCTCCACTCCTACGCTGGCGACGACCCGAGGCGCCTGCCGGCCTGGCTCATCGGCTATGTCGTGTTTGAGATCCTGTACACAGGGGCCGCAGCGCTCGTCGTGTATCTGCGGGAGCCTGCGCGGGATCGAGCCTAGCGGGCTCGATCGTCCGCGACGCCGTCTGTCATGCCCGCGATTCAGTTTGACAAATCGCGTGCGTGAGGGTATACTCTATATGGGGTAATTCAGGACGGTGTGTGTCTACCTGCCGGACGCGCCGCACGGGGGAGCCCACGATGAAAGCTCGCCGTTTCTCTCAGCCGCTTCTCACGCTCCTGTTCCTCCTTGTCGTCGCGGGCGTCGCCGTGTACCTGCCGGCGGCCTGGATTCCTCGGCCCGTGGCGAACGACGCCCTCGTCCGGATGCCGGGCACGCAACCAGGCCAAGTCACACTCGAAGGTCCCCGCCGCTGCATGAACTGCCACGCCGACCTGGAGGATCCGAGCGTCGAGCCCGGGTTTAACTGGAAAGGGTCGATGATGGCCCACGCCGCGCGAGATTTCCTTTTCTACGCCTGCATGACCGTGGCTGGCCAGGATTCCCTCTGGGCCGTCGGGCGTCCCAACGCTGTGGACATCTGCGAGCGCTGCCACTTTCCCCAGGGCTGGCTCGAAGGCCGGTCCGACCCGACCAACGCGTCGGCAATGACGGGTGCCGACTTCGACGGGGTCCACTGCGACTTCTGTCACACGATGTACGACCCGTTTTTCGAGGACACGTGGCTCGGCACCCGCGAAGGCGATGACTGGGCCGGCTACTGGGATGAGGCCAACGTCGATCCCGACAATCCCTCCGCGCCTGCGGCTGATGCGACGCACACCGAGGATGCCGCGCAGTCGCTCGCCGTCGAGCTGTTCAACGGCAATCCGTTCTACGGCGGCGACAACAGGCCGTTCAGCTTTCCGGTCTACGACGAGAGCGGCTCTGGGCAGTACTACGTCAGCGGGGCCGGCGACAAGCGCGCTTCGTTCGCCGACGCCGCAGCGCGCCACGGGATGTTCTACAGCCGTTTCCACAAGAGCAAACACTTCTGCTCGACGTGCCACGACGTGTCCAATCCCGTCCTGGCGAATCTCGCGTACATCGAACTGGATCCTGGAGACGGCACGACGATTCTGCCCACCGAGGAGAATCCCGCGTACTCGTATTTCCACGTCGAGCGCACGACGTCGGAGTTCATGCTCTCGGCGTACGGCCAGCAGGGCGGAACGGCTGGGCTCGGGCCGTACGCACCGGACGTATTCACGACCTCCGTGGTGAACAACTACATCGCTCGCTGCCAGGACTGCCACATGCCTGATGGCGCGGGCAGAGGGTGCAACAAGCAGGGCGTCCCGAGCCGTCCATACAATCCGGACGATCTCCCCACGACCATCGAGCACCCGAACAGCGGCCAACCCGTCCACGACATGACGGGTGGCAACGCGTGGGTCTCCTATGTGCTGGCCAGTGCGATCCCGGGATCACCCAACCACGACCCGACGAACGAGTCGCTGCTGAGCCAAGGACCGGCCGTCCTGACGCTCGACCTGAGCCAGGGCGAAGGGATCGACCCAGTCGCTGTGCTCGCCGGGGTGGATCGCGCACTGCTCAACCTCGAGCGCGCCGCGGCGATTGAACATGCCGTGTACGACCCGCACACCGGCTCGCTCTCTTTCCGCGTGCAGAACCAGACAGGCCACAAGCTGATTTCCGGCTTCCCCGAGGGGCGCCGGATGTTTGTCAACATCAAGGCGTACGACGCGAACGACAACGTGCTCTACGAAGTGAACCCGTACGACCCCGGGGCCGCGACGCTCAAGGGACTTCCTACAGCCTACTCGCCCAACAGCCCGCCGCTCGACGCGAACGAGTTCTACGTCGACGAGCTCGTCTACGAGACGCACCCAAGCAGCAGCCTCACGGGCGAGGACGAGACCTTCCACTTCGCGTTGGCCACGGGCCGCTACAAGGACAACCGCATCCCGCCGAAAGGCTTCGACATCGACGCCGCCCCGACACGGCTGAGCGAACCGGTTTGGCACGGGGTGTCGGTGCCCGACTACTTCACGCCGGACGAATACGCCGGCGGCTACGACGAGGTGTCGTTGGACGACTACGGCGTTTCGCTCCCGGGCGCGGACCACGTCGAGATCAGCCTTTACTACCAGACGACCAGCCGCGAGTACATCGAGTTCCTCCGGGACGAGATCAACGGCACCGGCAACCTGACGCTCCCGGTGAGCGCGTACGTGGTCCAGTCGGACCCGTTCTTCGCGCAGCTCAAGGCGTGGGGGAACACGATCTGGCAGCTCTGGACCCACAACGTGGACGTTCCCGGCGCGGCCCCGGTGCTTATGACAACGACCACTGCCGGGAAACGCCTGGACATCACGGACGTCTATTACGACCACGCCACCACCTCGGTGGTGGTTACGTTTACCTCGGAGGCGGGCGTTGACTACGTGCTCCAGGTGGCCGATGCGGCCGAGTACAGCGACTCGCTGACGTGGTCG
>CAYUZG010000017.1:0-21066 GCA_964449605.1 uncultured Verrucomicrobiota bacterium | reverse complement strand
GCGCCTTCTCGATCGCCTGTTGGCAGCAGAACAACACGTACAGGAAACGCCCCGCGCCGGCCATGGCTCGAGCCGTTTCCAGATCGTATCGGGCCTGCTCTACCCATTTCTGCGTCGTTGTTCGCATGCCGGCCCTCGCTCCGTTTACCAGCCGGGACTCCTGATATACGGGGTGAATGATAGTCGGTCCTCGCACGGTCCGCAAGCTGCTTGCGTTACCTGATCGGAGACCGTACGATGGCCACGGGAACCACCTGAGGAGGAACGACGATGCGGGCTATCTGCACAGCACTTCTGGGTGTGTGGACGCTTCTGTGCTGCGCGGCAGCGTCTGGGGCGGAAGGCGCGACGGCCAAGGGCGTGGTGTTCGACGACGCGAACGGGAACGGCGTGCGGGACGAGGGAGAGGCCGGGATTCCCGGGGTGCGTGTGTCGAATGGGCGCGAGGTGGTGGTGACGGACGAGGCGGGGTGGTACGAGGTGCCCGTCGGGGATGACACGATTGTGTTCGTGATCAAGCCGCGGGGGTGGATGACGCCGGTCGACGCGCTCAACCTGCCGCGGTTCTACTACATCCACAAGCCGAACGGGTCGCCGAAGCTGAAGTATCCGGGCGTGGCGCCGACGGGACCGCTGCCGAAATCGATCGACTTCCCGCTCACAAAGCATGACGAGCCGGATCGGTTCAGCGTCGTCGTCTTCGCCGATACGCAGACGCGGACGTTGCCGGAGGTCGGTTACCTCGAACACGACGTGATCGAAGACGTGATCGGTGCCGATACGAACGCCGCGTTTGGAATCTCCCTTGGCGACGTCGTGTACGACTTCCTTGACGTGTTTGATCCGGTGAACGAGGCGGTCGCCCAGATCGGCGTGCCGTTCTACAACGTCCACGGCAACCACGACACGAACCAGGATACGGCCGAGGACCGCTACTCGGACGAGACGTGGGAGCGCGTGTACGGGCCGACGCACTACGCGTTCGACTACGGCCCCGTGCATTTCATCGTCCTCGACGACGTGGACTGGTACTGGTACGAGGAAAAGAACGAGGGCCGGTACCATGACCGCCTGAGCGAGGTGCAGGTCGAGTTCGTCAAGAACGACCTGGCGCTCGTGCCGAAGGACCGGCTCGTCGTCGTCTGCATGCACATCCCGATCCATGAGGTCCGCGAGCGTGAAGCGCTGTTCGCCATCCTCGCCGAGCACCCGCACGTGGTGTCGTTCTCCGGCCACAGCCACATCCAGCGCCACATGTTTCTCAGCAGGAAGGACGGCTGGCCCGGGGACAGGCCGCACCACCACATCAACTTCGGCACCGCCTGCGGCTACTGGTGGCACGGCGACAAGGACGAGCTCGGCATCCCGCACGCGACGATGAGCGACGGCACGCCGAACGGCTGGTGGACGGTCACGTTCGACGGGACGGCGTACTCGGTCGTGTTCAGGGCCGCGCGCCGTCCGGCCGACTACCAGATGAACGTCTTCGCGCCCGAGGAGGTCGCCGCGGCCGACGCGGCGAAGACCGAAGTGTTGGTCAACGTGTTCGCCGGTTCGGAGCGGTCGGTCGTCGAGATGCGCGTCGGCGACAGGAAGTGGATCAGGATGAAGAGAGCCTATCGCGAAGACCCGTCGATCGCCGCTCTCGGCTACGCGGGGAAATCAACGCACATCTGGCAGGCGCCGCTGCCCGCAGGCCTCACGCCCGGCACGCACCTGATCGAAGCCCGCACGACCGACATGTTCGGCCACACCTACACGGGTCGCCGCCTCATCCGGGTCAGGTGAGCGGGCGGGGTCGGCTAGTGACCCGTGGGTTTCTGGATGGTCTCTTCCGAAACGAAGCGGGTGACCTGTCTTGTCGGCGCCTTGTTGGCCTTGTAGTGGTCTCTTTGATAGAGGGGATAGATGCGCCCCGGCGGGTCGATGTCGACGACCGTGTTGCCTTTCAGCGTCAGCCTGTACGGGACGTCGCCGATGACCTTGAAGAGGCTTCTTTCCGTCACGGGGAACTCGATTGTGATGACGTCGCCCCGTTTCAGGCCCACCACGCCGAGGTAGTCGCCCGACCAAGTCGTCTCCCGCTTCTCGCCGTTTACGTCGCAGACAACGTGGTCGCGAGCCGTCCATTCGGGAATACGGACAGACAGCGTCTTTGCGGTCTTGTTCTTGATGACGACGTTGCCCTCATACGGCAGATGGCTCTCGACGTCGAGCCAGGGAGAAGCGCGGTTGAGCAGGAGGTTGACGCGGGCGTCGGTTCCCGACGTCGTCACGATGGCGTCCCATATGTGGTAAAGGGTCCGTGCGGCGTTCCCGGTGCAGCACTGCATAATGGCGATTCTGTCCGGGTTCACCCAGTCGTTGGCGAGTGCCCATCCGGCCCATGAGCCGAGACTTCGTTCCACGGCATCCTTGTCGTCGACGAACAGCCTCTTTTCCTTGACCATCGCCTTACGGCGTGATGTGAAGTCCTTCGCTTCCGCACTCTGGAACGCCATGATCTTCTGCGGGTCAACCCAAGCCGTCCTTGTCATCTGGGCCTCAGCGAAATGGTTGCGCACCCACCGGTCGGCGTCTTCCCAGTAGTCGCCAAGACCGGCTCGTGTGAGCCTGATGGCGAGGAAGATCATGTCCGCTACTTCGCAGCTCTCGCACGTTGGGAAGCTCTTTCGCGTCGTTTCGGGGAAGAAGCCGACGAGGGGTTCGCCGAGCTCCTTCCCGTATTCGTACCCGTTCTTCACGAGCTCGATCAGCTCACGATCGTCCACGGCGATTGCGTACTCGAGAATCTCAATGAGGGCGGCTGTAGTTAGGTGGAAGTGAGGCAGCAGAAAACGGCCGTCCTTGCTGAACCAGTTCTTCCGGAGATGGTTCACCTGGAGGCGGGCAAACTCGAGGGCCGGCTCGTAGCCGGTGAGCTGGTAGTAGGTTATCACGCCGTAGGGCACCCAGTAGTCGAGGCCGACCCGAGGCTTTTTTGCGATGACCTGCCCTGGCACGAAATACCTGTCAAACGCGATCGTGTCGTCGGTCTTGTAGCCCAGTTCGAGAAGCCGGTCGATCTTCTTCTCGATGAGCGCCTTCCAGCGGGGATTGTGGTCGTGCCGATACCACATGCACATTGCCATAATGAGCCGGCCTTCACCGAAGATGAAGCCGTACGGCTGGCGGATGGTCTTCACCTCCTCGACCGCGTTCCACTCGGAGTAGAAAGCCCACGGCCTGTTCTCGACGGGCGGGTAGAACAGCCCGTCGCTGCCGGCGCCGCGCAGGTAGCTCTCCATGATCCCCGCATCGACCTCGATGTTGAAGTCGCTGCCGGTCATGATGCGCATCAGCGGGAGCGCCTCGAGGAACTTGCCCGTGTTGAAGATGCCGTCCCACTCAAGGTAGAGCTTGGGCGGGTCTTCCGCGAACTCCGTCACGAAGTACAGCTCGTAGTCTCTCTCCGGGGCGACCACCCGGGTCATCGCGTTGATGGCCAGGACCGCTCTCTCGACGAGGTCCAGCGTGTCCGGGACCTCGGCTTCGTAGCGCTCTCCCTTGTAAGGAGGCACATCGACCCTCATGGTCTCATTGCCTTGGCTGTTCATCTCCCCAGCTTTCTGCCCGGCACGGGGCGCAGAATGCGTGTCCTGGAACGGTGCTCGCGGGCGGGGGGTGCCACGAAGCGCGCCACCCTTCGCGTCCCGCCAGCGTAGCTCGCGTGTCTGCGCGGGGCAAGGGGAAACCGAAGCGGGGCGGGGTCCACCCTGCGTCCCCTATTCCAGCTCGACGATGCGGCGGAAGCGGTCGTTGGTGTGGAGGGTGTTCAGACCTGGATGGCCGCGGGCACGGACTCAGGCCCGGCCGCGTACCTTGCGCGTTCGCGCAATCCGGCGGGCGACCACAAAGCCTATCAGGCCAGCAGGTAGGATCATCACGGCGCTCGGCTCGGGGATCGACATCAGCGTGAGCTGCACCTCCGCCTGATGCCACGCAGCGGGATATGCAAGGGCCCACACGTGGAACGTGAGCCTGTAGTCGAAGTCGGGTTGCAGGATGCCTGCCCCATCGCAAACGATCCCGTCCCCGTAATAGTCGATGCTCTCATCCACGAAGTGCACGTGCTCGGTGGGGTAAGTGGGCGGTCTGGACCAGCCTTCCAGCCAGAGGTACCCACTTGTCATCCCGCCCTCAGCCACTATGTCAGCCGAAAGAGCCCAGGAAACGGGCTCATCAAGGACGGTGAAATCGACGCGCGCGTAAGCCTCCGTCCAAGGCTGGCCAATGATCTGGTCGGTAAGAGGATCTACCCAGCTATGTGCCGTCCCGCCGCTGAAGGCGTGAAAGGCCGGGAAGTGGGGATATCCCTGAAAGGTGCTCGTGAACATCGCCTCGGCCCAACTGCCGTACACACTGGTCGATTCCACGTACGCGTGGAAGTCCAGAGCCTCATCGAGATCGGCGAAGTCGTCTCCATAGTCCGCGTCAAAATCCCCCACCTGAACATACTGGCGGGCACCAGTGAAGACAACGACCCCATCGGCTTGGCGTGACGCGACACACAGCGCGAGAACAGAGACGGCGGCAATGGCAGCGGCGAGCCGGTGAGACATCTCTCCCCCTCCGCAGTTGCCCGCTTGGCGGGTAGACTCCCCATACAACAACGATAAAGTCTACTATGGAAGCGCGCTGATTGTCAAGCACTTTTCCGAGCATTTGTCCCGGTGCGGGCATGCAGCGGCCGGTCTCTGCCGGCCTGTCCGGGCTCGGGGGAAACGGTGTTCGCTACTCCAGCTCGACGATGCGGCGGAAGCGGTCGTTGGTGTGGAGGGAGGCGAAGTCTTCGTCGGTACGGGCGGCTTCGCGGAAGTCGGGTGCGAGGTTGACGGCGCGGCCGAGGAAGCGGAGGGCTTCTTCAGTCTCGTCGACGAGGGCGAAATAGCAGGCGAGGTTGTAGTTGGCGAGCGCCATGTCGGGCTGGCGCTCGACGGCCATGGAGATCGTCTCGATCGCCTTCGGGATCGACACGGTACGCCGGTGCACGTAAGCGAGGTGGACGTAGGCGACTGCGCCATCGGGGTTGATCTCGATCGCTTTGGCGAGCGCGGCTTCGGCCTCGTCGAACCGCTCGAGCGAGATCAGGGCGAGGCCGTGGGTGAGGTTCGCGTCGTACGAGGCCGGGTCGATGCCGAGGGCGGCGGCCGCCTCGCTCAGGGCGTCCTCGTGCAGGCCGAGCATGAGGTAGCCTTCGGCCTTGCTGACATGGTCTTCTACGAGTGATTCGTCGGCCATGGTCTGCTGCGTACTGCTCGCTCGCTGTTTGGGTCAGACGACCCAGTTGTCGAGCTCGAACTGCTCGTCCGGGACCGTGAAGTTGATGTTGCCCTTCTTGGGGCAGCGCTCGATGGGCATCGCGCGCTCGGTCCGCGCGCCATGCCCGAGCGGGTACATGGTCACCGCCAGTTCGACGGGATCGCCTGGCCCGAGGCCGAGCTGGTCGAAGTCAACGGCCAGCTCGGTCACTTGCTCGGTGCGCAGGCTATCACCGATCGCGATCTGGTCAAACCCATTTTGATTCGCCGTCCGCCGAGCGAGGCGGTACGTGATCATGTCGTCGCGCGGGATCTTCGGGTACGGGCTTTGGCGCCATACCTCGTCGAGGTCGACGACGAACGTGAGGCGATGCTCCCGGGTGCCGCGCAGCTCGACCTCGACGAGGAACTGCTTACGGTATTTCTCGTCGACGAATGCCCCGAGCTCGGCCGGGTTGCGGTAGGCGATGCACAGGTAGAGCGTCTCGAGGTCGAAGCCGTAGAGGATGCGCTCGATGATCGCCTCGCGCTGGTGCATGGCGCCCATCGGCTGGCGCGCCTCGTAGATGCCGGCGCCCTCCCATTCGTAGAAGCTCGAGCGCTTGCCGTCGATCACGGGCGAGAGGAACCGGGTCGGCGGCCTCGAGACCGATGCGGTCCGGTAGCGCCGAATCGGCTCGCCGAGCTCGCGGGGGACCTCGGCGCCGACGAACCGGTAGGCGTTCATCAGGTGCGTGCGGAACAGCGCGTCGAACTCGGCGTCGTTGTCGCTCGTGAAATCGTCGCCGTACCACCAGAACCAGTCGCTGCCTTCCGCCGCGTGGATCGACTGCCAGGCGCGCTTGAAGTCAAGCTTGCGCGCCTGTGCGCCGCGGACGGCGCCTGCATGCGGCTCGGCACGCTCGACGGCGTCGCGCGCGCGCGCCAGCTTTTCCCACGCCTCGTTCTCCTCGGGATGCCCGATCCAGATGCGGAAGTTGCGGCTGATCCACGAGCCGGAATGGAGCGAGGCCAGCGCGTCGACCGGCGGGAACTCGGCGAGGTAGTCGCCGATCGTCGTCGTTCGCACCTCGTCGCCCGCGGAGAGCCGGCGATAAAGCTCTCTGAGGAAATCCTCGCCATCGTTCGGGTAGGCCTCCCACGCGTTCTCGCCGTCGAGGAAGATCGGCACCACGGGCGGGTTCGGGTAACAGCCGGCGGCCTCACACCGGTCGCGGATCGACCGGAGTTCCTCAAAGAAATGGTCCACGGCGTCCACCGCGCGCATCGCCATGTAGTGGAAGCCGAACGCGTCGGCCAGTTCGCGGTCGCGGAACAGCATGTTGACGGCGGCGCCGTCGTGCTCGGCGCGGTACGGCTTGTACAAGGTACAGCTTCGATGGCCGGCGTCGGTTCCGAGCGAGGCCTCGAGGACTTCCTCGTCGCTGACCATCCACGTGATGCCCAACTGCTCGAGGAGCGGGATCAGCTCGGGGCAGACGGCACACTCGGGCGGCCACACGCCGTCGGGGGATTGGCCGAAGGATGCTCGGTGCAACGCAAGCGCCTGCTCGATCTGGGTGCGGACGTCCTCGGGGTGCGTGAAGCGTCCGCCCGGCAGCGGGCACTCCGGCGACGCGCGGCGCGCGTTGTCGGTCGACATCACGAGCGGCATGATCGGGTGGTAGAAGGGCGAGGTGGTGAGCTCGACCTGGCCGCGTTCGTGCGCGGCGCGATAGAGCGGGACGATTCGGCCGGCGATCTCGCGCTGGAGGCGCAGGATCGTCTTTTTGTCCTCCTCGGTGAAGTGCTGGCCCTTCGCGATCAGCTCGCCGATCTCGGGGTACCTGCGTCGCGCCTGGAAACCGAACCAGGCGAGGTTGTGCCAGACCTGGAGGTCGCGGTAGTCGGTCGTGGTGAATTTGAGCTCGTCGATGTTCGAGCCCGGTACGAAGTTCGTGCCACGCTTATACAGGAGCTGCCAGTAGCGGCCGTGCCGCCGAACGACCGTGTGCCAGTTCGCCATGAAGAAGTTTCGAAGCAGGAACCGCCGCTCGGGCTCGGTGAGGCTGTCGGCCGGCTTGACGAAGTGCGCCAGGAACGGGTCGCTCGCTTTGCCCGAGGCGTACTCATCGAGCTGGACGAGCAGCGAGGGCACGAGGTTGAACGTGAGCCGGACACCGGGGAACTCGTCGAGCACGTCGACCATGTCGAAGTAGCCCTTGCACGCGTGCAGGCGCACCCAGGGCATCGCATACGTGGACGTGGCAAGGTCCTTGTAGAGCGGCTGGTGCATGTGCCAGAGGAAGGCGACATACAACGGCGTCACACCTGCGTCTCCTGGAGGAACCGGGCGGCCTCTTCGGGCACGGTGGGGTTGATGTAGAAGCCGGTGCCCCATTCGAATCCGGCCGTATTGGTCACCCTCGGGATGATCTCAACGTGCCAGTGGAAGTCGTGCTCGAGCGTCGCCCAGTAGCCGCGGCGCCGCCAGCGCACCGGCCCCGTGTGCAGGATGTAGTTGTAGTGCGTGCCGCCGAGCGCGGTCGTGAGCTTCGCCAGCGTCACCTTCATCGCGTCGGCGAAGGCGAACAGCTCGTCACGGCCGATCGAGTCGTAGTCCGGGTGGTGACGCTTGGGCATCGTCCAGATCTCGAACGGGAACCGCGAGGCGAACGGGCAGAACGAGACGAAGCTGTTGTTCTCGTAGACGACCCGGTCCTTCTGGCGCAGCTCCTCGCGGATGATGTCGCAGAAGATGCAGCGGTCCTTGTACTCGAAGTAGGCCTGGGCGCCGAGGAGCTCTTCACGGATCCGCTTCGGGGTGACCGGCGTGGCGATGAGCTGCGAGTGCGGGTGCGCGAGCGTCGCGCCGGCCGTCGCGCCCTCGTTCTTGAAGATCAGGATGTAGCGGAACCGCTCGTCCTGCTTCAGGTCGGCGAGCCGCACCTTGTAGGTGGTGAACACGTTGACGAGCGCGTCGACGCGCTGCATCTCGATCTTCTCGAAGTGGTCGGTGGTCTCGATGATCACCTCGTGCGCGCCGATGCCGTTCATCCGGTCGTAGATGCCGACGCCGAACTTCTCCATGTCGCCCTCGATCCGGAGCGCGGGGAACTTGTTCGGCACGACGCGGACCGTCCACCCCTCGGTGTCGGGTCGCGTCGAGTTGGTTCGCACCGCGTAGATCTCGGGCGGCGTCTTCGACTCGTTGCCGGGGCAGAACGGGCAGCCCTTGGGCGAGTCCTGGCCGTTGTCGGGTGCGACGAAGTCGGTCGGGCGCTTGGCGCGCTCGGTAGCGATGATGACCCATCGGTTGACAATCGGGTCCTTACGAAGCTCGGGCATGTAGTGTGTCTTTCCGAGTTACCGTCGACGCGGCGGTGTTCTTCTGTCCAATCAGCCGTCCGGCAAGCAGGAAGTCATGTAGCAAGAAGCGGACCGCTCGAGCAAGATCGATTCGTCGAGGCGGCAGCGCCCGGTGCGCCAATGTGCATAGGGAAACCGGCTATCGGCGTGCTCGGCCCTCGCGCTTGCTGCCCGATCGCCTAGCGCGCCGCTCCGGCTGCCGCGTGGCGGTCAATGGCCGTCCTGTACAGCCGCACGTAGTGGCGGGCCGACGCGTCCCACGAGAAGTCGCACCGCATCCCGTTGGCCACCAGCCGCGGCCAGACGCGCCGATCCTTGAAGAGCCGAACGCCCCGCCGGACGCAGTTGAGCAGCGCGCGGCCCGAGTAGGCCGTGAACTTGAGGCCGTTGCCCTGGCCGCTGAGCGGGTCGAAGTTGGCGATTGTGTCGTCGAGGCCGCCGGTCGCGCGCACGATGGGCACGGTGCCGTAGCGGAGGCTGTACATCTGGTTGAGGCCGCACGGCTCGAAGCGCGACGGCATGAGGAACATGTCGGCGCCGGCCTCGATCTTGTGCGCGAGTGCGTTGTCGAACCCGAGCCGCACGCCGACTCGTCCCGGGTGCTTGGCCGCGCAGCGTTCGAGTGCCTCGTGATACTCCTCGTCGCCCGTTCCCACCAGAACGAAGCAGGCGCCGAGCGCGACGATCTCGTCGAGCACTTCGGTCAGGATGTCGAGCCCCTTCTGATCGGTCAGACGGCTGACCATGCCGATCACGGGCACCCGGTCGGGCACGGTGAGGCCGTAGGCCTGGAGCAGGTTTCGACGGCACTGCTTCTTGCCGGACATGTCGTTGGCGCTGTAGTTCGCCGCTAAGTGGCGGTCGGTGGCGGGATCCCAGTTGTCGTAGTCGGCGCCGTTGAGGATGCCGAACAGGTCGTTCGCTCGGGCGCGCAGGACGCCGTCGAGGCCGCAGCCGAACTCCTCAGTCTGGATCTCCTCGCTGTATTTGCGGCTGACCGTGTTGACGACGTCCGAGTAGACGAGGCCGGCCTTGAGCAGGTTGATCTTGCCGTAGAACTCGAGGCCGTCGGGCGTGAACGTCGACCACGGCAGGCCGGTCATCTCCATGTCGAAGTGCCAGAACAGGCCCTGGAACGCCAGGTTGTGCACGGTGAAGACCGTCGCGCTCGAGACAACGGGGCGGCGCACCTTCGCGTGGCGCACGAGCGCCGGGATCAGACCCGTCTGCCAGTCGTGGCAGTGGACGATGTCCGGCCTGAGCCCAAGCTTCTTGACGGCCGCGACGACGGCGCGCGAGAAGAACATGAACCGCTCGGCATTGTCGGGGTAGTCGCCGTCGAGGCCCTGGTAGAGGCCGTCGCGATCGTAGTAGGCGTCGCGCTCGACGAAGTAGATGCGCGGGCGGCCGGCGTGGTTGAGCCGGAGGATGCGGGCCGCGACGGGTTTAGCCCGCATCGGGATCGTGATGGTGATGCCCGTCTTCTTCGTCGGGGGCCGCATGCGGCGCGTGGCCGCGTAGTACGGCAGGAACACACTCACGTCGTGGCCGAGCGCAGCGAGCGCGTCCGGCAAGGCGCCGATCACGTCGCCGAGTCCGCCCGTCTTCGAATACGGGACACCCTCGCTGGCGGCGATGACGATCGAAAGGCGATCGCGGCGCGTGTTCCGCACTTTCGCGGCCTTTCTTCGCCTGATCCGAAACGGGGACCGTTTCGCGAGCAACCGTACAACCACGTCAGATCACAGCCTTTGCATTCCAGTCACCTATTACCACAGCGCCACCAAGAGGGTCAACAGAATCTTAACCCAATTGCGTCAACCCTCCGGTTCGCCGGCGAGCAGCTTGCGCATGAGGACTTTACCATCCTCGTAGCCGAGCGTGGCGTAAAGATTGCGCGCCGCCGCATTTCGGCAGTCGACCATGAGGCTGACAAACGCCATCTTCTGCTCGCGTGCGTACGCCTCGGCGCGCTCCATGAGCATGCGGCCGATGCCGCGCCGTCGGAACTCGGGCGCCACGGCGACATCGTAGACGAACGCCTGCTGCTGGTCGGTGAACACGCTCGCGCTGCGGCCCACCATGATGAAGCCGGCGCGCTTGCCGCCGTCGGTCTCGGCCACCAGCGTGAGCATACCCGACGAGGCCATGAGGCGGCGCAGGTTCCTGCCCATCAGGTTGACGAGCTTGCGGTGTGGCGTGCGCTCGCGCTCGTAGGGCGTCAGCTCGTCGTGGAGCGTCTCGACCGACAGCGCGAGGATGAAGTGGAAGTCCTTGCGGACCGCTTTGCGTATTCGCACGCCGTCGACCACGCGCCGAGTTCCTCAGAGTCCGGCCCAATTAACCACGGATTCGCGCGGATGAACACAGAAAACCGCCTCGCACGTTGCGTGCGAGGCGGATGAGCATCCACCGGTCTGCGACTCGCCGTGGCGTTAGGGGGAACGGGCGGTGTCCCCTACTCCTGCTTGCCGGCGAGGAGCTGGCGCGTGATCTCGGCGACGTGGCGGCCCTGGATACGCGCGATGGCCAGCTCGTTCTCGCTCGGCATCCGCGAGCCGTCCGGCCCGGCGAGCGTCGTGGCGCCGTACGGGGTGCCGCCGGTGATCTCGCCCATCTCCATGAGGCGCTGCTCGCTGTAGGGCACGCCGACGATGACCATTCCGAGGTGCAGCAACGTGGTGTGGAAGCTGGTGATGGTGGTTTCCTGGCCGCCGTGCTGGGTGCCGGTGGACGCAAACACGCTGCCCACCTTTCCCTCCAGGGCACCCTTCGCCCAGAGCGGGCCGGTCTGGTCGAGGAAGTTGCGCATCTGCGCGCTCATCATGCCGAATCGCGTCGGCGTGCCGAAGATGAGCGCGTCGGCCTCGGCCAACTGGTCGACGGTGGCCACGGGCACGTGCTTGAACGCTTCACGCGCCTTGGCCGCGCCGCTTTTCTTGAGTATCTCATCGGGGACGAGCTCGGGCACCTGCGCCAGCACGACCTCCGCGCCGTCAACCTCGCGGGCGCCTTCCGCGACGGCCTCGGCGAGACGGTAGACGTGCCCGTACATGCTGTAGAAGACGACCTGCACCTTCATCATGACACCTCGCGACGTGTTTTCCCCTACCCCCAGGAACACGGCTCACCCGCCTTGCGTTCCCGCCCCATGCCGATTGGCCACCGTCGTTTCTCGGCCGTCACGGCGGCCGCGGGGAACGTTTCTCAGAAACGAGAATGCGCCAGGCCGTTGTGCGCGCTCGGGGCACGCTGGATGTTGAAGTGGCGGCGGCTGTAAGTGCCGAGTTGCGAGGGTGATTGGGGTCTGAACCGCAGGCCGTTTCGACCTGCATTCGTTCGTGTGACGTTCGGTGGCACACGACTTGGTATTGGGCAGGGCGAGAGAGAGTCCTGGGTCCGGTGCCTTCTGTCAACACCACAGGATAGACAGATGAGGCACCGACTCTTGCTGCGGACCGCGTCCTGGGCGGTCACGATCGTTTCGTACGTACTGATAGCTCCACACCTACTCGCCGCACCGGGCGACGGCGCCGGCGGTGCGGTCAGCGGCGATCTGCCGGTCATCATCAAGACCAAGCCGGTCCTGCTGGCGGACGTCCTGGCGTCGTCCAATGACCCGATGGCGCGCGACATCAATGAGGCCGACATTGTGCGCGTCGAGGTTGCGCCTCGCAGCGCGGCGCGCGGGTTCGCGTATTTCGACTCGGCCCAGCTTTGGCGCGACGAGCTACGGCTGAGTCGGCCCGAGGATTTGGATAACGACGGTGAGACGTATCGTTGGAAGATCGTCGGCGGGATGAGCTTCGAGGATAAGCGCGCCGAGTTCGACCCGGTCGGCGAGGGCGGCGCGCCGCTCGGCCACGGCGGCACGGGCATCATCGACGTCCAGGTCTGGCACCGGGCAAACGGCGATGTGACGTGCACGAGCGTGCCGGTCCGCGTCGGCATGAAGAAGCTGTACGTCGAGCTGGACTGGTTCGATGGCTCGTTCCGCAAGCGCGTGCGGCGCGGCGGCGAGACGCTGACGATCTCGTACAAGCCGGTTGTCGATCAGCGGTTCATCGACGCGTTCGGCCAGTGCGGGCTGGAAGTCGTCGTGTGCGACACTCCGGAGATGGGCAACACGAACAACGTGATCACTCCCTCGATCCGGTTCACGACAGGGCAGCGGCTCAACTGCACGGACCTCTCAAGCCTCGTCGACGGCGAGCTGCGCGACGAGACGGATGCCAAGACGCTGAACGAGGGGACATCGGTCATTGCGCGCTGGCTCGTCGATAACGGCTACGTCAACCTCGACATCTCCCGGCCCGACACCGTGTACATGATTGGTGTGCAGCGTTGGTCGAAGCGCCGGCCCACCATCGGGCGGACGATGGGCGTGGTCTGCCTGCTCGAATACGAGGGGCGGCGGATGCCGATGGCGTTCGTCTTCACACGCAGCATCGCTGAGTCGACCGCGGCGGTCAACCGGGGTCAGCGCACGCAGGTTCCGTTCGAGGTGGCGGCACGTCACACGGCCATCCACGAGATCGCCGCACACTGCTTCCCGGTCGAATGGAACAACTCGCGGCCGAGCGAGCTCGCCGACCCGTATTGGAGCCAGTGGCGTTACCTGTACGCCGGCCACCCGAAACGGCCCGAGGGCCAAGACGACTACTACCGCATCTTCGAAACGTGTGTGACCTGCGCGGAAACCGGGCTCGACGGCGCGTACTACACGTTCATGAATGCGCCCCGACTCAACGACTTCCGCTGGCGCATGGCGAACGACGCCCCCGAGAAGACCCGCGACATTATCCGCGACCACGCGATCGACGGCCGGGTGCATCTGTACGGGCAGGGCGGAACAAACGTGACGGCGCACGCGGTCGCGAACGCCCGAGAAGAGAGCCGCTAGCCGCTCTCGACGGTGATCAGCCGCCGGAGCCGTTCGCGGCTTCGAGACGCTTGAGGGTGGCCACGAGCTGCTCGAGACGATCGGGCGAGTCCTCGAACACGGCCAGCACGTCGTCGGCCAGGCGTTCCAGGTCCTCCTTTGCGCGATCGGAAGCGTCCTCGTGCTCGGCGACCTCTCGGGGGTCGCCGGCTCCCTCGGGCGTGTCCGAAGCATCCGATTCCTTGCGCTTCTGGGCGGCAAGTGTTGCCGCGTAGAGCAGCGGATTGCCCACCGGCGGGACGTTCATACGAGCTCCTTCACTGAGGACCGAGTTCGGGCCGTGTCAGTGCAAGGAGGGTGCCAGAGGGAAACGGGGGCCCCTGGGCTGCCCCCGCCTGTGTGTACCTGCCGGTATGAGGACAGGGCCCCGGGTCCGGGTCGTGGCTGGGAACGAGGGGAGGTGGGAATCGGACCCGGGAACCCTTTTTGTGTGGTCTGTTCGTGCTGTCCTTGTGGCCCGACGGGCGAATCGTCTTTCGCACGTCCTTCGTTTTGTCCCGCGTCGTCTTGCCTCGCCCGTGACCCTTTGTATCAGCAAGACCTCAGCGAAGCCTGAGATCTGTCTTTCCAACCGCTATAACGCGATTCGGCGCCAAAAAGCTCCCGCGGGTATCGCGCGGTCCTACCGGAGGCGTTGGCGGCTCGGCCGGGACGGCCCCATAAGAAGGAAGGAGCGGCGGGTGGGGAGACCGCCGCTCCTGGAGCGAGTTCTGAGGGGAATGGTTCCGGATGAAGGACGATGGGACCTCGCCTTCGCCGCAGCCCTTTCGTCGAGGTCTACGGCCTACCGGGGCCTATTCCCCGAGGTCATTACGCAGCGCGGGGCTGTTGCACAAGTTTCATGCCCGGGCAGCCGGAAAAGAATGCTGCCCTCGCAACACACACTTAGGCAAGCCGTTACGGTGACGGCATTCCGGCGTGACGCCCGTCAACCGGCCTGGCAGTTGACCCTGAGGGGCAGGTTACATGAGCGCAATGACGCTGTGCGTCACCTGCCCGGCCGGCGGTGCGCACGGGCTTAGAGGCCGAGCTCGTCGTGGATCGCGTTCGTCGCGCCGAGACTGAGCTCGATGAACTCGTCGAGGCCGAGGCCGACCTTTTCGATATCGTAGATCGGTTCTCGACGGACGGCGCGCGCGAAGGCGGGGCTCTTGAGCTTCTTCTTGACCGACTTGACCTTGACGCTTGCGAGCTTCTTGTCGGGCTGAACGAGGGCGGCCGCCACGAGGATGCCGGTGAGCGATTCGGCGGCGGCGAGTGCGTAATCGAACTCGCTTTCGCGCTCAATGCCGAGGTTGTCCCAGTTATGCGCGCGGATCGCTTGGAGCGCCTCGGGCGGGAAGCCGTGCGTTGAGAGAATCTCGACCGTTCGGGTCGTGTGCTGGTCCGGTGTGTCGCGTGTGGTTTCGAAGTCGAGGTCGTGCAAGAGGCCCGAGACACCCCAGAGCTCTTCGTCTTTGCCGAGGCGTTTCGCGAGCGCGCGCATGATGACCTCGGTCTCGCGTGAGTGTTTCAACAACACGTCATCGTGCACGTGCTCGTTGAGCAGTTGCCATGCTTCGTCGCGTGTCATCATCGCTCTCGCCGCCTCCCGAGTGCAGGAGTCATGTTTCCGATCGCACCGGCGCATGATATCAGACGAAGCGACAGATGAACATCCCCTACCTGCGCTGAACAACAGGCGCTTTCGTGTTCGGTCTATCGTTGACGCGTCATTGTGCGTCGAGTAGAGAAGATACATGAAGTCAATCGTCCCACCGCTGCTGCGGGGCGATGCGGCGCATATGCAAGGAGGTATTTCCGATGAGACTCTCCGCGTGCTTCTGCGTTCTACTTCTCGCACTGCTGGTGGGCTGCGGCCCATCGACAAGCCCCGTGAAAGTCACGGCTGTTCCGAACCCGCCGCAAGGCTGGATGGCCGGCGGCTACGGCGAGGTCAAGTATACGTTCGACAACAGGAGCGGCGACGACGGCAAGGTCATCGGCTGGTCGTGCCAATGGGAGGCGGCTGGCGAGCGGGTCGGCGACGTGTGGTCCGACAGGCGGCGGTACGATCTGCCCCCACACCAGAAGACCGAGTTGACGAAGGTGGGCCAGCTACCTGCTGAAGCTGTCGAGAAGGCCGGCGGCGGCAATGCCGTGCTGACCTGCGACCTCACGGTCTTGCTCGGTGACGAGACGTTCGAGGTGCCGATCCGCATCGAGGTGCCCGAGGCCGTGCTGCCCGAGAAGCTCGTGACGACGAAGGGCGAGTACGTCGGCATCGCGATCATGGAGTCGCACGACAAGGAGCTGGTCGCCAAGGACAGGCTGCTTCGGTGGCTCGACGAGTCCTACAAGGCGATGTGGGACCTGACGGGTCGCCGGCCGTACAACGGCGAGATGATCATCATCCAGGAATCGCCGCCGCAGCCGTGGTACACGCACGCGGGCAACCCGATCCTGATGGATACTACGTACATGGCGAACCTCGTCCAGGAGGTTAACGCCGGCATCATGCCGTTCGGTTGGATCCAGGCGATGGGCGAGGATTTCGACGACGGTCTGGGCGAGTGGACCATCTGGAACGGCGAGTCGCGCGAGTGGCAGGCGAACTGGAAGCTCGATTACGCGTACGAGACGATCCCCGACCAGAGCTTCAAGGCCAAGTGGGAGCGCAACGAGAAGGCGCCCTACCCGGCGCGTGGCGACGCGGGCGAGCTCGTGAGCGGCTATCAGTTGATGCAGTCGCGCTTCCTCTTCTTCGGCGACGGCTACCTTGGCGATCACGACCGGACGTGGGACACGATGGGGAGCGGCGACCTGCACGCGTTCTTCCTGCGCCTGGTGCGCGAGTACGGCTGGGAGCCGTTCAAGCAGTGGTACCGAACCACGGCGCGGCTCGACGAGCTCGGGTACGACGCGCCCCGATCGCCCGACGAGAAGATCAACTTGATCGCGGCCATTCTCCAGTACCACATCGACAAGGAATGGTACCCGGCCTACTTGCGCAGTAAGGAGCCAGACGCCAATCCACCGAGCACGCCCGAGGAGAAGAAGATCGTCGTCGTCGACATCGTGCCCGCGTTCGAGCGTTGGCGCATGCCGGTGACGGCCGGGAAAATGGCGGGGATGTTCAAGCGCTATCCGATCACCGACGAGGACGCCGTGAAGCCCGAGTCGGTCGAGGCGGCGGCGGCGCTGATCAAGATGACGATCGCGAACAAGCAGAAAGACGGCTGGATGCGCAAGGGCTGGGGGCAGTTGACGTTCACGTTCAAGAACGAGGGCGAGCTGCCGAGCAAGCTGGTCTGGTGGAAGGCGCAGTGGATCGTCAATGGCGAGCCGTTCGTGCCCGAGGACCCCGAGGACCCAAAGGACGACGGTGTCTGGCGCCACAGGGGGCCGCTCTATCTGCCGGCGGGCGAGGAGGTGGTCCTGACCAAGACCGGCTGGCTCGATCCCGATATGCTTGACCAGGCGGGATCTCAGACGCCGCTGTTGCGGGGCACGATCGCGTTCAAGACGGCCGACCTGGAGTTCGAGGTGCCGTGGGAGTTCGAGGTGCCCGAGGCCGTGATGAAAGAGAGGCTTGTGCGCGTCGAAGGCAAGCACATGGCCTACGAGATCACGGAGACGCACTACAACGCGCTGGGCGAGGAAGGCTCCGAGCGCCTGCTGCGGTGGCTCGATGAGGCGTACGAGGCGATGGTGGACCTGACCGGCTACACGCCGTACGGCGGCGAGGTGATCACGATCGTCGAGTCGCCGCCGCACCCGTATTACGCCTACGCGGGCAACCCGATCATCATGAATACGATGTACATGGATGATCTGGTCAAGCACGTCAACGACAAGGTCATGCTGTTCGGCTGGGTCCACGAGCTCGGCCACGACTTCGACCACGCCGACAACCTCTACGGCAAGTGGTACATGTGGAGCTACGGCGCGTCCGAGGCGCAGGCGAACATCAAGGTGGTCTACGTCCACGAGGCGATTGCCGATCAAGACTGGAAGGCGCTGTGGCCGAAGAGACCAACGGCCGCCTACATCGCCCCCGTCGACGACATGCCGCTCGACGGCAAGGATTGCATGGACAAGCAGTTCATCTTCAACCTGGACGGCTATCTGGCCGACCCGACGATCCCGTGGAACGTCCGCTTCTGTCAGCACGTGTTCCTCCAGCGGATCGGGTGCGTGTATGGATGGGATCCGGTGAAGAAGTGGTACCGCACGTACAAGATCATCGCCGACCAGGGCTACGAAAGACCCGAGACGCCCGAGGAGAAGATCCGCCTGATGGCAGCGATCCTGTGCGAGACGACTGGGGTTGATCTCGTGCCGTTGTTCCAGCTTTGGCGCGCGCCGGTCACGTACGAGACGAACGCAGCAATGAAGGCCAAGTATCCGATCGAGGAGGCGGTCAAGAGCATCGTTTTGCCGGGGGAAGAAACGGCGGCGACGAACTAGGCCGCATTCATCATGGCACCCGCACGTAAGGTTGTCTCTTGCGAGCCGCGTAGCGGCGATTGGCAATAGCCTCGGGCGCAAGCCCGTGGAATAAAGAGCGGCCAGAATGAGCAGAGCCCCGTCAGGGGCGATTGAACATGCAGGCTCAATCGCCCCTCCCGGGGCTCTGCGTGTTTTCCGGTTCCGCTTCCCACGGGCTTGCGCCCGAGGCTACTGCCATACGCCCCTAGCGGGGCTTCCATTCATGCGGCGGGCGAGGATCTTGTCGGGCCGGCGTTGTCTTTGCTCAGCGTCGAGCGGCGAGGAGCTTCAGGGCTTGGGCGGCAGGGCGGGTGTTGACAACGTCCTTTGCCTCGAGCCAGCCTTTGCGCGCGATGCCGACGCCGTAGGTGGTGTCGCGCAGCCCTTCGATCCGGTGGGCGTCGGGGCAGATGGCGAACGCGCACCCCTTCTCCTTCGCCGGCTTGCAGAGGCGCCAGTCGAGGTCGAGGCGCTGCGGGTGCGCGTTGATCTCGAGGATCACGCCGAGCTTCGCGGCCTCGGCAATCACCGCGTCCATGTCAACCGCGTACGGCTCGCGCGACAGCAGCAGCCGGCCCGTCGGGTGCGCAAGGATCGAGACGTGCGGATCACGCATCGCCCCGATAATCCGCTTCGTCATCTCCGCGCGCGCCATTGTGAAGTGCGTATGGACGGCGGCGATGACGAAGTCGAACGTCTCAAGTACCTTGGCGGGGTAGTCGAGCTTGCCGTCGGGCAGGATGTCGACCTCGATCCCCTTCAGGATGCGGATGCCCTTGAGCTTCTTGCCCAAGGCATCGATCTCTTTGTGCTGCTGCTTGACGCGCGCGGGCATCAGACCGTGCGCATACTGCGCCGACTGGCTGTGATCGGCGATGCCGAGGTATTCGGCGCCGAGGTCCTTGGCTGCTTTCGCGAGCTGCTCGATCATGTGGACGCCGTCGCTGTAGTCGGAATGGACGTGGAGGATGCCGCGGACGTCGCCGTCCTCGACGAGCGTCGGGAGCTCGCCGCGTTCGGCCGCGTCGATCTCGCCCATGTCCTCGCGCAGCTCGGGCGGGATGTAGTCGAGTCCAAGCACCTTGTAGATGGCGGCCTCGTCGGCGCACTTGATGTTGCGCTCGCCGCGGAACAGGCCGTACTCGTTGATCTTGTAGACCTTTGCTTTGGCGCGCGTGCGCAGGGCGACGTTGTGCTCCTTGCTGCCGGTGAGGTACAGGAGCGCGTAGGGGAACTGGGCGTCGGGCACGACGCGCAGGTCGCAGTTGATGCCCGAGTCGAGCCGGATGCTCGACTTCGTGTCGCCCTTCGCTATGACCGACTCAACGCCGTCGAGGCTCGTGAAGAAGTCCATGACCTTCTTCGGACTCAACGATGCGGCGACGATGTCGATGTCTTTGATCACCTCCCGGCGGCGGCGCAAGCTGCCGGCGATGCTCAGCCGCTTGACGACGCGCGAGCCGAGCGATTCGAGCGCCTCAACGATGGCGAGTGCCTGGGCGGCCGTTGTGCTGTAGAGGTTCTTCTCGGCGTGGCGCTTGAGCTGCTCGATGCCGGCCAGGATGTTCTGCTGCGTCTTCGCGCCGAAGCCGTCGAGGGCGGCGAGTTGGTTCTCCTTGCACGCGTGCTCGAGTTCGCCGAGCGTTGCGATGCCGAGCTTCTCGTACACGGCCCTGATCTTCCTGGGCCCCATACCCGGGATGCGCAGCATGTCGAGCAGCCCGCCGGGGATGCTCGCGCGCAGCTCGTCGTAGTATTTCAGCGAGCCGGTCGTGACGAGCTCGGTGATCTTCTTTGCCAGGGCCTCGCCGATGCCCTTGATCTCGGTGAGCGTGCCGGCCTCGACCGCCTGGTCGAGACTGGAGCCGAGCTGCTCGACCGTCCGGGCGGCGTTCTCGTACGCGCGCGTCTTGAACGGGCTCTCGCCCTTGATCGCGAGGATCTCGCCGATCTCCCCAAAGATCCTCGCGACTTCCTTCGCGTCCATCTCCCCTATTCCGGCGTGTTGGGGCCGCGTTCGCTGATGTCGCGGATGCGGTCGCGCAGGTGGGCGGCGTCCTCGTAGCGCTCGTCACGGACGGCGCGTGCGAGCTCGTCGCGCAGCTTGTCGAGCTCGGTGGGCGTCTGGCGCTCGGCCTTGATATCGTCGAGCATCCCTTCGAGCATCGAGCGGGCGCGGTCAAGCTCGGCCTGGAAAACGGCGGTGTGGACTTCGTCGAGCTCGTTAAGCGCGTCGAGGGCGCGTTGGAGCGTCTCGCGCGCGTCGGTGTGGCGGTCGTCGTGGAGCTGGCTTATGGCGAGCGCGGACGCGTGCATGCGGATCAGGTAGGGCCGGTACTGCTCCTGCGCGGCGACGTCCTCGGGCCGCTCGGCGTACTGCTTGCAGAGGTCGAACATGGCGAGGTTGCGCGCGGTGTCGCGCGCGGTGCGGGCGTAGTCGCCGAGCTGGAAAAGCACGACGTACCGCTCGTAGAACAGGATCCCCTCGGCGCTCAGCTCTTCCCAGGCCTCGTGGTCGACCTCGAACCCGTCGTCGGTGCCGTGATCGGCGCGGTACTCGTCGAGCAGGCTCTGGTAGTGGTCGAGGACGGTCTCGTGGCCGTAGGGGCGCTGGGCGTCGGGCCGGCCGTCGAGCTCCATCTGGAGCAGGCCGAGACGCAAGCGGATCTGGAGCTTCTGACGGCCGTCGCCGGTGCTGACGATCCGCGCGTTCCGGTTCGGGTCGTACGGCCACTCGTCGAGCAGGTCGCTGATATCCGGGTCACTCATGCGTGTTCCAGTCCGAGGATGTAGTCCGGGCTGAGATTATAGCATCCTCTGTGCCCTCCGTGTCCTCCGTGGTGAGGAAAGAGTCAACCACGGAGGGCACGGAGGAGGCATCAGAATCCGCTTGCGTGGCCGGGGGCAAGGCGCGAGAATAATCCGCGCTCATGTGAATCTGCCAAAGGATTCGGAGGGAGGAACGATGGGCGAGACGGAAATCGGCCGGATCACGCACTACTTCAG
>CAYUZG010000016.1:0-21142 GCA_964449605.1 uncultured Verrucomicrobiota bacterium | reverse complement strand
CTCTCGCCCTGCTCTCGTTCCGCGGCGCGCTTGCGGCAGCCGGCACCACACAGCACGGTCACGCAGCAGAGCAACATGGCTACCGCATGACAAGAACAAGTGCGGTGAGGGTTTCCAGACACCATGGGAAGGCTCACGCTCCAACAACTGCGCGCATCACGCGCGAGCAACTGCGCGCATCACGCGCGAAAAGCGGATGATGCGCGCGACCGGCCGGAACGTCAAGACCAGCGGCCAGACGTTCATGCCGCGGCGCCCGGTGCCGACGCGCGCTACAGCGCGTACGCGCGCTACAGCGCGTAGACGAGCAAGACGATGAACAACGCCAGTAGGATCAGCACCTCGCCCGCGACGCTCGCGATGAGCGTGAAGCGCTGGACGCCGGGCCGAAGGGTTTCGCGCTCGGCGACCGTCGTGCTGAGCTCGTTCTCGAGCTGCTTCTGCTGCGCCAGGTTCTGGTCGATCGGTTTGATCGCCTTCTTGAGCTCGGGCAGGTCGCGCCCCTCCTCGTACAGCGCGCGGCCCCACTCGCGGCGCGCGTCGTCGAGGCGTTCCTGCGCGTCGGCCGTCCGGCGCTCGAGGTCGCCTTTCTGCCGCTCGATCTCGCCGATCTTGCTCTCGAGCTCGCTGCGGATCTCGCCCCACTTGCCGCGTGCCGCGTCGAGTTTCTTGTTGAGCTCGGCGGCCTTGCCGGCCTTCTCCTCTTCGTCGGCGCGCAGCTTGTCGAGACCGGACGACGCCTTGTCGGCCTCGACCTTGTACGTTTTGATCTGCGACTCGAGCTGCTTCATCTGCGATTCGACCTGCTTTTTCGCCTCGGCCGACAGCGCCATCTCGCCCGTGGCCGCAAGCTGCTGCCTCTTCTGGGCGATGCCCGCCTCGGCCTGGTCGATGCCCGACTGTGCCTCGTTCACCGTGCGCTCGGCGTCGCCGCGTTTCTGCCGTGCGGCCGACAGCTCGGCGGCCGCCGCGTCGTACGCGTCCTTCGCCTTGGCAATCGTGGCCTCGTGCTTCTTGCGTTTCTCGTCGAGGTCGGCGTTCAGCCCGCCGAGCTTGTCCTCCTGCCTCTTGAGCTCGCCGCCGAGCTCACGCAGCTCGCGGTCGATGCCCGTGATCGTCGCTCGGTACTCGGCCGTCGGCCCGTGCTCGATCTTTTTCTCGTCGGCCAGCGTGCCGAGTGCGAGGTAAAGCGACGGGATCTGGTGCTCGACACCCCGCGCTTGCACGCGGAGGTCGCCGCCGTGGCGGCGGAGCTGGAAGGCGCGCTTCGCAGCGGCAAAGTCCTGCTTGAGCGATCCGATGATCAGCCGGTCCTCCTTGAGATCCTCGGCCTCGAGCAGCTCGACGGCCGTCTCGTGACCGCTCGGCTTGTACTTGATGTCGACAGTGTCCTTCTTGAGCGCGACGGCCGCGCTCGTGTCGCCCGCCGGCATGCCGTCCATCACGTCGAGGCCCGTCACGGCGCGCTGGAGCGCGAGGCCGTCCGGCTCAGCCACGAACGCGTTGCGCACACAGCGCGTCATCAGCCGCCGAATCCTCGACGAGGCCACAGGTGAGTAATCGCCGCGCACCTCCTTGAGAATCTGGATCCGCCACCAGCCCGTCAGCGCGGGGATCTGGATCGCGGCGAGCGCCACCATCGTCAGCAACCACGGGACCCAGTCCCACACGTCAGCCCAGAAGCCCTGCTCGCTGACCTTGAATGCAGCGCTGGCAAACCCAAGGCCCATGCACAGGTACGCGAACCGGAAGTTGACCCTCGCCACGACGAGCTTGAACCGCAGGAGCTGCGTGCGGCGCATCGACCAGGCCGTGAGCATCGCGAAGACGAACGCGATGAACATGATGAAGAAGCCCAGAACCAACGGTGTGCCGACTCTGGACACAGCATCCAGGGCATCCGCGGCGTCGAGCTCCTCGGCCGGCAGTGTTTGAATGAACGTAAGAAGCCCGAGCGTAATAGCCAGGAAGGGGAGTACGATGACGGCAATGATGATGCTCACGAGCGTGGCGACCCGGTTGCCCTCCTGCAGCTCGGGGAAGTAGCTCTTGATACGAAGACTGGCTGCGTAGATCGAGGGGAGAAACACCACCAGGAAGCTGAAGGCCTTGACTCCCATGATAAGCGTGACGGCCCCTGCCTCCTGCTTGCTGTAGAAGAGAAACACGATGAGCGGGTAGAGAACGGCTGCGTACGCGACCCGAGCAAGGATAAAGGCGAACACCAACCGGCCGCGCCGTGCCGCATCGTCGATGCGGAGTGCGAGCCACACAGCGGCCCCACCCAGGCCGACCTCGATCAGCGCCCCGATCACCTCGAGCGGGATGAAGCTCTTGAGCGCCTTCCAGTCGAGACTGGCGAGCGCGATCACGCTCAGAATGACGTAGAGCACGCCACCGACCAGGAGCTGCGCCTTCTCGCGCTCGTTCGGCGTGCCCGACCGGAACCGCGTGAACCAGCGCTGGAATTGCTGTTTGACGACCTGCTCGTCCATGGTGGCTTGTGTCCTCCCTTGAAGAAACGCGCGCAACAACGATGTCCCCAGGCCCGTGTGGCGACGGCATCCTACCACCGCGCAGCGTCCATGCGGAAGAAACGATCGTGCCAAGTTGGGCCGACTACAGGAGCGAGACGAAGTTCTCGAGGATGCGCAGGCCGGGTGCCTGGCTCTTCTCGGGATGGAACTGCGTCGAGAAGAACCGGTCCTTCCATACGACCGACGCAAAGGTGTCGGTGTAGTCGGTCGTTGCCGCCACGACCGATGCGTCCTCCGGGACGGGATAGTACGAATGGACGAAGTAGAGGTAGGCGCCGTCGTCGATGCCCGCGAGCAAGGGGCACGCCCGGCCGGCATCGGTCTTGTGAATCGAGTTCCAGCCCATGTGCGGGATTTTCCTGCCCGGCGAGAACCGCACGACTCGGCCCGGCATCAGGCCCAGGCCGTCGACGCGGCCGCCCTCCTCGCTCTCCCCGAAGCTCAACTGGTGCCCAAGGCACACGCCGAGGAACGGCCGGCCCGACTGCACCCAATCGCGCAGCACGTCGACGAGGCCCAGCTCGCCGAGCTGGCGCATGGCATCGGGGAAACAGCCCTGGCCCGGGAACATGAGGCCGGCGGCCGACTCGATCGTCGCGCGCTCGGACGTGAGCACCGCGTCGGCCCCGATGTGCTCGAGGGCTTTCTGGACGCTCCGCAGGTTGCCCATGCCGTAGTCGACGATGGCGATCACAGGACCCCCTTGCTCGACGGCACGCCCCTGCGCCGGGGATCGATCCGCGTCGCCTCGTCGAGCGCCCGGCCGACCGCCTTGAAAACCGCCTCGACGCAGTGATGCGTGTTTCGGCCCGCTTCAAGGCTCACGTGCAGGTTCATCTGCGCGTTGAACGCAAAGGCCCGCAAGAACTCCTCGAGGAGCTGGACGTCGAACCGCTTGATTGTCTTCGCGCCGAGCTTCACGTCGTAGCGGAAGTACGGCCGCCCGCTCAGGTCCACGACGGCGGTGGCGAGCGCCTCGTCCATCGGCACGGTGGCGCTGCCGTAGCGCACCAGACCGCGCTTGCCGCCCAGCGCGTTGCGCAGCGCCTCACCGAGAACGATGCCCACGTCCTCGACGAGGTGATGATCGTCGGCAGCGGTATCGCCGCTCGCGGTGATCGCTAGGTCGAACATCGCGTGCGTCCCGAGCAGATCGAGCATGTGGTCGAAGAACGGGATCGTCGTCGAGATCCGTGTCGCGCCCGTGGCATCGAGCGCGAGTGTCAGCTCGATCCCTGTCTCTTTCGTCGTGCGAGCACGCTTGGCGGTCCGTGTGGCCTTCGCTTTCGCCATGGGTCTTGCTCCTCAGGCCGTGTCGATGCCGAGCGCGTCCATCGCGCCCCCGATCGCCTCGAGCAGCGCGCGGTTCTCCTCGGCGCTGCCCACCGTGATGCGCAAATACTCGTCGACGCGCGGCCGCTCGAAATAGCGCACAAGCACCCGCCGCGCCGCCAACTCATCGTAGAAGGCCTTCGCCGGCCGGGCCGGCGGCTTCGCAAACACGAAGTTCGCCTGCGACGCAACCACGGCGAAGCCGCGCGCGCGCAGCGCATCCGACAGCGCCTCGCGTTGCTCGACGACGCGACGCACGCATTCGTGCGCGTACGCCTGGTCGTCGAGCGCGGCGACGGCCGCGACCTGGCTGACGACGTTCACGTTGTATGAATCCTTGACCTTCATCAAGCCGGCAATGAGATCCGGCTGCGCAATGCCGAACCCGACGCGCAGTCCGGCGAGCGAGTACGATTTCGACAGAGTGCGCAGCACGATCAGGTTCGGGTACTTGTCCACGAGGCCGAGGCCGTGCTCGCGCGCGAAATCAACATACGCCTCGTCGAGCACGATGAGACCGTCGGTCGCCTCGCACAGGCGGTCGATCTCGTCGACCGGGTGGAGCACGCCCGTCGGCGCGTTCGGGTTCGGTAGGTACACGAGCTTGGTCGTGCGCGCAGCGGCCGCGGAAAAGAAGCGTTCGCGCAGCGAGAAGTCGGCGCGGAGCGGCACGCGCGTCAGGCGCGCCTGCCGGATGGCCACGAGCACCTCGATGAGCGTGTAGGTCGGCTCGCCGACGACGACGCGATCGCCGGGGTCAAGACAGGCGCGCGTGATCATCGCGAGCACTTCGTCGCCACCGTTGCCGACAATGACCATCTCGGGCGCGACGTCGAACGCCTTGGCGGCTGCGGCACGCACGGGCTCGGCCGTCGGGTTCGGATAGAGCGCGAGGCGCTTGTCGGCGGCGCGTCGCACGGCGTCGAGCACGCGCGGCGACGGCGGGAACGGGTTCTCGTTCGTGTTGAGCTTGAGCCAGTCGCCGCCCTCGGGCTGCACACCCGGCACGTAGGCTTCGAGCGCCTCAACTGCTTTCCGAAGGTACCCCGGGGCGCTCATCGTTCGAGCCGCTTCCGCACCGCTTCCGCGTGGGCCGGAAGCTGTTCTGCTTCCGCAAACGCCTCGACGACGGGCGCGAGCTTCTCCAGGGTGTCGCGCGAGCACTCGATCGTACTGATGCGCTTGACGAAATCGTCGACGGACAGGCCGGAGAAAGCCGCTGCGCCCCCGGCCGTCGGCAGGCAGTGGCTCGGTCCCGCGGCGAAGTCACCGACGGGCACCGGCGAGTATGGCCCGATGAAGATCGCGCCCGCGTTCGTAATCGACTTGCTCAGCCGCCGGGCGCCGCGCGCGATGATCTCGACGTGCTCGCCGGCAAACGCGTTCGTGAACGCCACTGCCTTTGTCATGCTGGGCGCCACGACGAGGGCGATGCCGCGGCTGATCTGATTCCGGACCTTGGGGCGGATGGACAGCTCGTCGAGCTGCGTCTGGACGGCCGCCTGCACCTGGCGCGCCAGCCGGAGCGAGGTCGTCACAAGGATCGCGAACTCGTGCCCGGTGCCGTGCTCGGCCTGCGAGACAATGTCGGCCGCGACCCAGCGCGGGTCGGCCGAGCCGTCGGCGAGCACGAGCACTTCGCTCGGTCCGTACGGCGCGTCGAGGGCAACGGTGCCGTAGACGAGCTTCTTGGCCGTCGTCGTGAAAACGCCGCCTGGGCCGACGATCTTGTCAACGCGCGGGATCGTGCGCGTCCCATACGCGAGCGCAGCCACCGCGTGCGCACCGCCCACGCGGTAGACCTCGTCGACGGCGCAGAGGTGGCACGCGGCGAGAATGGCCGGACTGACAGCGCCTGCCTTCTTGGGCGGTGTGACGACGGCGATCTGCTCGACCCCGGCGACGCGCGCCGGCACGACGGTCATGAGCATCGACGAGACAAGCGGGGCAACGCCCCCAGGCACACAGACGCCCACACGACGCAACGGCACGATGCGGTCACCCAGCACGGCGCCGCTGCGGGCCTTCATCGTCCACGACGCGCGACGCTGGTGCCGGTGATACGCCTCGATGTTGCGTCGAGCTGTCTTGAGCGCACGCAGCAGCTTAGGCGGTACCTTGTCGACTGCCGCCTCGATCTCGCGCTGAGACACGCGGATCCGGGCAGGGGTGAGCCGCACACCGTCGAACTTGCGCGTCAGCTCGATGAGCGCCACGTCGCCCCGGCGCCGGACCGCGTCGACGATGGGCCGGACCCAGGTCTCGATGTCGCGCGTGTGCGAAGGCCGCTCGACAAGACGTTCAAGCCGGTCGCGATCCTTCGGCGCGCCAATGCGCAGCAACTCCATGGCTCATAGCCCCCTGGATGGATTGACGCGAGAGTATACCACATCACGACGGGACAAACGAAGACCGGGACACAACGCGCGGGACAACGGGAGTGGGCCGCTACTGGCTGCGCTTGCGTCGACGCAGCAGGCCGCGGCGCGGCTTCTTGGCCTTCTTTTTCTTCGCCGGCTTCTCTTCCGCCTCGGTTCCAGCCGCCTCGGCCTCCGGGGCCGTCGCTTCGGCCGGCGGCTCTTGTTCAGCCTCGTCGCCGGGCTCAGGCTCTACTTCGGCCGCTTCGGCCTCCTGGACATCTTCCTCAGCCGGTTCGGCGCCCGCGGCTTTCTTCTTGCGGCTGCGTTTCGGCTTCTCCGAGCCGGCCGGCGTCCCTGCGCCGAAGCGGTCGACCAGCTCGAGGATTGCCTGCTCGGCCCCGTCGCCCGGGCGAGCGGCAAGCCGGACGATGCGCGTGTAGCCACCGGGACGGCTCTGGTAGCGCGGGCCGAGCACGGCGAACAGCTTGCGCAGCACTTCATCGTCGCGAATCCGCCGATGCGCCAGCCGCCGCGCGTGCAGCGTGTCGCGCTTGGCGTAGGTGATCATGCGCTCGGCAACGCGCCGGGCGACTTTCGCCTTCGGCACGGTCGTCCGGATGCGCTCGTGGGCGAACAACGACGTGATCATGTTGTTGATCATGGCGCGGCGATGGGCCGACGTGCGCCCAAGCTGCCCTCTAGCCTTGCGGTGTCGCATCCGGCCCTACCCCTCGTCTTCCTCGTCGTCCTTCTTGTCGAGGATATGATCAACCTTCATGCCGAGGCTGAGGCCCATTCCCTCGAGGATGGCCCTGATCTCGGCGAGCGACTTCTTGCCGAAGTTGCGGTACTTGAGCATGTCGGCCTCGGTCTTCTGCACGAGGTCGCCGATCGTCTCGATCTGGGCGTTGGCAATGCAGTTGGCGGCGCGCACCGAAAGCTCGATCTCGCTGATCGGCATGAACAGCAGCTTGCGCAGCTCCTCTTCCTCGTCTTTGCGTTCGCGCTTCGGCGCCTCGAATTCGACGTAATGCTCGTCGTAGTCGACGAACACGTCAAGATGGCGCCGCAGGATGGCCGAGGCCTGCTTGAGCGCCTCGTCGGGCGTGAGCCGGCCGTCGGTCCAGATCTCCATGATGAGGCGGTCGTAGTTCATCTGCTGGCCGACGCGCGTGTTTTCGGTCGAGTACTTGACCTTGCGCACCGGGCTGAACAGCGCGTCGATGGCGACCTTGCCGATCGGCTCGTCCTCGCCCTTGAGCAGCTCGCTCGGCTTGTAGCCGCGGCCGACGTTCACGTCGAGCTCGACGCTCAGGCGCCGGTTCTCGGTCAGCGTGCAGATATGCTGCTCCGGGTTGAGGATCTCGACCGTGCCGTCGGCTTCGATGTCGCCGGCAGTCACCTGGCCGTCGCGCTTGACGGTGAGGTTGAGCTGGCGCGTCTTGCGCGTGTGCGATACACAGAGCACCTTCTTGAGGTTGAGCACAATCTCGGCCACGTCCTCGACGACACCTTTCATCGTCGAGAACTCGTGCTGCACCCCGGCGATCTTGACGGCCGTGATCGCGGCGCCCTCGAGCGACGAGAGCAGCACGCGGCGTAGCGAGTTGCCGATCGTGTGGCCGAACCCGGCCTCGAACGGCTCGGCCACGAAACGCGCGTAGGTATCCGTCGCCGTCTTGTCGTCTTTGATCAGCCGGTTCGGCAATTCGAAGCGACCAAGCTTGATGGCCATTTCGCCTTCACTCCCAACGTGTCGGTCTGTGTCAACCCCTGCTCCCCGATGAAGCGGGCAGGCACCCGGTCCCCGGCGTCGCTCGCGTCGGTGGGCTAGATGCGCCGCCGCTTCGGCGCGCGACAGCCGTTGTGCGGGATCGGCGTCACGTCCTTGATCATCGTGATATTGAGCCCGACGGCCTGAAGCGCCCGGATCGCGCTCTCGCGCCCGCTGCCGGGCCCTTTGACGTAGACCTTGATCTCGCGCATGCCGTAGGCCTTGGCCGTCTTACCGGCGTCCTCGGCGACGAGCTGCGCGGCGAACGCCGTGCTCTTGCGCGAGCCGGAAAACCCGACCTTGCCGCCGCTCGACCAGGCAAGCACCTTGCCGGACGGGTCCGTGATCGTCACGATCGTGTTGTTGAACGTTGCCTGGATGTGGGCGATTCCGCCAGGCACGATCTTGCTGATACGCCGCTGCGCCGTCTTGCGGCGCCCGCCGGGTTTCTGGTCACGCTTTGCCACTGATGCGGTCCTCCTCGACCTACTTCGTCACCTTGCGCTTGAGCGCCACGGTCGCGCGCCGCGGCCCCTTGCGCGTGCGGGCATTCGTGTGCGTACGTTGGCCGCGTACGGGCAGGCTCAACGTATGGCGCTGGCCGCGGTACGAATGGATGGCGATAAGCCGCCTGATATTGCCTTGGGTCTCGCGGCGCAGGTCGCCCTCGATCGGATACGGCGCGCGGCTGAGCACCTCGGTGATCCGGCCCACCTCGTCGGGCGTCAGGTCTTTGGCCCGCATGCCGAGGTCGATGCCCGCCTCCTTGAGCACGGCTTCGGACCGAGTCGGCCCGATGCCGTGGATATAGGTGAGCGCCACCTTGATCAGCTTCTCCTTCGGTATGTCGACACCAACAATGCGTGGCACGTCTGTTCCTCCAGTCGCAGTCGGTTCAGCCCTGACGCTGCTTGTGGCGCGGGTTCGTGCAGATGATGCGCAGCACGCCCTTGCGCCGGATCACCTTGCAGCGCTCGCACATGCGTTTGACGGATGCTCGGACCTTCATTCTCGCACCTTCTCTCGGTATACGATGCGCCCCTTGCCCAAGTCGTAGGGCGTCATCTCGACAGTGACTCGGTCGCCTCGCAGGATCCGGATGAAGTGCATGCGCATCTTCCCTGAGATGTGCGCCAGGATCTGGTGTCCGGTCTCGAGCTCGACCCGAAACATCGTGTTCGGCAAGAGCTCCTTGACCACACCTTCGACGCGTATCACGCCTTCTTTGGACATGCGGTTAGCACCTTGCGGCCGTCCCGTGTCACAGCAACCATGTGTTCGAAGTGGACCGACGGCCGACCGTCGGCCGTCACCGCCGTCCACCCGTCGTCCAGCACGCGGGTCTCGTGCGTCCCCGCGTTGACCATCGGCTCGATGGCGATCACCAGTCCGCGCCCGAGCAGGGGCCCCGTGCCCGGCCGCCCGTAGTTGGGCACCTTCGGCTCCTCGTGCATCTCGCGCCCGACGCCGTGCCCGACGAAGTCGCGCACGACCGAGAAGCCGGCCGCTTCGGCTGTCGCCTGCACCGCGTGCGAGACGTCGCCGAGCCGGTGGCCCTGCCCCATCTGCTCGATGGCCGCTTCGAGGCAGCGGGCCCCAACGTCGAGCAGCCGCCGCTTGAGCTCGTCGACCTCGCCGACGGGCACCGTGCGCGCCGTGTCGCCGATGAACCCCTCGTGGCGGATCCCGACGTCGAGACTCACCACATCGCCCTCGACGAGCCGCCGCGAGCCAGGGATCCCGTGCACGATCTCCTCGTTGACCGAGGTGCAGATGTAGCCCGGGTAGCCCCGGTAGCCCTTGAACGCCGAGGCAACGCCGTGCTCGCGCATCAGTCGCCGCGCTTCGTCCTCGAGGTCGGCCGTCGTGACGCCGGGCGCCACCTGCGCGCACAGCGCGTCGCGGATGATCGCCGCGATCCGGCCCGCCTCGCCAAGTGCGGCAATCTCGCGATCGCTCTTGTAAATGATCATTGCGCCTCGCGGAGACTCTCCGCGATCGTCCCATACGATTGCTCGACGGGCAGAGCGCCGTCTACCTCGACCACCAGCCCGCGGTCGCGGTAAAACCGCATCACGTCGCGCGTCTGCTCCTCAAAGATCTTGAGCCGGGCACGGACCGTCTCTTCCTTGTCGTCGTCGCGCTGGTAGATGCGGCCGCCGCAGCCGTCGCACTTGCCCGGCTCCTTCGGCGGCATGGTCGCCAGGTTGTAGACGGCGCCGCAGAGCCGGCACTGACGGCGCTGGGTGAGGCGCTTGAGCACAACCTCGTCCGGCGTGTTCAGATACACGACCTTCTCGACCGGTGCGCCGACGCGCTCGGCGGCCTCGAAGAGCATCTCGGCCTGCGGGATCGTGCGCGGGAACCCGTCGAGCAGGAAGCTCCGGTTCCCCCGCGTCGAGCGCATGCGCTCCTCGACGATCGGGATGACCACCTCGTCGGGCACGAGCGAGCCGGTCTCGACGTAGCCCTTGGCCCGACGGCCCAGCTCGGTATCGCCGGCGATCGCCTCGCGTAAGATGTCGCCGGTGGCGATGTGCTCGAACCCAAAGTCGCGAACCAGCCGGCTCGCCTGGGTGCCCTTGCCCGCTCCGGGAGGGCCGAAAATGACGATGGAACGTCGTCCGCTCATCAGTACCGCCCCCGTAACCGTCCCTTTTTCATGAACCCGTCATAGTGGCGCATCAGCAGGTGCGACTCGACCGTGCCCATCGTGTCGAGCATCACGCCAACGATGATGAGCAGGCCTGTGCCGCCGAAGAAACTCGCCATCGAGTAGGTCACACCCGCGTGCGCCCGTGTCAGCAGCGTCGGCAACACTGCGACCGCCGCCAAGAACAACGCGCCCGAGAGCACCAGGCGGTTCATCGTGCGATCGAGGAACTCGGCCGTCGGCTTGCCGGGACGTTTGCCTGGGATAAACGTGCCGTTTTTCTTCATGTCGTTCGATATCTTGATCGGGTCGAACTGCGTCGCCGTCCAGAAGTAGCAGAAGAAGATGATCAGCAGCGCATACAGCAGCGTGTACAGCCACGAGCCCGGCGAGAGCATGGCGCTGAGCGACTGGAAGAAGCCGCCGCCGCCGAAGAAGCGCGCCAGCGTGGCCGGGAACATCAGCAGCGACGAGGCGAAGATGATCGGGATGACGCCGGCGTAGTTGACCCGCAGAGGGAAATAGCTCGACTGGCCGCTGTAGATGCGGCGCCCGACAATGCGCTTGGCTTGCTGCACGGGGATGCGGCGCTGGCCGCGGGTGACGATGATGATCGCCATCACGACGATCAC
The DNA here is from genome assembly GCA_964449605.1 of uncultured Verrucomicrobiota bacterium. Classification (GTDB taxonomy): domain Bacteria; phylum Auribacterota; class JABMQX01; order JAFGEW01; family JAFGEW01; genus CAYUZG01. Next base: position 9,854 of record CAYUZG010000016.1, on the reverse strand, counting down.
GAACACGGCGCCGAGAATCAGCAGCAGGTATGGCGGCAGCGTCCGCGACTGCGGGTCGATCAGCGACAGGTTGCTCCACGTGTCCGAGATCGCCACGGGCACGCGCGAGATGATCCCGACCGTGATGATGAGCGAGATCCCGTTGCCGACGCCGCGCTCGCTGATCTGCTCGCCGACCCACATCAGGAACATCGTGCCGACCGTCATCGTCAGCGCCGTGAGGACCCGGAACCCGAGCCCGCCCTGGGACACGACCGCTTGCGACACCCCGAGGCCGAGCGCCTGATGGCTGAGGCTCTCAACGTACTGCGCCATGAAGAAGCCCTGAAACAGGCAGATCAGCACCGTGCCGTAGCGCGTGTACTGGGTGATCTTGCGCCGGCCTTCCTCGCCTTCCTCTTTGGCGAGCCGCTCGAGCGCCGGGATCACGGCCGTCAACAACTGCAGGATGATCGAGGCGGTGATGTACGGCATGATGCCCAGCGCGATGATCGTGGCGCGCAGGAAGGCGCCGCCCGAGAACATGTTGATGAAGTTGAGGAGGTTGCCGCCGAGCGCGCCGGCCTGCCTGGCGAACAGCTCCTCGAGCGCGTCGCCGTTGACGCCCGGGGTCGGGATGTGCGCCCCGACGCGGCACACGGCCAGCAGCAGCAGGGTGATGAGCACCTTGCGCCGCAGGTCGTGGATTCGGAAGATGTTGGCGAACGCGCGCAGCATCGGACTACTCGATCACCGTGCAGGTGCCGCCGGCCTGTTCGATCTTCGTGCGCGCTGTGGCGCTGAACCGGTGTGCCCGAACCGTCAGCGCCACTCCGAGCTCGCCCTGGCCGAGGATCGTCACCCCGTCGCGCAGCTTCCTGACGAGCCCGCGCTGCACAAGCCGCTCGGGCGTCACCTCCGAGCCGGCCTCGAAGCGGGCAAGATCGCGCACGTTGACCACGGCATAGCGTGTCTTGAACCGGTTGTTGTTGAAGCCCTTCTTCGGCAACCGGCGATACAGCGGCATCTGGCCGCCTTCCTGCCAGGCGCGCCGGGACGAGCCGGCGCGCGCGCGCTGGCCTTTGTGGCCGCGGCCGCCCGTGCCGCCGGTGCCGGAGGCCACGCCCCGGCCCCGGCGTTTGCGCGGCGCACGCCGCGTGGTGTTGGTGAGCCTACTGAGTGACACGCCCGCCCGCCTCCTTGAGCTGTTCGATGTCGCTGCGGCGGCGCAGCGCCTTGAGCCCCGCGATTGTGGCGTTGACCACGTTGAGCCGGTTGCTCGAGCCAAGGCTCTTGGTGAGCACGTCGCGCACCCCGCCGGCCTGGAGCACGGCCCGGGCGCCGCCACCGGCGATAATGCCCGTGCCGGCTGAGGCCGGCTTGAGCAGGACGCGGCCCGCGCCAAACTCGCCGATCACCGGGTGCGGGATCGTGTTCCCCTCCATCGGAATGGTGAACATGGCGCGCTTGGCCTGCTCGATGCCTTTCCGTATCGCCTCGGCGACGCCGTTCGCTCGTCCCAGGCCCGCGCCGACGCGGCCTTGGCCGTCGCCGACAACCACCAGCGCGCCGAAGCTGAACCGCCGGCCGCCCTTGACCACCTTGGCACACCGGTTGATGTTGACGATCGTCTCGATCAGCTCGCCGCTCGGCTTTTCTTCGTCGGACCTTCTTCTTGGCTCGTTTCTGCGTTGAACCGCCACGATGGCGCACTCTCCTTCTGTTCGATTAGACAGCGATCTTCGCGGCCCGCAACGCCTCGGCCACCGCCTTGACACGCCCGTGGTAGGGGTAGCCGCTGCGGTCGAAGACGACGCGTTCGATCTTTCTCTCGGCCAGCCGCTCGGCGAGCATCCCGGCCACGGCCCGGGCCGCCTCGATGTTGGTCGGGCTTGCGAGCCCGAGCGCGCGGAACTGCGGCATCACGGTCGAGGCGGTCGCGAGGACCGTGGCGGTCTCGTCGTCGATCGCCTGGACGTGCAGGTTCGCGTTGCCCTTATAGATGCACACGCGCGGGCGCTCGGCTGTGCCGCGTACCCGCTTGCGGATACGCCACCGCCGCCGCCGCCGGCCCATCGTTGTCTCGCTGTCTCGTGTCATTGGCTTGCCGTTTCCCAACGGGCCGTTACCCAACCGTCTTGCCGGCCTTGCGCCGCACGTGCTCGTCGACGTACCGGATCCCCTTGCCCAGGTACGGCTCCGGCGGATGGAACCGGCGGATGTCGGCGGCGACCTGCCCGAGCAGCTCCTTGTCGATGCCCGAGAGCGCAAGCAGCGTGTACTTCTCGGTCGAGTGCATCGAGGCGATGGTCGAGATCGCGACCTCGATGCCCTCGGGCAGCGTATAGAGGCACGGGCGCACCTTGCCGACCGAGACGTCGAGCGTGCGTTCCGTCAACCGCGCGCGATAGCCGACGCCGCGAATCTCGAGCTTCTTCTCGTAGCCCTTCGTGACGCCCTCGACCATGTTGGCCACGAGGGCGCGCGTTGTCCCGTGCACGGCCTTGTCCTGTTTGCTGTTGCCCGCCCGGGCCACGCGCACGACGCCGTCGGCCACCGTGACGCTGACCCGGGGGCTGAGCCGCCGGCTCAGCGTCCCCTTCGGCCCCGTGACGGTGATCGCGCCGTCGCCGAGCTGCACATCGACGCCCGGCTCAAGCTTGATCGGCTGTCGGCCAATTCTCGACATCGCTGTCGCTTCCCGTCGCCCTACCAGATGTAGCAGATCACCTCGCCGCCGACGTGCTCGCGGCGGCACTCCTCGTCAGACATGACCCCCTTGGGCGTGGTCAACACCGCCACGCCGAGGCCGCCGAGCACGCGCGGCACTTCCTTGGCCTTGACGTACTTGCGCAACCCGGGCCGGCTCACGCGCCGCAGGCCGGTAATGACCCGCTCGCGCTCGGGCGTGTACTTGAGGTGGACGCGCAACACGCCCTGCTTGGCGTCGTCGAGCATGTCGAAGCTGTCGATGTAGCGCGTCTGGCGCAACACCTGAAGCACCTCGCGCTTGAGGCGCGAGGCAGGCACATCGACGTGCGGCTTGAGCGCCTGATTCGCGTTGCGAATCCGCGTGAGCAAATCGGCTATCGGGTCGGTCATTGACATCGCTCGGGTCGTTCTCCTTTTCGCCGCGTCCGCGCGGCGCCTTCGGCGCGCCCCGCTACCAGCTCGCCTTGATCACACCTGGAATAAGCCCCGCGCTCGCCAGCTCACGGAAACAGATCCGGCAGAGCTGGAACTTGCGCATGTACCCCCGGCGCCGGCCGCAGCGCCGGCACCGGTGGTAGCGGCGGACCGCGAACTTCGGCCGCCGATGGCTCTTTTCGATCAGTGCCTTGCGTGCCACGTTGGTTCGGCTCCAGTCCTTCGTCTCAAACGCGCTTGAATGGTACTCCCATGAGCTCGAAGAAGCCGAGGGCCTCCTCGTCGCTCTGGGCCGAGCTGACGAGCGTCACGTCGAGCCCCTGCACTCGCTTCACCTTGTCGGCATTGACCTCGGGAAACACCGTCGCCTCGGTCAGCCCCATGTTGTAGTTGCCCCGGCCGTCGAACGTGCGCGGCAGCCCGCGGAAGTCGCGGATGCGCGGGATCGCCACACCCACCAGGCGCTCGAGGAACTCATACATCCGCGTGCCGCGCAGGGTCACCTTGGCGCCCACTGGCATGCCCTTGCGCAGCTTGAAGCCCGCGATGCTGCGGCGCGCAAGCGTCACCACCGGCCGCTGGCCGCTGAGCATCGTGAGCTGGCCGAGCGCGTCGTCGATAAGCTCCTTCTCGCGCGCGGCCGCGCCCAGGCCCATGTTGAGCACGATCTTGCGCAGCCGCGGCACCTGCATCGCGTTGCGATAGCCGAAACGCTCCATCATCTTGGGCACAACGGTCTCGCGGTAATGGTCGAGCAAGTGCGGCATCGCTCCTACTCGGCTCCCTTCTTCGACTTGGCGCCCTCGCCGACGCGCCGCAGGTTCGACACGTGGATCAGGCTCTCCTTCTTGACGAACCCGCCGGACTGATTCAGCTTCGCGTCGGGCCGCATCGCTTTGGTGACGAAATTGACGCCCTCGACGAGGGCTCGGTCCTTCTTCGGGTACACGCGCAGCACCCGGCCGCGCTTGCCGCGGTCACGCCCGGCGAGCACCTCGACGACGTCGTCGCGTCGGATATGTGCTTTCGGGGCCGCCATCTAGAGCACCTCTTCGGCCAGCGAGATAATCTTCATGAAGTTCTTCTCGCGCAGCTCGCGCGCGACCGGCCCGAAAATGCGCGTCCCCTTCGGGTTCCGGTTCTCGTCGATGATGACGCACGCGTTCGAGTCGAACCGCAGCGTCGACCCGTCGTCCCGGTGGATGGGCCGCCGCGTGCGCACCACGACCGCCTTGACCACGCTCTTTTTCTTGATCGTCGCATCGGGCGACGCCTCCTTGACCGAGGCCACGATGATGTCGCCCACGTGGGCGTAGCGCCGCTTCGAGCCGCCGAGCACGCGGATGCACTGAGCGCGCCGGGCGCCCGTGTTGTCGGCCACGTCGAGCTTTGACTGCTGCTGAATCACTCGCCGCCCACACTCCCTCGATCCGTTTGCGGCGCGGACTTGATCACCTCGACGACCCGCCACCGCTTGAGCTTGCTGAGCGGCCGCGTCTCGCGGATGCGCACCATGTCGCCGCGGCCGGCCTGTTCGGCCTCGTCGTGCGCGTAGAACGTGCGCGAGCGACGGACCACCTTCTCGTACTTCGGGTGCCGGAACACCTGCTCGACTCGCACCACCACGGTCTTGTTCATCGCATTGCTCACGACCACGCCCGTGCGCTCACGCCGCTTGTGGCCCATCGCACTGCCGTGTTGCCGTTCCGCTTCAGCCATCGTCTCGTGTCCTCGCTCCAGCGCGCGCCGGGCTATACGTGGCTATAGCCGCCATCCTTGAGAATCGTCAGCAGCCGGGCGATTGTGCGGCGCACCTCCTTGACCCGGTGCGATTTCTCAAGCTGCGAGACCGCGCTCTGCGCCCGGAGCCGAAACAGCTCCTCGCGCAGATCGTCGTAGATCTCCTCGAGCTCGTCGCGCGTTTTCTCTCTCAGTTCCTGTGTCTTCATCGCTGCCCGTTGCGCTGCCTATGCGTAGTGGTGCCGGCTGACAAACCGCGTCCGAAACGGCAGCTTGGCCGCCGCCCGCCGGAACGCCTCCTGCGCCACGACGTGGGGCACGCCCTCGAGCTCGAAGAGCATCCGGCCCGGCCGCACCACGGCGACCCACCCCTCCGGCGCGCCTTTGCCCTTGCCCATCCGTGTCTCCGCCGGCTTCTTGGTGTACGGCTTGTCGGGAAAGACGCGAATCCACATCTTGCCGCGCCGCTTGATGTGGCGGTTGATCGCCACGCGCGCGGCCTCGATCTGGCGCGCTTCGAGCCAGCCGCGCCCGAGGCTCTGCAGCCCGTACTCGCCGAAGCTGATCGCGGTGCCGCGCTTGGCCATGCCGGACCGGCTGCCGCGGTGCACCTTGCGGTGCTTAACGCGTTTTGGCATGAGCGCCATGGGCCGGCTCCTTCTTCTCGGGCAACCTCTCGCCTTTGAACACCCACACTTTGACGCCGATCGTGCCGTACGTCGTGCGCGCCTCGGCGAACCCGTAATCGATATCCGCCCGCAACGTGTGGAGCGGGATCTTGCCTTCCTTGGTGTGCTCGGTGCGCGACATCTCGTGCCCGCCGAGCCGCCCGGCGACGCTGACCTTGATGCCCTCGGCGCCGAAGTCCATCGCCTGGCTCACCGCCTTCTTCATGGCGCGCCGGAACGAGATCCGGTGCTGGAGCTGCAGCGCGATGTTCTCGGCCACGAGCTGCGCCTCGAGCTCGGGGCGCTTGATCTCGGTCACGTCGAGATGCACTTCCTTGCCGGTCATGTCGGCCAGCGCGTCCTTGAGCCGGTCGATCTCCTGGCCCTTGCGCCCGATCACGATGCCCGGACGCGAGGTGCGCAGCTTGACGATCACCCGGTTCGACGCCCGCTCGATGATCACCTCCGGGATGCCGGCCGCCGGCAAGTGATGACGGATAAACTCGCGGATCATGATGTCCTCGTGCACCAAGTCGCCGAAGCCGCGCTTCGGCGAGAACCACCGCGACCGCCAATCCTTGTTGACGCTGACCCGGAACCCGATTGGGTTGACTTTCTGTCCCACGCAAACCTCCTCAATCGCCGCCCGAGGCTTCCTCGACCACCACGGTGATGTGGCTCGTGCGCCGATGAATCATGTCGACCGCCCCGCGCGAACGCATCCGCCGCCCGGGCCAGCCGATGCCCTCGTCGACGCGGGCGTCCTTGACCACCAGCGCCGAGCGATCGAGCTTCGCGTTCGTCTCGGCGTTGGCGATCGCCGACCGAAGCACGCGCGCCACGAGCCGTGCGGCTTTCGATTTGACGAACTGCAACTGCTCGAGCGCCGCCTCGGCGTTCTGGGCGCGGATGAGCGCGGCCACCCGCCGCGCCTTGCGCGGCGGGATTCGCACGTGCTTGGCAACCGCTCTCACCTCTGCCATCACCCCAGCGCGCCTCCGCTACTTCTGTCCCGCGTGCTTGCGGAACGTGCGGGTCGGTGCGAACTCGCCGAGCTTGTGCCCGACCATGTTCTCGCTCACAAAGACCGGCAGGTGCTTCCGCCCGTTATGGACCGCAAACGTGTGGCCGACGAACTCAGGCACGATCATCGAGCGGCGCGACCACGTTATGATCGTGCGGCGCTCGCCGGCCGCCTCCATCCGCTGCACCTTCTTGAGCAGCTTCTCGTCGACGTACGGCCCTTTCTTGATCGAACGCGACATCGTCTTCGTTCCTATCGCTTCGCTGTCCGCGACTTCACAATGTGTTTGGTCGACTTGCGCCGCTTGCGCGTGCGGAAGCCCTTGGCGAGCTGGCCCGTGGGCGAGCACGGATGCCGCCCCCCGCTCGCCTTGCCTTCGCCGCCGCCCATCGGGTGGTCGACCGGGTTCATCGCCACGCCCCGCACGTGCGGCCGCCGGCCGAGCCAGCGCTTACGGCCCGCTTTGCCCAGCGAGCGCGACTCGTGCTCGGCGTTGCCGACACGACCGACCACCGCGCGGCACTCGACGCGCACCTTGCGCACCTCGCCCGACGGCAGCCGCAGGTGCGCGTACTTGCCCTCGCGCGCCATCAGGTCGGCGCTGAGGCCCGCGCTTCGCACCATCTTGGCGCCCTGGCCGGGCCGAAGCTCGACGTTGTGCACCGTGGTGCCGAGCGGCATCACCTTGAGCGGCATGCAGTTGCCCAGCTTCACCTCGACCGCCTCGCCGCTGCTGGTGACCGTGGCGCCTGCCACGAGCCCCTGCGGCGCGACGATGTAGCGCTTTTCGCCGTCCTCGTAGCTGAGGAGCGCGATGTTGGCCGTCCGGTTCGGGTCATACTCGATCGCCTCGACCACAGCCGGCATGTCGTCCTTGTCGCGCTTGAAGTCGATGCGCCGGTAGAGGCGCTTGTGGCCGCCACCGCGGAACCGGACCGTGATCCGGCCATTCGCGTTACGGCCGCCCGAGCGTTTGAGCGGCTCGGTCAGCCGCTTCTCCGGCCGTTTGGCGCTCAGGCCCTTCGAGTCAAGCGTCACGGTTGACCGCAAGGACGGGGTCACCGGTCTATGTTTTTTGACAGCCATCGTTCGCAGCGCGCTCCTAGACGAACTCGATCGTGTGCCCTTGCTTCAGCGTGACTACGGCCTTCTTCCAGTCCGGTGTATAGCCGACCTTGCGGCGAAGTTGCTTGCGTTTGCCGGGCACCCGCATCGTGTTGACGTTGTCCACTTTGACCTTGTAGAGCCGCTCGATGGCCCGTTTGATCTCGATCTTGTTCGCGTTGAGCGCCACCTTGAAGAAGTACTGGTTCTGCTTCTCGCCCAGCTCCGAGCCCTTCTCGCTCAGCAGCGGCTCGCGCACGATCGTATACTCGCTCTTCCTCACGACGCGCCCTCCTTTCCTAAGGAGGCCTTCTCTCCTGAGGAGGCTTCGTCGGCCGGGGCGCTCTTTTCCTCGTCAACGAGCCCCAGCGGCCCGAGCGCATCACGCGTCACGACGACCGTGCGCGCGCCGAGCACGTCCATCGCGCCCACGTTTCCCGCCGCCTTGAACGTCAGGGTCGAGATGTTGCGCGCGGCGCGCCGCAGGGTCTCATCGACCGCCGCGACCACCAGCAGCACGGTGCCGTCGAGCTTGAGCGACGTGAGCAGCGCGGCAACGAGCCGCGTACGCGGCTCGGCGATCTTGAGCTGCTCGAGCACGAGCAGCCGTTCGTCCCGCACCGCGTCGGCCAGCGCGGTCTCAAGCGCCAGGCGGCGCACCTTCTTCGGCAGGTTGACGCGCATGTCTTTCGGCTTCGGGCCGTGAGTCGTGCCGCCGCCGCGGAAGATCGGCGACTTGAGCGTTCCGGCCCGCGCTCGGCCCGTGCCTTTCTGCCGCCACGGCTTAATCGTCGAGCCGTGCACCAGGCTGCGGTCGCGCGTGTTGGCCGACCACTGCCGCTCGTTCGCCCGCACGGCGACCACGTAGTCGTGGATCAACTGCGGGTTCGGCTCGCGCACAGCGATCCGATCGCCGATCGTCGCCTTGCCGACCGCCTTGCCCTTGTCGTTGTAGATTGGCACCTGCGCCACGGTTCGTCTCGCTACGATTTGGTTGCGCTTTTCTTGACCGCGGGGCTCAGGGTCACGATGCCGCTCGTCGGCCCCGGCACAGCGCCCTCCAAGAGAATCTGATGCTGATCGGCGCGCACGGCGACCACGCGAAGGGTCTGCACGGTGACCTGCCGCGCGCCCATGTGCCCGGGCATCCGGGTGCCTTTGAGCACGCGCGACGGGTTCGCCGCTTGTCCGGTCGAGCCGTGCTGGCGCTGGGTCCGGCCGCCGTGGCTCTCGGGCGAGCGGCGCATGCCATAGCGCTTGATGCCGCCGGCAAACCCCCGCCCCTTGGAGGTCCCCTGCACGTCGACGAAGTCGCCCGGCTTGAACAGCTCGCCGACCGTGAGCTCCTGGCCGACCGAGTAGGCGCCGGCGTCCTCGACGCGGCTCTCGCGCACGACGCGCTTCGGCGCCACGCCGGCCTTGCCGAAGTGGCCCCGGAGCGGCTTGCTGGTGACGCGCTCGCGCTTGTCGAGGAAGCCGAGCTGGACCGCCTCGTAGCCGTCCGTATCGGCCGTTTTCACCTGCGTGACCACGCAAGGGCCAGCCTCGACGACGGTGACGCCGACGGCGTCGCCGCGCTCATCGAAGAACTGCATCATGCCGAGTTTTCGTCCTAACAATTCCATCGCCATGCTCATATCGTCGGCATTGCCACCCGCCAGGCCGGCCGCGCCGGCCCGCAAGACAAGAAACGCGTTATATACCGGAACCGCAGGCGGTTCGTCAATGACGAATCCGCGCCGGGCGCATTCGGCCCGCCCGCTGCGGCCCTACACCAGTTTCACGTTGATATGCACGCCCCCGGGCAGATTGAGCTTCTTCAGCTCGTCCACCGTCTTGGCCGTCGGGCTCAGGATGTCGAGCAGCCGCTTGTGCGTGCGGATCTCGAACTGCTCCCGCGACTTCTTGTCGACATGGGGCGAGCGCAGCACCGTGTAGCGCTCCTTGCGCGTCGGCAACGGGATCGGCCCCGTCACCGAAGCGCCCGTGCGCTTGGCCGTCTCGACGATCTCCTTGGCCCAATGATCGAGGATCCGGTGATCGAACGCCTTGAGCCGTATCCGAATCCGCTGCCCTTCCAAAATCGTCTTCTTTCCTGGTTGTGTGTCGTGTCTGCTCAGCTCGGGCGCCGCGAGGCGGCTACTCGATGATCTCCACGATCGTGCCGGCGCCCACCGTGCTGCCGCCCTCGC
>CAYUZG010000015.1:0-21870 GCA_964449605.1 uncultured Verrucomicrobiota bacterium | reverse complement strand
ATGGGCGTCGCGTAGTTCTGCGCCTCCTTGAACGTGCGCGCGTACATCGCCACGGTCATCATCACCGAGCTGAACAGGAACGCGAGCGGCACGAGGAACAGCAGCACGAGCAGCGCCGCGTCAATCGGCAGCGAGAGGTTGATCGTCTCCTGCGCGGCGTGGCCGATGGCGGCAAGTGACAGGCCCATGCCGGCCAGGTTGAGCAGCCCGGTGGCGATCGCGATGAGGAAAACGGTCAGGAACTTGCCCGCGACGATCTCGGCGATGCCGGCCGGCGTGGTGAGGATCGTCTCGATCGTGCCGCGCTCCTTCTCGCCGGCCGTCGTGTCGATCGCCGGGTACATCGAGCCGGCGATCGTCATGAGCACAAGCATCATCGGGATCACGTAGCCGAGCACCCGGCGCCCCGCGCCCTCCGGCGTGCCAACCGATTCCCGCTTGATCACGAGCGGGTAGGCGTATTCCTCGCCCTCCTCGAGCTGCGCGAGCTGCGTCGTGACCGCCCCACGCGAGTAATCGCCGAGCAGCTCGCGGATGCGCTGATACGCAAGCTCGGACCGCTCATCGGCTTGGTCGTAGATCACCACGATGCGCGCCAGCGCCCCGGCCGTCTGCGGCGATCCCTCGTCGGGCGCCTCCACGTCGCGGCTCACGATGACGGCGGCCTCCACGCGGCCGGTGCGAACCGCCTGGCGCGGGTCGGCGATCCCGAACGTGTTGAGCGTGACCTGCTTGTCGTCGCGCAAGCGGGCGGTCAGGTCGGGCGCCACTGCGTGGCCGATGAGTGCCACGCGCGACGGTTGTTGCTCGAGCCGGCCCTGCTGCGCCTGCGTCATGGTCACGAGCACGAGAATGAGCACCGGGTAGACGAGCACGGGGCCGAGGATCATCACCATGAGCGTGCGCTTGTCGCGCAGCGTCTCGAGCATCTCCTTGAGGAAGACGATCCTGACCTGGCGCAGCCTCATCGGACCGATTCCTCATTCGCCGAGCCGAGATCGGCCCCGGCCGCTTCGAGACGCCGGAGAAACGCCTCGTTGAGGCTCGTCGTACCCGCGTCCTCGACGAGGCGATCGAGCGTGTCGACGGCCAGGAACACGCCCTCGTGCAGCAGGGCGATGCGGTCGCAGAGCTCCTCGGCCTCGGTCATGTAGTGGGTCGAGAGCAGCACGGTCTTGTGCTGCGCCTTCGCCTCGCGGATGAGCGAGACGATGGCGCGCGAGGCGATCACGTCGAGCCCGGCCGTCGGCTCGTCGAGCACGAGCACCTCGGGGTCGTGGATGAGCGTGCGTGCGACCGAGACCTTCTGCTTCTGGCCCGTCGAGAGCTTCTCGAACCGGCGGTCGCGGATCGCCTCCATGTCGAGCGAGGCGAAGATCGAGTCCGTGCGCCGGCGGATCGTCTCGTCGTCGAGGCCCGTGAGCCGGCCGAAGTAGCGGACCGTCTCGGCGGCCGTGAGTCGCGCGTACAGCTTCGTGTTGCCGGAGAGGAAGCCGATGCGGCGCTTTACCTCGTCGGGCTCGCGCACGACGTCGAAGCCGCAGACGCTCGCGCGGCCTTCAGTGGGCTGGATAATCGAGGCGAGCATGCGCAGCAGGGTTGTCTTGCCGGCGCCGTTCGGGCCGAGAATGCCGAGGATCTCGCCGCGGTGGGCCTCGAAGCTCAGGCCGCGGACGGCGTGCACCTCCTCGCCGCGCGCGTCGACGAAGACCTTGTGCAGCCCCTCGGCCTTGATGACGGCTCCGTTGTCGGTCACGCGGCGCTTACTCCCTGTTGCTTATACACCACGGATTCACACAGATGCCGCAGATGGGGCCGCGCCGGCTCTTGGCGGCGCGGAGAATCAGTGCCGATCTGCGCGAATCGGCGGTTCATTCTTCCTCACGCGCCGAACTTGTCGATGCGGCCGGCGTTGGCGAGCAGCACGGGCATCAGCTCCATCATCGGGAAGATGCCGAGGCTGCCCGAGTTGCAGTGCCGCTCGGTGAACCGCTCCAGCCGGTCAGCGCCGCACACGCGCGACCGCACCATGACGGGGACCGGGTGCCAACTGTGCGCCTTGTTCGTGACCGGCGTCGAGTGGTCGCCGGTGACGCAGAGCACGTCGGGCGGGCGCGTGAGCAGCGTCGGGATCATCGCGTCGGTCTCCTCGATCGCGGCGACCTTCGCGTCGAAGTTGCCGTCCTCGCCCGCGGCGTCGGTCGGCTTGACGTGGAGAAAGACGTAATCGTAGTTGGCGGCGTCGTTGACGTAGGTGTTCGCCTCGTCGGCGATCGTCTCGCCGGTGGCGAGCACGTTGAGGCCGAGCAGCTTCGTGATCCCGCGGTACATGGGGTAGGTGGCGATCGACGCGCTCGTGATCTTCCACCGCTCGGGGAACGGGCGGATCGCGGGCGTCTTCGAGAAACCGCGCATCATGATCCCGTTCGCCGGCCGCTCGTCCTGCAGTAGTTCGTTGGCGCGCGCGATGAACTCGTTGGCGATTCGGGCCGCCTTGTGGCCCTCGGCGCGGGCCGCCTTCACCTCGAGGATGGGCGAGCCGTCGTGGTGGGGGTCGGCGTCGGTCAGGTCGCCGTCGAGGCCGTCGCCGCGCATGATGGCGACGAACCGATGCCCCATACCGGCCTTGAGAATGAACTCGACGTCCTCGATATTCGGGATGCGGCGGGCGAGCTCGGCGACGAGCTCACGGCATTTTTCCGTCGGGATGCGGCCGGCGCGGCGGTCGGTGATGATGCCGTGCTTGTCGTACGTGGCGAAGTTCGCGCGGGCGCACAGGTCGCGCGGCGTGATCTCCATGTCGACGCCGGCCGCCTCGAGCACGCCGCGGCCGATCTCGCTGGTGATCGGGTCGTAGCCGAAGAGCGCCAGGTGGCCGGGCCCGCTGCCGGGCGTGATGCCGGGCGAGACGGGGATTGCGCGGCCGCACGCAGCTTCCTTCACGAGCTCGTCGAGGTTCGGCGTCGCGGCCGCCTCGAGCGGCGTGCGCCAGCCCGTCTCGGCGGTGGCCGTGTCACCCAGGCCGTCCATAATGAGAAGTACGATCGAGCCGCCCTCGTCGAGCAGCAGGGTATCGAGCAGGCTTTCGGGGATCATGGCGGACGCCTCCACTGCCTGTCACGCGTGCGGTTGCCTCTTAGCACAGCGCTCCGACGGGCCGCAAGGCAATTCGGCGCTGCTACGGGCCGGCCGGGTCGTCGGCGGCATCACCCTCGGGCGTAGGCTCTTCGCGGCTGCTCTCAGGCGGGGTTTCGTCGCCCGCGGGCTCCTCGTCCAGGCCGCCGATCTCCTCGACGAACTTGAGCGCTTTCTCGTGCTTCGGGTTCATGGCAAGCGCGAGCCGGAGGTAGGCGAGCACCTCGGCCTTCTTGTGCGTGCTCGTCGCGGCGAGGTAGGCGACGTCGGCGCCCATCGTGCGCGTCTGCTCGGCGAGCTCATCCTGTTCGCGCGCCGCGTAGGCTCGCGCCAGCAGCTCGTAGACGTGCGGGTCGTAGAGGTTGAACTGGAGCGCGCGCTCGAGGACGCGGACAACGTTCTTCCAGTCCTTCTTCTCCTCGTAGAGCGGCGCGAGCTGACGAAGCGTTGCGTACGGGGTGTGCTCGACGCTGATGACGTGCTCCAGAGCGGCGATCGCCTTGTCACGCTCGCCCTGCTTTTCGTAGACGGCCGCGAGCTTGTGGCCGATCTGCGCGTGCCCCGGGTAGATGCGCAGCGCGGCCGTGTAGTGGTCGACCGCTTCGTCGAACCGCTCGGCCGCAGCGGCGATATCGCCGAGGTAGGCGTGGGCGGCGAAGTCGTCGGCGTCGAGCGCGAGCGCGTCCCGGCAATGGCGGCTTGCCTTGTCAGCGTTCCCGGCGACGAGCTCGAGGTAGGCGAGCGCCGTGTGCGGCTCGGGCATCGACGTGCCGAGCTCGATCGCTTTCTCGGCATGCGCGCGCGCCTCGCCGGCGAGCCTCGACGCGTCGGGGCCTGAGGCGTCGGCGAGCTTCTGGGTCAACGCCTGGGCGTAGCGCGCGTGGGCTGCGGCGTCGCCCGGCGACGCGTCGACGCGGGCCTTGAGCCGCTCGGCGTCGTCGAGGATGAACAGCGGCGACGCGCCGAGCGCGTGGCCCTTGCCGACGATGTACGTCTTGACGCGGCGTTCGAGCTCGGCCTGCGGTATGCCGCAGACCGCCTCGATCACCTCGGCCGTGCGTTTGCCGTCGCGGTACATGCCGAGCATGGCGACGATCGCGTCGCGGCCGAATTCCTTGTAGAGGTACTCGGTCGTGAGCGCCGCTTGCGCGTAGGCCCACTGCTTCTGGTTCATCGTCCGCGGGCGCGTGAACCAACTGCTCAGCTCGTCGAGCGGCACGACCTCGTCGAGCACGGCCGCGCGCACCGTCATGCGGTCCCAGTCCATCGGGCGCGGCCCCTTTTCCCAGCAGACGGCGAGCCCTTCCGTGAACCAGAACGGGATTCGCATCTTCGTCTGCTGGAGCGTGACGACGTGCGTGAACTCGTGCTCGAAGACGCGCCGCCAGTCGAACCCGCCGTTGCGGGGCGAGTCCATGGCAAACACCTTGCCGAAACATGCGCCGACCGTCGCGATGAACGGCACGCCCGCGATGCGCGCGGCGAACCGGTCGTGCGTCGGGAACACCTCGATGAGCGTCTTCTTGGGCGGCTCGAAGCCGAAATGCGCGCACACCTCGTCGTAGACCTGCTCGCAGATCTCCGGCAGGAAATGGTCCAGCACGAAGTCCTTGTCGCCATGCCACTTCATGATGAAGTGGTCGGTCTCGCGCACGACGTACCCCTGGCGGATCTCTTTGAGCACCTTGCTGAAGTTGAGGGTGCGGTGGTTGTAGCTGTCGAGCTTGAACGCGGTGTTGAGCGCGTCCTCGGCCTCGGCCTCGCGCCCCTCGCGCAGCAGGATGACGCCGAGACTCGTCCAGGCCGGGGCGTACTTCTCGTCGAGCTCGATCGCTTTGCGGAGCAGGGCGAGCGCGTCCTCGTTCTGGCGGCGGTACTCGCAGGCGGCAGCGACGATCTCGTAGCCGCGCGCGTACTTCGGGTTGATGGCGAGCACTTGCTTCATCGTGCGCTCGAAGGCGCTCGTCTCGCCGAGCTGCTCGTAGTACGAGGCACGCTGCGAGAGCGACTCGAGCGAGTTCGGATTCACGCCGAGCGACGTGTCGAGCGCGTCCTTGGCGGCGGCGTACTGCTCGTCGAGGATGCGCATCCGGGCGATGAGGTTGAGCGTCTCGACGTGGCGCGGATTGACGGCGAGCGCGGCGTCGCACTGGCGCTGCACGTCGCTGAACTGCGACCGCTCGAAGGCGATCTCGGCGAGCCCGACGAGCGCGCCCGTGTGCCGCGGGTTGATCGCCAGGATCTCGGCGAACTCCTTCGCGGCATCGGCCGGCTGGTGGCGCTCGAGGAAGAGCTGGCCGAGCCACAGGCGTGCCGGGATGTACGTGGCGTCCTTTTCGGTCGCTTTGACGAAGCAGTACAGCGCGTCTTTCGGGTTGTCCGTGTAGCGGCAGGCGACCCCGACGTGCGTGAGCACGCGCGCGGTGAGCTCGCGTTCCGTGGCGGCCGATTCGTAGATGTCGTAGACGCGGTAGAACGCGTGTTCGGCTTCCTCGCTCTTGCCGCTGTCGGCGAGCGCGCGCGCAGCGCCGATCATCGCCTCGACGTGCGTCGGGTCCACCTCGAGCGCGCGGCCGTACTCGGCCGCGGCCTTCGTGTAGCGGCCCGTGTAGGAGTAGAGCTCGCCGAGCAGCGCGTGTGCGTCGGCCGAATCGCGTTCGAGCCGCAGCGCTTTGAGGCAGGCGGAGATGGCGTCCTCGTACTCGCCGACGGCGAACGCCGCGCGCGCCTCGCCAAGGTACGCGCCGAAGTGCTCACCCTCCTCCTTGCCGATCGTGCGGAACGACTCGAGCGCCTCGTCGTAGTCACCGCGGCGCAGCTTCACCTCGGCGAGCAGGAGGCGCGAGTCGACGTGCTCGTAGTCGAGCTCGACGTTGCGCTGCGCCTGCCGCTCGGCCTCATCGAGCTTGCCCCACCGGAGGTCGAGACGCGCGAGCCGCAGCCGGGCATCGAGGTGCGCGTCGTCGGCCTCGAGGATTCGCTCGTAGAGCCAGGCGGCCTCGTCGAAATGGAGGTACGATTCGCAGAGCTGGGCCAATCGGAGGGCGAGATCGGGTTTGAGCTCGTCGCCCAGCAGCGTCGTGAGTTCAGCGCGCACCTCGTCGGGTTCGGCGTCGCTGGCAAGCCGCAGCTCGAGTATCTTCGCCGGGTAGTCGGCGTTCTCCGGGTGCTTCTTGAGGAGCATGCGGTAGACGTCGGCCGCCTTGCCCTCGAAGCCCCACTCGGTGCAGACCTCGATGACGGTCGCCCACTGCGTGTCCGTGAACACGTCGGCATCGAGCGCATCCTGGATCGCGCGGCGGCACTGCTTCTCCTTGCCGGCGACTTGCGCGAGCAGGTTGATCAGCTCGAGGCGGGGCAGCGGGTCTTTCGGGTCGGCGGCGATCGCCCGATCGTAGAGGTCGGCGGCTTGCGTGTAGTGCCCCTGCTTCTTCTCTGCGGCGGCCTGGTCGAGAAGGTCTTGCACGGAGGCGGCGCCGCCCTCCTCGACGCAGACGGCGGCGACCGGTGTAATGAGAAGCACGGCAACAAGACAGGCGGCGTGCAGCGCTTTCATGCTCGCCTCACCGGCATGGTGGTCGCTCGGGAATCGGTCATCGGGTCGCTGCCGCTCAGGGCCGGGCGGCCTGTCAGTCCGGCTCGACGACCACCGGCTTGGGCGACAGCGTCTTGAGTAGTTCGACGCAGTTTGCCTGCTCGAGGATCCGGTGGAATTCAGAATTGAAGCGCAGCCATTGCTTGTTGACCCGGTTCCCGTAGGTTCGCAGGAAACCGCCGAAGAAGTCGAAGCGCAGGTAGCGCTTGGCGATCTCGCGCGGCGAGTAGAAGCGCGCGAGCGCGTTCCAGGTCTCGAGGTGAAGCTGGAGCGGCGACATGTTCTTCGGCTTGAACACGACGTGCTGCGCGTCGTAGAGGCTCCAATCGCGCACGAGGATTCGGCCCTCGCTCTCGAGCTGGTGGTACGTCTCCGTGTCGGGCAGCGGGCAGAGGATCATGAACTGCACCGTGTCGATCTGCATGCGCCGCGCGAAACGGCTCGTGTCGCGCATGGTGCGGACCGTATCGGTGTCGGCGCCAAAGACGAACATGCCGTGGATGCGGATCTTGTGGGCGTGCAGCTTGCGGATGCAGCGCTCGATGTCCTCAAGGCTCTGGTGCTTGTTGTAGAGCTTGAGTGTCTCGGGGTTGATCGATTCGAGCCCGACGTAGACGAACCGGCAGTTCGAGCGCCGCATCAGGTCGAGCATCTCATCGTCCTTCGCCACCTCGACCCGGACCTGGGCCGACCAGCGGGGCGTGACCTTGCGCTCGATCATGAGCCGCATGAGCTCCTTGGCGCGCCGGCGGTTGGCGATGAAGTTGTCGTCGACGAAGAAGGTGAAGAACCACCGCTTGAGCGCCATGGCCTGCTCGAGCTCGTCGACGATCTTCTCCGGGCTGCGGAACCGGTAGCGGCGGCCGAACATCTTGGTGACCGAGCAGAACGCGCAGTTGTACGGGCAGCCGCGCGAGGTCATCACCGGCAGGATGCGCATCCGCCGCCAGCCTTCGATAAGCGTGAGGTCGGGAATCGGCAGCGTATCGAGATCGACCAGGTTAGTCTGTAGCGGGTTGTTGACGCAGCCGAGCTCGGTCCGGTACGAGAGGCCGGCAATGCTCGTGAGCTCGTGGCCCTTCTCGAACTTCTCCAGGAACTCGAAGAACGTGTCGTCCGCCTCGCCGCGCAGGACCCAGTCGGCGTGCTCGAGCGCCTCCTGCGGCCAGGCCGTCGGGTGTGGACCGCCCATCAGCACCGGCAGACCGCGCTGGCGGAACTTGTCGGCGAACGCGTACGCTCTCGGCGCCGTGGTGGTGATGGTGGAGATGCAGACGAGGTCGGCGTCGCACGCGGCGCGGAAGTCCACCTTTCCGACGTCCTCGATATAGACGCGCACCGTGTGGCCGAGCTCGCGGGCCCGGGTCGCCATTGTCGGCAGACCCATCCGGGGCATCTTGAACTTCGTGTAGACGTGGATGCCCGCAGCGCGCGGCTCGATGAACGTGATCTTGAGCATGGTGGCCTTGCCTTCCTGGTGCTCGCGCTCCGCGACAGCGGATGCAACACCCCGTATAGGCTACGGTCGGACGGCTGCGCGGCGCAAGGGAAATGTTCACCGGTCTCCCCGCCGCGTGTTGCAATCAGGCGGCGTGTGTGGTTGACTGTGCCGGCACGCAGATGGGATGGGAGGTGCTCAATGACTCGCGGCATCCACAAGGCCCGGCTTGCCCGGCTGTTCCGGAGACTCAACGGCGTGGCCGACGCCGTCTTGTTGCAGGGCGACCCGCAGTTGCTTCGGTGGCTCACCGGCACGCCCGAGGGGATGGCCGTCGCCACGAGGAAGGGCGTGACGATGATCGCGCACCCGATGTTCGCCGAGGCGTGCGCGCAGACACCGTGGCCCGTTGTCGTCCTCTCGGAGAGGGTCAAGCAGCCCCAGGCCATCCGCGACGCGCTCGATGGTGCCAGGAAGGTCGGCGTCCGGTTCCACGCCGTCCCGCACGGCCTCTGTCTCCATCTCAGGAAGATGCTCCGCGGCCGGAAGCTCGTCGACATCGGCGAGCACGTCGACCGCGTGCAGCGCACGCGCGACGAGGTCGAGCTGGCCGACCAGCGCCGCTCGTGCCGGATCGCCGCCCGCGCGGCCAAGGCTGTGCCCGCCATGTGCCAGGAGGGGATGACCGAGATCGACCTGCACGGCGAGATCATGTTCCACATGGCCGAGCAGGGTGCCGTCGGCCACGGCATGGTCGCCTTCGGCCCGCACACGTCGCATCCGCACGTGGTGACGGGCAAGCGGCGCCTCAAGAAAGGCGACTTCGTGATGGTCGACTTCGGCTGCATGGTCAACGGCGTCGGCTCGGATATCACGCGCACGTTCGTTTTCGGCAAGGCGTCGGCCGACCAGAAAGCCGTCTATCGCGAGGTCTGGAAAGCGTCGCAGCTCAGCTTCGGACTCGTCGAGAAGAAGAAGGGCGTCCGCGCGATCAACAAGGCGATCGACGCGCTGTTCAAGCGCGACGGCTTCGGGCCTTTTATCCATTCGGTCGGCCACGGCCTCGGCCTCTTCGGGGGCGCGTTCCACAACGTAGTCGGCGCGGTGAACACCATCGAGCCCGGCATCTACATCCCCGGTTTCGGCGGCGTGCGGATCGAGGACGACATCGAAATCACCGCCCCGGGCGAGTACGAGCTGCTCACCGGCGCCAGCCCGCGCTCGAAGCTCATCGAGATTTGACTCAAGCACGGACACGTGCAAGAGGTCGCCGAAAGACAAGCGAGGAGCATCTCATGACGGCTGATGAGGGCACCGGCCATCGGCCCGAGCTCGATAACGAGGCACGCCGGATTTGGGACCGCAACGCCGAGTGGTGGGACGACCGGATCGGCGACGGCAACGCCTACCAGATCGAGCTGATCGAACCGGCTCAGGAGCGGCTGGCGAAGATCGAGCCCGGCATGATGATTCTCGACGTGGCTTGCGGTGCGGGGCGGTTCACGAGGCGGATGGCCGAGATGGGCGCGCACGTGGTGGCCTTCGACTTCAGCGAGCGCTTCATCGAACGCGCCAAGCAGCGCACGCCGGCTGACGTGACCAACATCGAGTACCACGTCGCCGATGCAACCGACGAGGCGCAGCTCCTGGAGTTCGGCGCGGGCCGCTTCGACGGCGCCATGGCGACGATGGCGCTCATGGACACAGCCGACATCAAGCCGCTCTTCCGGGCGCTCGCCGCGTTGCTGAAACCGGGCGGCTGGTTCGTCTTCTCCGTGCTGCATCCCTGCTTCGAGACGGCCGAGCGGCGCCTGTTCATGGAGATGACCGAGGACAGTCAGGGCCGGATGCGCCGGCGAGGCGGTGTGACGGTCCTCAAGTACCTCACCCCGTGCAGCACGCTGGGCGAGGGCAGCCCGGGCCAGCCGGAGCCGCAGTACTACTTCTTCCGGCCCCTGTCGGTGCTCTTTGCCGCCGGCTTCGAGAATGGTTTCGTCGTAGACGGGCTGATCGAGTCGGCCTTCGCACCTGGCCGGGGCGACGGCCGGGCGGTCAGCACGGACAATATGCCCGAGATTCCGCCGATCCTCGTGGCCCGGATGCGGCTTGCGCGCGATCAGGAGGGGTGAGCAGAACGGGCCGAGCGGCCGAATCCATGAACAAGAGGCCCGCGATGGCGTATAATCCCACTGGATGGCGCTTTGTCGCCGATCAGTGAAGCACGGTACCTGGAAGAGGACGGTTCAGATGACGTTGCGATTCCCGTGGATGGCGTTGTTGGTAGTGACTGCGGCCGCATTCTGCTTCGTGGGCGGGTGCAACACCGATGAAACCGACGACGTCACGACCGATGAGGCGCCCGGCGTCGACATCACCGGCTCGTGGACGGGCACGTTCACGACGGCGAACGCCGAGGGCGACTTCAACTTCACCATGACGATGGACGCCAACGGCGAGGTCGAGGGGATCAACACCCGGCTGGGCCGGTTCACGGGCGACGTGGCAGGCAACCGCTTCACGATCGACGCGACCGACTTCTTCGCCGTCATCTCCCCGAACGGCCAGTCCATGACCGGCACCTTCACAGACAGCGAAACCGGCGACCCCGCCAGCGTCGTGGTGACGAAGGACTAGGGCGGGCGCTCCTCAGAACTCGTTGGGGAATATCGGTTTCTCGCCGGCTCTCTTCGAAGCTCGAGCGAATTCGTACGCGGCGCTGTACTGCTGGCTCACAACGTCCCAGTTGACGACGTTGTCGAGGTAACACTTCAGGTTCTCGCCCAGCTCCATGCGGAGCTGTTCGTTGCAGGCGAGCTCGACGACGTGGTCGCGCAGCATCTCCCTGGTCGTGAACAGCAGCCCGCCGCGGGACTCGAGCGTCTGGGCCGTCAGCCCCTCCATCGGCGCTGTAGTCACGTACGGCTTATTGAGCGAGATGATTCGGGCCAGCGTGCCCGACTGCGTCTCGTCTACGCTCGGGAGCACGACGAAGTCGCACACGGCCATCATCTTGTAGTAGATGTCGCCGCGCGGTTCGAACTCGTAGTAGTGGGCGATCCCCTTCTGCTCGAGCGTCAGCGCCTGCGCCTTCCAGGTCTCGTAGTCGCGCTTGTGGTGGGGGTCGCGCATCATGCCGGCGGCGAGCAGGTCCCAGTCCTCGCCGGTGCGCTCGAGGATCTCGTTGTGGATCTCCTCCCACATCGAGAGCAGGATGTCCCAGCGCTTGTTCGACTGGATCCAGCCGACCATGCCGACGATCCGGTCCGACAGCGTCGGCACTTTGTCGAGGCCGAGCTCGGCGCGCAGCGCGGGCACTTCGTGCAGGCCCCAGCGCTTGTCGCTGCGGGCGCCGTGGGGGACGACCATGACGTTGGTCGGCACCCGCCACCCGCGGCCGGCGAACGTCCAGGGCAAGCGCCATTTCTGGTAGTGGCACTTGAACAGCACCACGTCGGCGCGCTGGCAGAGCTTGTAGACGAAGTTGGCCTCGTGCTCGTCGAGCCGCCCGTGCACGGTGTGCGGCTCCACGACGATCGGGAAATCGCCGATCGCCTCGAGCATGTTGAGGAAGCCCTCGTTGCCGTCGCCGACGCCGCGGTCGTCGTAGTACTCGTACAAGCCGTACTCGTGCTGGATGTGGACGGCGTACGGCTTGAGCCGCGCGATCTCCTTGGCCACCGGCTTCCACCAGTCCGGCCTGTCGATCTGCATGACCGGGATCACGCCGTCGCCGCTGCCGTCGGTGTGGCTGATGACAACGACGTCGCGGTCGGGGTCGAGTTTCCGGATGAACTCGCGTGCCTCCTCGCAGAACGTGGCGATCCCGCACAGCCGGGGTGGGTAACTCGAGATCATCACGATGGGTCGGCGGCCGTTGCGCGAGGCGGCCTTTCGCGCGACCGAGCCCGCCTTTCGCGTGCGCGAGCCGGTCCCTCGCGGGCGCGCGTCTGAAGCCATGCTGTGCTCTCCTAAGCTGACACTTTCTCTGGCTTTTCCAGGCTCAGTCTAGTCAATGACAGCAGTGCCAGCAAGAAGGCAATGGTCGACTCGGCGCCTCGGTTCCGACTCGCCCCCGAGGGGTCGAGGCCGTCGGCAACGGCACCGGTGCGGCTATCGTAGAGCACCACGCCCAGCCGGTTGCGCCCGAAGAACCAGTCGAAGCAGTGCTGCGCGTGGGTCAGGTAGCGTTCCTTGCCAGTGATCTCGTAGGCCGTCGCGCAGGCGACGGTGAGGTAGCCGGCCTCGATCGGCTGCTGGCCGAAGATGGCCCGCGTGCCACCCTTGACCCACCAGCCTTCGTTGCCCACGAAATCGAAGCAGGCCCTGTTCCACTGGTTGCGGATCAGGAAGCCGAGGCTCTCGAGCGCGCATTCGAGCGCGGCCTCGTCGCCCGTCAGGCTGTAGGCCGACAGCAACGCCTGGCACAGGATGGCGTTCCCGTAGGCGACGATGTCCTCGAACCAGTGCCACTGGTCGTCGCGGTTGACCATGTAGAGCTGGACGAGGCTGTTGGCCATTTGCTCGAAATGGTGGCGCAGTACGTGGGCGTTCTCGAAGCGCCGGAGGATGTCGGCAAACCCGCACATCGTGTAGGCTTTCGCGCGCGGTGAGTCGAGCCGGTCCAGGTGCGGTGCGGCCCGCTCGAGCATGTGCGCCGCCCGCGCGCGGAGGGCACTGTCCCCGCTATGGCCCAGCACGGCGCCGAGCCCCCAGAGGGCACGCCCGAAGGTGTCCTGGCTGCCGCGCTCGTCGAGGAAGCGTCCGCGCGCGTCCATAAAGTTGTGGAAGAAGCCGTCGGCGGTCTGCGCACTCTCGAGGAAGCCGAGGTAGCCGCTGACCAGCTCGCCCAGCTCGTCGGCGTGGTAGTCCTGGGCCCGGCAGAGGGCGACGAGCGCGCGGCCCACGTCGTCGGTGCTGTAGCCGTGGCGAAGGTCCGGCGTGCCGCCGCGAGCGTGCTGGATGACGCCGTTTTCGTCGGTGAGCGCCAACAAATGGTTCAGGTTCACCTTGGGCAATTGGGGCTGGCCCGTCAGAATCGTCTCGGTCGCGTGCGCCAGCACGAGCTCGCGCCGCTCCTCGAGCACGTGCTCGAACTCGGCCACGTAGCGGTGGCCGACTTCGCGCCAGACCATCCGGCGGCCGAAGGCGTAGGTCTTGGCGCGAAGCTGGTCGCGCAGCCCCTTGTCGCCGAGAAGGCGCCGGATCGCATGGGTCAGTCCGTAGGTGTCGCCGAAGTCGACGAGCACGCCCCGGCCGTCCGCGAGCAGCTCCTCGGCGTACCAGTACGGTGTCGAGATGATCGCTTTGCCCATCGCGACCGCGTAGGCGAGCGTGCCGCTCGCGATCTGCTCGCGGTTCATGTACGGGGTCAGGTAGATGTCGGCCGCCGACAGGAACTGGAGCAGCTCGTCGAACTCGACAAACCGGTCGTGGAAGATCACGTTCGACTCGAGGCCCAGGTCGCGCACCTTCTGCTTGAGGTACATGCGGTAGCCCTCGCCCGAGTGGCGACGCACCTCCGGGTGCGTGGCGCCGAGCACGATGTACGCGAGTTGCGGGAAGCGCTCGACCACCGGCGGGAGCGCCACGAGCGCGTTCTCGATCCCCTTGTTCGGGCTGAGCAGGCCGAAGGTCAGAATCACCGGGCGGCCGGCGACGCCGAACTGGGCCTTGTGCATATCGGGGTCGCTGAACGGCACATCGGGCGTGCCGTGGTGGATGAGCACCATCTGCGACTCCGGCACGCTGTAGACGTCGCGCAAGATCCTGAGTGCCCGCTCGCTCATGACGATCAGCCGGTCCGACCACCGGATCAGGTCGAACATCGACCGGCGGTAGGCCGGCGTCGGCTTTTCGAGCACGGTGTGGAGCGTGGTCACGACCGGCTTGCGCACCTCGCCCAGCAGCTCGCCCAGGTGGCTGCCGGCCTCGCCGCCGAAGATGCCGAACTCGTGCTGCAGACAGACGACGTCGGCATCGGAGCTGTTGATCGCGCGGCACACGCGGCGGTAGTCGTCCAGGCAGTCCTGCTGGATCTCGAACGTCACCGCGTCAGGGTAGTCGTATCCCTCAGCGGTGTTGTTCATGGCGACGACGTCGAGGTTCCCGGCTGGGACGTGCCGGGCAACAGCGTTGTACAGGTCGGTCGTGAAGGTGGCGATCCCGCACTTGCGGGGAAGGAAGTTGCCTACGAAGACAGCTTGAATACGAGCGCTTCCTGAGGAGGCCGGTCTGTCCATGCGTCTCTCACCCTCTCCTGAGTGTCCTCGCCGCGGCAGCCATGCGTCCGGCCGCGAGATAATTCACCGTCGGCCGCATAGCCCCGAACCCTCGGGCGCATCACCAGCTCAGGCTGGGAAGCTGACCCCTCCTCCCGTTGCCTACGCGGCCAGCTTCCCGTCGAGTCCTGCGTTTGCCCGCTGCTCGACGTGCGCAGCAGCGGGACACTCAAACGCCAAACTCGCGGCGTGAAATCGCTACTGATCCAAACGCGAACGACGGGGCCCAGGTTTCCGGGCTTTGAGGCCCAGTTGATGCCCCCGGACCCTCCGCGATAGTCTCAGATCCTGCCACCGCTCCTTTTGAGTTACATGCACGTGCGCGGATGCGCCTTGAGCCGACACCCGGTCTGCGCAGCCTGCACCCGGGGCAGGGGTGGGAGCCTACGGTGTGAACCAATCTCCGGGATCCAGCGCCTGCACAAGAAGCACGATCAATGCCTGACTCAGGCCGCCTCCACCATAGCGACTCGAGAACGGCTTTGTCAAGCAAAAAGCAGGGTCGCTGCTCTCGTCCCAGCCCGGTTCTGATAAACCGGGTTCATCCCGCTCTCTCAGGACGAGAAGACTGCAAAGCGCTTTGTTCAACAGGTGCACACGCAAGGCCGGCTGCGTTTGCACCGCATCTGCGCGGATTGCGGGTATGAGTTGCGCGCTTGGCGGCCGGAGCGCTACGATAGGCCAAGGCGCGGTTGCCCCTCGATGGTTGTCAGGAGGAGGACGGCATGAAGATCGTCATGGAGAAAGTCACGCCCGACAAGCTCGCCCGGTATCTGGAGAACAAGGCGCTGCGCGTGTTCGGCATCACGCCGATCTCCGAGGGCTACAAGCCCAACAAGGAAGACGAGATGATCGCCCAGTACAACGTCGAGATCTTCGTCTTGGGCGAGCTGCGCAACACGTTCCTCAAGCTGCTCGAGGGGCAATCGGCCGGCTGAACGCGGCTCGCCTTTCCGGCCATCCCCACGCCTCCCGCGCGCCCGCTGAGTCTGCCCGCCGCAAGGCCATGTCAGGCCCGTGGAACTCCTTGCCCCGGTGCGCGTTTTACAATGAAGGAGAGAGGCGATCCCAAGATCGGACGCCATTGGGGTGGCGAGAAGGCGCCACGGGGTGGCGAGAAGGCGCCACCGGGTGGCGGGAAGGACCTGGAGCGATGACAAGTCTGAAGCTGTCGCCAACGATCCGCACCGGCGCCGTGATGCGCGCGGTGCCGGGCTTCGACCGGATCCTGCGGCGCGAGCGGCAGTTCAATCTCCTGCGGATCATCAACGAATTGCCGCGTGCCAGGAGCACGTCGTGGCTTACGGTGTGCCGTATCGCGGGCTTGACCGAGATCGAGATCAGCCTGCTCAACGAGGTGCTTCGCGAAGCCGCAGCAAGCTCTTCCCGCGCTGCATGAGCCAGCCAGAGGGCGTTCCGTCCTCAACCGGGGATCACTATCTTCCTGGCCGAGATCACCTCAGCGTGGCTGCCGATCGGCAGGGGCGTGCTCGACTTCGTGTAGAACGCCAGGCCCTTGTACGAGGTCAGATACTGGTGCTTCCTGCTGAAGACTCCGCACTCGGCCACGACGACGAGCGGATTCTCGCACCTGCTCAGCACCGAGAGGAACTCGCGCGGCTCCATGCGCACCAGCACGCCGGACGCCTTGATCGCGTTGGCGATCGCTGCCGCAGCGGCAGCGCTTCCCGCGGCCGCACCGTTCGTCATGATGGCACCTTCCCGTGCTCGATGAAGTCGTGGGCGTAGCGCTCGCGCAGGACGCGCTTGAGCGCCTTCTGGGTGACCCCTTGCGGCATCTCGCCTTTGGGGATGATGTGGATTCTGCGTGGGGCCTTGTACGGCGCGATACGCTGGCGGCACCACTCGAGCACGTCGTCCTCTGCGCACTGCAGGCTGTTGATCAGCTCGACGATGCCGATCGGCACTTCCCCCTTGTCCGGATGCGGGACGCCGACGACGACGACGCGCGCGACGGCCGGGTGCTCGGCGACCGCTTCCTCGACCTCGCGTGCGAAGATCGAGTAGCCGCCGCACTTGATCACGTCCTTGGTCCGGCCGACGAACTCGATGAGCCCGGCAGGCATCCGGCGCGCGAGGTCGCCCGTGCGCAGCCACCCGTTGGGCGTGAGCGTCGCCCGCGTCGCCTCCGCGTCCTTCCAGTAGCCCTCTGTGACGCCGGGCCCCTTGATGAGGCACTCGCCGACGCGGCCCCAGCGGACGGCTCGGCCGCGGCCGTCCTGGATGCGCACGCGATACGGCGGCACGGGCATGCACAGCTTGGCCCGCCCCGGCAGGAACGGCGCGTCGAGGCCGAACAGCGCCATGCCGCCGAGCTCGACCATGCCGTAGGCGTTCATGAAGAGCGGCCGGCCGAACCGGTGTCCGAACAGCTTGAAAAGCCCCCCGTAGCGGCGCAGCCGGCGCCGGACCTCGATCGGCAGGTAGTCGCTCGAGCAGATCCAGATCCGGATGCTCTCGAGCTTCTCGCGGGGCGGGTTCGCTTCGAGCAGCCTAGTGAACATCGTCGGCACGCCGATGAGGACGCTCACCTTGTAGTGATCGATCGCGGCGATCGCGCGCTCGGCGTCGAAGTGCGTCATGAACCGCCCGCGCACGCCGGCCACGAGGCCGTAGAGCACCGTGCTGATCGTCATGATGTGGGCCCAAGGCAGGGCGATGAGCGCCAGGTCGCGCCGGCTCACGAATGGCGAGTACATGGCCGCGATCGCCAGGCCGCCGAGCAGTGCCCGGCTCGAAAGCATCGCACCCTTCGGGAAGCCCGTCGTGCCCGAGGTGTGGAAGATGGCCACCGTGTCGCGCGGACTGAGCGGGGCGGGCGTCACCGGTCCGGCGTCGAGGTAGTCGGGCGAGACGCGGCTGAAGCCGCTCAAGCGCGGCGTGCCGTGCTCGGCCTGAACCCAGCGCTCGACGGGCAGCGCATCGAGCGAGCCGATCTTCTCGGTGAACAGCGCCGTGTCGGTCACAAGCACCCTCGCGCCGCAGTGCGCGAGCAGCTTCGCCAGCTCGGCACGCTGGAGCATCGGGTTGAGCGGCACAACGATGCCGCCGGCACGGATCGCGCCGAGGAAGTAGCGGAAGTAGCGGACGTCGTTCGTCTTGTAGATCGCGACCAGATCGCCCCTGCGCAGCCCAACCTCCTCGACGAGGAACCGGGCGATTGCGTTGATCTCGCGGTACAGGTCGCGGTACCGCTGCATCGGCTCGGGCCGACCGTTTAGGCCGACGAGGTCGTCGTGGTAGCTCACCTCCCGGTCGCCCAGGATCGGCAGCAGCTCGTCGGGCAGCGTCGCGAGCGTCAGCCGCTTGTTGCGTGCGAGGCGCAGTCGCTCGAGCATGCTCAGGCCGCCTCCGGCGTCAGGGTCACGGGCCGCTTCCCCCAGTCCGAGTCGAGGCAGTAGCGGAACAGCTTCTCAAGGTACCCGGTCACGTTCGGTGCGCGGATGCCTGCCGGCCCGAGCAGGGCGCGCGCGTGCGTCGTGTCGTAGGCGGTCTGCATGCGGAAGTACGGCAGATAGAGCCGACCGCTGCGGAGCACGCGCCGCCGCTTGCCCCAGACGGTTGCGTACATGATCGGGCGCAGCACGGCGAGGAAGAACCCCGGGTCGAAGAACCGCGGCGGCGCAATGCCGAAGAACTCGGAGGCGAACGTGCCGATCTGGCGGATCGTTGCGCTCCCCTCCGGGCCCGCGCACAGGTGCACGCATCGGCCGATCGCTTTCTCATCGAGCGCAAGCTGGACGACGGCGTCGGCGACGAAGTCGACGGGCACGATGTCGACCACGGCGTCCGGGTAGCCCGGCACCGTGCGCCAGCGGTGCTTGGCGTAGACCTTGAGCGGCCAGTAGATGGTCTTGAAGCTCGTCGTGATGCCGGTGTGCGAATCGCCGACGATGATGCTCGGCCGCGCGATCACGGTCGGCACATCGTCCATGTGCGCGCGCACCAGCTTCTCGGCCTCGCACTTGGTCCGTTCGTACGTGTTGCGGAAGCCCTGGCCGACGTCGAGCTCGTCCTCACGCGCGAGGCCCGCGCGCGTGCCGGCGACGAACGCGGTGCCGATGTACGTGAAGCCCCTCAAGGATCCACCACGCTGCGCGTTCTCGACGAGGGCCAGCACCCTCCTCGTGCCGCCGACGTTGATCCGGCGCGCCTGCTCGAGCGGATGGTCGAAGCGGACCGTGGCGGCCGAGTGGATCACGTGTGTCGTTCCGTCGGCGAGCGACTCGTAGACGCGCTCCGTCAGCCCGAAGCGCTCGGCCGTCAGGTCGGCTGCATGCACGTCAATGCGATCGCGGAGACCGTCACGCTGCGGTTGTGGGAAAAGCCCCGTCAAGAGCGTCTCCACGCGGGCTTGAGCCGACTCCCCCTCGCGCTCGCGCACGAGCAGAGCGAACCGCGCCTGCGGCAGCCGCACGACGAGCCGCCCCAGCACCTCGCGGCCCAGGAACCCCGTCGCACCTGTTATAAGAACCCGCTCAGCCACGCCTGTTTTTCGCCATGCCGTCGTCTTCAGGTCTGAACCAACAGGATAACCGAGAGCCCGGTTCCATTCAAGCCCGTCGAAGGCGCGGAGCACAAACGCCGGCGGCACAGAAAAGCGGTGACTGCGGCGGCTCCGGGCGTAGACTTGTCGTATGGAACCGACGAACACAGAGGTGCGGCTGCCGCGCATCCTCGTGCTGCGGGGCGGGGCGATCGGCGACTTCGTGGTGACGTTGCCCGTGCTCCAGTGGCTGCGGCTCGCCGGGCCGGGTGTCGTGATCGACCTGGCGTGTCACGCGCGCGTGGCGCCGTTGGCGGGTGGACTCGTGTCGCAGTGGCGCGAGATCGACAGCGCCGTCTTCCTGCCGCTGCACCGCGAGACGCCCGTCGGGGAGGAGGCGATCAGGAGCTTCGTTGGCAGTCACGATTCGGTCATCTCGTTCCTGGGCGCGACCACGACGCCCGCCGAGCGCCTCCGCGAGCTGGTCGGCGAGCGCGCGGTCTGCCTCGACCCGGTGCCGGCTTCGAATACGCGCCACGTGACTGACTTCTTCTTCGACCAGATGCGCACCGCCGGACTGCCGGCGCCGGGCCCTGACGAGTCGGCCCACATCCTTCCCGTCATCGAGGTCGACGCACGCAAGCGCAAACAAGGCCGCGCCCTGCTCCGAAAGCACGGCCTGAGAGACAACCAGGCGCTCGTCGCCGTCCATCCCGGCAGCGGTTCTCTGGATAAGAACACGCCGACCAAGGTCCTCGCCGAGATCTGTCAGTGGCTGGCTGAAGCGCTCGGGGACGCCGCCGTGTTCGTCGTCAAGGGGGAGGCGGATGAGGGCGCTGTCGCACGCCTGGTTGAGCAGCTCGGAATGCCGTTGCCCGTGGTCGAGACGCCCGACCTGGCCGTGCTGGCGGGCGCACTCGCCGAGTGCACGCTGTTCGTGGGGCACGACTCGGGGATCTCGCACATCGCTGCGGCGGTCGGCGCTCCGACCGTGGCGGTGTTCGTCTCGACCGACCCGCAGGTGTGGGCCCCGCGCGGGCCGCACATTGCCGTTGCCGAGCCAACGGCGGAGTCGATCCGTAGCGCGGCATCGTCGCTTGCGCGATGATAGGGCGTCTTCGCAAACGGGACCCTCTCAGCAAGGAGAGAGTCCTCAGAAGGCAAGGTTCGCAGCAGCAAACTAGCGGTGCCGGCGCCTGAGCAAGGCAAGCAGCCCCACCGCGGCAACAAGCAGCAGCGACGGCTCGGGGATGACGCTTAGCTCGAACGCCATGTCCTTGTTCTCGAGGAGAAACCAGAACGGGACGGGGTCGGGACCCCAGTGCTGGACGCCGTTGTCCTGCCAGAGAGTGTCTGCTTCGTGCCAGCCCCACTGGGTTTCCGGATCCTCGTGGACGGCCTGGATCTTGATCCAGTAGATTGTGCCGTCGAGGGTGCCGTCGTCGTCGATATCGACCGGGTCGGCCAAGGGATCTTGTTCGAACGGGATCGGCAGGACGCAGTTGTACTGCCAGACGTTTTCCTGCGCGCCGTAGACGTGGGTGATCGTGCCGAAGTAGGTCTCGTTCACGAGCCCCATGTCGATCAACTCCTCGTAGAGCAGATCACCCGGGTGACTCCATGGAATGAGTTCATCGGCCGGCACGTTGGTGTAGAACTCGATGTTGAAGCCGGTGATGATCCCCGGCGGGTTGCCACTCCCCAGCGTGGGGTCATCGAAGTCATTGCTGCTCTTGTACGGCCATAGGCCGCCCGAATCATAGTACGAGCCCCACCAATGCACATCGATCACGGCGAGCGGCGTGTCGCACAGAAAATCGTCGGCCGTCATCGACGGCACGACGGTCTCGCTCGACCAGTCGTAGCCGTACTCGGTCATGTCGGGCAGTTGTGACCACTTGACCGGGAAGACGGGCTCGGAGCCGGCAGGCAACACCAACAGAAGTGACGCAAAGGCTGCGAGCCCCCAGCATAAAGGCTTCGCAAACATGGGTATAATCCCCCTTTATTGGCCCGAATAATACGAAAGCCGCTCACAAATGTCAAGAGACAAAGTTACGAAAAGTCACTGCGCTGAGCTGTTGTCACAAGGCGCGCGTTGGTGGACAGATATGAAGTAGCCCTCGTGCATGGGGCGTTCCTAAGTGACGAAACCGGCTTCGCTCAGGCTACGCGGAGACACCGACAGCCCGCGGGAGGGTGAGATCACGAGGAAGGGTGAGGGGAGCAACGGCGCCCGTGGAGGCAGAAAAACGCCCCGTCGCCAAGCGGCGGGGCGCCAGTTAAGCAAGCGTTAATAACGTGAGATGCTAAGCTTTCCTTCCTCTCCGGAGAAGCGCCAGGAGCGCCCCGCCGACGCCGAGGATCAGGAACGTCCCCGGCTCCGGGATGAGGGGCGTGATCTCGATGCCGTCGGTTTCCTTCTTCCTGAGGAAGGACGTCGTAAACGGATCGGCTTCGCTTCCGTTATTGAGCACGTTGTCCATGGTGAGGTCCACCTTGGTGGCATGGCCCGTGTAGCCGAGCCCCTGGATGTAGTCGTCCAAGCTGACGTAGAGGACGCCCTGCCATGGCACGCCGCTCTGGACACCATCGTCGGCCAGATTCCAGTCACCGTCCGAGGGTGAGAAGGTGGTGCTCACGACCAGGGTGGGGACGTTCTCGGCCACCCCGTCGATTTCCGTGATCTTCAGGAAGATCGCATTGCTGATTTCGGCGTAGGTGTCTGCCCCGCCGCTTCCGCTCAGGGAGACGTCGCCGTATTCCGCGAAGCGAATCGTCGAGATCCACGAACCGGGCGCAGACGTGATCGTCGTCTCGAGCGTGCCGTCCATGAGAGCGCTCTGTCCGCCCGACACGAATTGGCCGAAGTTGGTCAGCTGGAAACGGAGCGTGTCGCCGATCGTGCTCGGCGTCC
>CAYUZG010000014.1:0-21933 GCA_964449605.1 uncultured Verrucomicrobiota bacterium | reverse complement strand
GGCCTCGGCCGAGCAGCTCCGGTTCGAGGACGCCGCCGAGTTCCGCGACGAGATCAAGCGCCTCAATGAGCTCAAACTCACGTTGATGTGAGTGCCCTCCGATAGCACCTCATGCCGCTGCGAGCCAAGCTCGCGCAGCGGGCGGCATCTTGTAGCCTCGGGCGTCAGCCCGTGGGTGAGGTGATGACGACATGGTCCGAGCCCCCGCAGGGGGCGATATCTGACGACGAGGCGGTGTAGATGTCGCCCCCTGCGGGGGCTTGGGGTTCTTTGCTGCTCGCTGTCCACGGGCTGACGCCCGTGGCTACTCTCGTTCGCCCCCTGCGGGGGCTTCAGCTACTGGCGGAGGCGGGGGTCGATGGCGTCGCGGAGGGCTTCGCCGACGAGGTTGTACGAGGTGATGGTGGCGAAGATCGCCAGGCCGGGGAACAGCACGAGCCACCACGCGAAATCAACAAACTCCTTCGAGCTCGCCAGCAGCCGACCCCAGCTCGCCGTTGGCTCCGGCACGCCGAAGCCGAGGTAGCTCAGGCTCGACTCGACGAGGATCGCGCCGGCGACGCCGAACGTGGCCGAGACAAGGACGGGCGCGACCGAGTTGGGCAGCACGTGGCGGAACATGATCCGGCCCGCGCCAAGTCCGAGCGCGCGCGCCGACATGACGTACTCCATCTCGCGCTGCTTGAAGAACTCGCCGCGCACGAGCCGGGCCACACCCGGCCAGCCCGTGAAGCCGATGACGGCCATGATGATGTAGATGTTCTGCGGGAGGAACGCGATCAGCGTCAGGATAAGGAAGAAGCTCGGGAAACAGATGATGATCTCGATGAAGCGCGAGATGACGATGTCGGCCCACCCCCGGAAGTAGCCAGCCAGGCTGCCGAAAATCACCCCGATGACAACGTAGATGCTGACGGCGACAAAGCCGACTGAGAGCGACACCCGGCTGCCGTGCACCATGCGCGAAAGGACGTCGCGGCCGAGGTGGTCGGTCCCAAGCAGGTGGCGCGCGCTTGGTGGTGTGAGGAACTCCTCGAGGACGTTCTCGGCCGGCCCGTAGCGCACAAGCGGCCAGACGGCCCAGTCGCCCTCGTCCATGTCGGCCTCGATCTCCTTGAAATCGGATGCCGCGATCGAGCCCGTCGTCCTGACGGCCGGCACGTAGAGCGTGCCCTTGTAGCGCATGATGATCGGCCGGTCATTGGCGATGCAGCCGGCGAAGATCGCCACAAGGAACAGCAGCAGGACGAAGACGAGCGCCCCCACCGCCAGCTTCTGACGCCGGAACTGGCGCCAGACAATGGCCCAGTACGACTGGCTTCGGCGTTGCGCCTGGCCTTGGCGCCGCGCGGCGCCGGCGGTGTCAGGTTTTTTCCGAGCCATAGCTGATCCTCGGGTCGGCGACGGCGTAGAGGAGATCACTCATGAGGATGCCGAGCAGCGTCAGCGCCGCCCCGATCGTGGCGAAGCCCATGATGACGGGGTAGTCGCGGTTCAGCACCGCCTCGAAGCCGAGCCGGCCGATGCCCGGGATGCTGAAGATCTGCTCGACGATGACGCTGGCGCTCAGCAGCGACGGCAGCAAGCCGCCCAGAAGCGTGATGATCGGGATGATCGAGTTACGGAACGCGTGCTTCATGATCACCACGCGCTCGGCCAGGCCCTTGGCGCGCGCGGTGCGGATGTAGTCCTGGCGCAGCACTTCGAGCATGCCGGCGCGCGCATACCGCGACATGCCAGCCAGCCCCCGATACGTGTAGCACAGCACGGGCAGCACCAGGTGCCAGACGCGATCGAGAAACCACCGCAGCGGGCCCATCTCTGAGGCGTCCGGCGAGCTGACGCCCGCGAGCGGGAACAGGTTCAGGTACTCGCCGCCGCACGCGTAGGTGAGCAGCATGTGGGCGACCCAGAAGCTGGGCAGGGAATAGAGGACGAAGATGATGAACGTGCTGATCCGGTCGCTGAGCTGGTACTGGTGCGTGGCCGAGTGGATGCCGAGCGGAATGGAAATCAGGTAGACGAGGAACATCGCCGTGAACGAGAGCGTCATCGTGATCGGCAGCCGTTCGGCGATCTTCTTGATGACGGGCCGTCCGTCCTTGTACGAATTGCCGAAGTTGAGCTTGGCTATATCGCCAAGCCAGTAGCCGTACTGGATGTGGATCGGCTCGTCCAGATGGTGCAGCCTCCGCCACTGCTCGATCTGCTCGCTCGTGATGTGTCCTCGGGGCCGGCCGGCCTTGTCCTGGCTCATGAGCGGCGTCTGGCCCGGCGCCAGGTGGATGATGATGAACGTGATGAGCGTGATCCCGAACAGAGTTGGGATCATGAGGAGCAGCCGCTTGATGATGTACGTTCGCATCGGATCGCTATTCCTGCTGATCGGGCGCCTGGACCACCACGGCCGGGAGCGAGTGGTCGATCTGGTCGCGCGGCACCGCGCGCCACTGCGTAACGTCCCTCCCCGGGTAAGCGGGCGCAAACCGGACGTTGACGAGCCGCCGGTTGTAGGCCTGCATATCCTCGCCCGAAAAGAGAAACGTGAACGGCTGCTCTTCGTGCATGATCGCGTGGAACCGATGGTAGAGCGGGATGCGCTCGTCCGGGTCGAGGGTCACGCGGATCTGCTCGACGAGTGCGTCGGCCTCGGCGTTGCGGAAATTGGAGTAGTTGACGCTTTGCTTGGCATCGGCCATCGACGAGTGCCACATGGGATAGTGGTCGACGTCGGGGCCCGTTGATTCGCTGAGAGTCGTCGCGTCGTAGTTGCGCTCGAACAGATGGGTCAGGTACACGGACCACTCCAGATGGTGAATGCGCATCCGGATGCCGACCTTGCGGAACTCCTCTTGGAGGATGGTCGCCAGGTCGCTTTCCGTACCCGAGATCTTGAACTCGAAGTCGAAGGCGACGCGCTCGCCGTCGATCATCTTGTCGCGGACGCCGTCGCCGTCGTGGTCGATCCAGCCCGCCTCGTCGAGCAAGCGTTTCGCCGCCTCGGGATCATACGGGATCGGCTCGATGGTCCGGTCGTAGGCCTCGCTCCACGGGAAGAGCGGACCGGTGATGATGTAGCCGAAGCCGAACTTGATCGTGTCGCGGATCAGCTCTCGGTCGACCAGGTGGGTCATGGCGCGGCGGACGCGCTTGTCGCGGAACCAGACCCGGTCGTTGTTCCACGCGATGAAGCTGTAGCCGCAGTTCGGGTAACGGACCTTGATGAACCGGCGCTTGAAGCTCTCGGAGTCCGACTGCTTGACCCACCGGCGCGGCTCGAGGCCGACCAAGTCGATCTCGCCCTTCTTGAAGAGCTGGAAGACGGCCTGTTTCTCGGAGACAAACAGCAGCATGATCCGCTTGAAGAACGGCTTCTCGCCCCAGTAGTCCTCGTTGCGCACGAGCACGATGCGCCGCGCGGTCTCCCAGCGCTCCACGCGGTAGGGGCCGGTGCCGGTCGGTGTGCGGTCCTGCACCTGGTGGTGGTTGAACATCTTGCCGGTGGCGTTGCCGAACGCGTGGCGCGAAACCGGGTTCAAACGCGCGCACAGGTTGAAAGCCAGGAAATACGGCTTCTTCCAATGGAAGCGGACCGTGTAGTCGTCGAGCACCTCGCACGCCTCGCAGTCTTCCCAGTCGGGCCGGGCCATTGAGACCACGTCGGGATCGACGTTGATGCGCTCCCATGTGTAGAGCACGTCGTCGGCCGTGAACGGCCTACCGTCCTGCCAGCGCACGCCCTGACGCAGGTGGAAGGTGTAGAGAAGACCGTCATCGGAAACCTCCCAGTGCGTCGCGAGCGCCGGTTTCCACTCGAGCGTCCACAGGTCGCGCTTCGCCAACTGCTCGACGACGAGCCGAAGCATGTTGTCGCCGGCCGCGTCATAGCAGTTGATCGGATTGAGCGTCTCGGGCTCTTGGTCCGCGGCGAAGTAGAGCCAGTCATCCGGGCGCCCGATCTCGGCGTGCTTCCCGATAAGGGTCGCGCCCACGGCGAGCGCCGCAACGACAACAATCACTATGTAGACAACGCGCATGGTGGCTGACTGCCTCCCCGCATGACCGTCTCCCAACATAGCATCCGCGCCGGAAGCGCGGCAAGGGCGCCAAGCGCGACCGACGCAAGTCCCTTGGGGCCAGCGGCGTCGCGGACTCATCCCCAGGCGAATCGAGCGCCCGGACGGCTACTCGTTTATCTCCAGGCCGTGGGTCTGCACGGCGGGGATCGAGTGGTCGATCTGGTCGCGCGGCACGGCGCGCCACTCCGTAACGTCCGACCCCGGGTGGAAGGGGATGTATCGGACATTGACGAGCCGCCGGTTGTAGGCGTGCATATCGTACTGCGTAAGCAGGAACGTACACGGCTGTTCCTCGTGGATGATGGCATGAAACCGGTGGTAGAGGGGGATGCGCTCGTCCGGGTCAAGGGTCACGCGGAGCTTTTCGAGGATGGCGTCCGCCTCGGCGTTGCGGAAGTTCGAACAGTTGGAGCTCAGCTTGGCGTCGGCCTGGGATGAGTGCCACATCGGGTAGAAATCCGCCTCGAATTCCGTCCCGTCGCCTGAGAGCGTCGCGTCGTAATCGCGCTCCTGCAGATCGATCGAGTAGACAGACCATTCGAGATGGCGCACGCGCATCCGGATGCCCACCTTGCGCAGTTCCTCCTTGAGGATCGTCCCGATCTCGGTCTCCGTGCCGCTGACCTTGAGCTCGAAGTCGAACCTGACGCGCTCGCCGTCGATTATCTTGTCGCGGATACCGTCGCCGTCGTGGTCGATCCAGCCTGCCTCGTCGAGCAACCGTCTGGCCTCCTGCGGATCGTACGGGAGCGGCTCGATGGTCCGATCATAGGCCGGATTCCACGGGGGAGCCGGGCCCGAGACGACTTCGCCAACGCCGAACTCGATCGTGTCGCGGATCAACTCCCGGTCGACCAGGTGGGTCATGGCGCGCCGGACGCGCTTATCGCGGAACCAGACGCGGTCGTTGTTCCACACGATGAAGCCGTACCAGCGACTCGGGCAGCGGACTTTGATGAAGCGGCGTTTGAAGTTCTCGGAGTCCGACAGCTTGGTCCAGCGGAGCGTGCCGAGCTGCACCACATCGGTGTCGCCCTTCTTGAAGATCTGATAGACCGCTTGGTCCTGCGAAACGAACACGTAGATGATCCGCTTGAAGAACGGCTTCTCGCCCCAGTAGTTCTCGTCTCGCTCGAGCACAATGCGCCGCGCCGTCTCCCAGACGGCGACGCGGTACGGGCCGGTACCGGTCGGCGTGCGGTTCTGCTTGCGATGGTTGTTGAAATCCTGGCCGGTCGCGTTGCCGAACGCATGGCGCGACACCGGGATGAAGCGCGCGCACAAGGTGAAGGCGCGGAAATAGGGCTCGTTCCAGCGGAACCGGACGGTGTAGTCGTCGAGCACTTCGCACGCCTCGCAATCGCCCCAGTCGCCCCCGGCCTGCGTATACACGTCGGGGTCGACGCACATGCGCTCCCAGGTGTAGAGCACGTCGTCGGCCGTAAACGGGCTGCCGTCGTGCCAGGTGACCCCTCTGCGCAGATGGAACGTATAGCTGAGGCCGTCGTCGGAGATCTCCCAGTGCGTCGCCAACACCGGCTTCCACTCGAGCGTCCGGATGTCACGCTTTGCCAGCGGCTCCATGACGAGCCGAGGATAGCCGCCCCCCCAACCGTACGCCTTCACGGGGTTGAGCGTCTCGGGCTCGCCGCCGCTCGCGAAGTAAAGCCAGTCGATGGGCCGCTCGATCTGGGCTCGTTTCCCGACCAGCGTGGCGGTCACGGCCAACCCGGCAATGCAGGCGATGACGATACAGACGAAACGCATGGCGGTGTGCTGCCTCCTCGCGTGCCGCCATCCAGCATAGCACCGACGGCGCGGGCCGGCAAGGGTGCAGGCGGGCGGCTACGCAAGTCCCTTGGGGTCAAAGGCGTCGCGCAGGCCGTCGCCGAGCAGGTTGAACGCCATGATAGCGAAGAAGATGAAGAAGCCGGGGATGATGATCCACCAGTACTGGCCGAGGTTCGACGGGTTCATGGCCGCCGTGAGCATGTTGCCCCAGCTCGCCTGCGGCTCGGCGATCCCGAGGCCCAAGAGGGACAGCGCCGACTCGCCAAGGATGTAGCCGGGGATCGACAGCGTCGCGGCGACGATCGCGTACGAGAACGTGTTCGGCAGGATGTGGCGCACGATGACAAGGAAGCTGTTCTGGCCGAGCGCGCGCGCGGCGAGCACGTACTCCTGCTCGCGCGCCGCAAGCGCCATCCCGCGCACGACGCGCGCCAGGCCCGGCCACCCGAGGAACGCCATGATCACGACGATGCCGATGTAGATCTGCACCGTGCTGAGCGTCATCGGCATCGCCGCTCGCAGCGTGAGCATGAAGTAGAACGCGGGGAACGCCATGAGCACCTCGACGAAGCGCATCAGCACCGTGTCCGTCCACCCGGCGAAGTAGCCTGAGATGCCGCCGACGATCAGACCGAGCGTGAACGAGATCACCACGCCGATCAGGCCGACCGTGAGCGAGACGCGCGCGCCGTGGCAAATGCGCGAGAACAGGTCGCGCCCGAGCCAGTCGCTGCCGAAGATGTAGAGCTTCGCGCCCGGCCGCGCGCCGAACAGGTGGACGTCGCCGGGAATGAGCCCGAAGAGCTTGTACGGATCGCCCCGAACAAACCACCGGACGTGGCAGCACTGCGACCGATCCTCCTCCATGATCCAGCGGCCGCCCTCGAGCCGGCTCACGCGCGGGTAGAAGAACGGCACAAGGTGGAACCGGCCGTCCCCGTCGATGAACCGGAGCTTGGCCGGCGGCTGCGACGGCCGCGTCCGGTCGCTCACGATGTGGTTGTACGGCGCGACAAACTCGGCGAAAAGCGCCATCGCGTAGAGCACGACGAGGACCCAAAACCCGAACAGCGCCAGCTTGTGCCGGCGCAGCCGCCGCATGGCGATCTTGAACGGGGTGCGGACGATGACCTTCTTCCGGCCGCCGGGCGCGCCGCCGTCAAGAGCCGGCGTCTTGTCCTTTCTGACACGGTCGCTCATTGCACCTGGATCCTCGGGTCCACGACGACGAGCATGAGGTCCGCGATCAAGTTGCCGATCAGCAGCAGCGAGGTGCCCATCACCATGCTCGCCATGACGAGGTAGAGATCCTGGGCCAGCACAGCGTCGAGAATGAGCCGTCCTAGCCCCGGGTAGTTGAGTACCGCCTCGGTGAGCGCCGCGCCGCTCAGAAGCCCCGAAAGCTGGTAGCCGAAAATGGTCACCATCGGGTTCACGGCGTTGCGGAGCATGTGCTTGTAGATGACCTGGCGCTCGCTGAGGCCCTTGGCGCGCGCGGTCGTGACGTACTGGGCGCGCTTGACCTCGAGCATGTTGCCGCGCATCAAGCGCATCATGCCCGCCAGCGACGAGATGGTGAGCACGGCCACGGGGATGACCAGGCGGTGCACGTGGCCGATGATCTTCAGCGTCGTCGCGAAGTACAGCAGCAGGAACGCAACGAAGAAGGTCGGGAGCGACATGCCGATGAAGGCGAGCACCGAGAGCACTTTGTCGCCGATCGAGTACTGCTTGATGGCCGAGTAGACGCCGATCGGCACAGAGAACGCCCAGATCAACACGAGCGAGACGCCCGAGAGTTCGAACGTGGCCAGCATCCGCGTGCGGAGCACCTTGAAAACCGGCACGTCCGTGTACTTGGTGCTCACGCCGAAGTCCTGGTACGCCACGACGCGCCAGAGCCAGCGGGCGTACTGCTCGATCACGGGGCGGTCGAACCCGTACTTCCGGACCATCTCCTGGAGCGTCTCCTCGCTGAACTGCGGGTTGAGCCGATACTGCGAGGTGAAGTCGCCCGGGGCGGCCTGAATGACGAAGAACGCAACGAGTGTCGCCGCCCACAGCGTGAGCGCCATCAGCAGCAAGCGCTTGACGAGATAGCGCCACGGCAGCGGCAGCAGCAGGACGACGAGCAGACCGAGCGAGAAGAACGGCACGCTCACGCCGCGCCCGATCCAATGGCCAAGCGGATCGCCCGGCTCGAACACCCAGCGGCCCGCAAGCATCACGAGGCCGTAGACAACCTTGGCGACGACGAGAATCCGGACACACGCAAGCCCCGCCAGGAACGCGTCACCACGCCCGACGGGGTTGAAGCAGTTGAGCAGCCAGCGTAGCAGTCTCATTGCATGATCGACAGCTCGGTGTCCAGGTTGTGCAGCACGCCGCCGTAGGGCGTCGGCTTGAGCTTGATGAACTTGTTGCGGAAAGCGACCAGCTCCTTCGACGTTGTCAGGTAGATGAGCGGGAGCTCCTCGGCCACAATCTCCTGGACGCGGAAGTAGACCTGGCGGCGCTCCTCGCGGTCGAAGATCGTCACGCCTTCGTCGAAGAGCGCCTCGATCTCGCGCTCCCAGGGCCGGACGCCCTCCTCCCAGGCCGCGACGCTGCGCCGCCACTTGATCTTCTCTTTCTGCTCCGAAGGCTCCGAGGGCTTCTGGTTCCACATGTGCGTGCTGCCGTCGACGGCCCACACGTTGCGGCCGAAGTGCGGCTCAACGCCGCCGGTGAGCCCCATGACCATCGCCTCCCAGTCGCAGGTGGCATCCAGCTTGTTGATCAGGTTGTTGAACTCAAGCGGCTGGAAGGTCACGTCGAGTCCGATCTTGCCGAGGTCTTCCTGGATAATGAGACACATGTGCTCGCGCACCTCGTTGCCGCTGTTGGTGGTCAGCACGAAGCGCACGGGCGTGCCGGCCGGCATCTCGCGGACGCCGTCGCCGTCGGTATCGAGGTAGCCGGCCTCGTCGAGGATGGCGTTCGCCCGGTCGAGATCGAATGGGTACGTGCGCACGTTGGGATTATGAAACAGCACGTTGCTCGGCGGCTCGGCCGACCAGAGCGGCTCAGACAGCCCGAGATGGACGAGGCGGATGATCGACTCCTTGTCGATCGCGTGCGCCACCGCGCGCCGGAACGCCACGTCGCGGAACCAGCGCTGCTTGTGCTCGGCGATGCCTCGCCCCTCGCCGCGCAGCGTCGACTGGTTGAACATGAGAAAGAGCGTTCCCGACGCCCCGCCCATGTCGTAGATAGTGAAGTTCCCCTCGCGCGCCTTGCGTGCTAGCTTCGCGTAGTCCTCCATGCGCAGGCCGTACATGTCCGTGTCGCCGCTCTCGAACCGGAGCACGGATGAGTTGATGTTCGGCGTGATGAGGATGCGTCGAACGGCGATCGGCCCGTGCGCCTTCGTGAAGCGCGCGTTGTTCCAGTAGCCTTCCCATCGCTCCTGGACAAGGAGCTCGCCGTTCTTGTACTCGACGATGCGATAAGGCCCCGTGCCGATGATCTCTGCGGGGTCGGTGCCCACGTTCCAGTGCGAGCCGAACGAGCCGGCGCGCACGACGTCCGTGAGCAAGTGCTTCGGCACAATGTCGAAGCCGCCGATGATTCGGTCGAACGGCGCGAATGGTGCGGGTGTGATGAACCGGACCGTGTAGTCGTCCACTTTCTCGCAGCGCACCACCTCGTCGCCGATGGTCAGGATGTCGCGCATGGCGATGCCGGGGATGTCCTCGTTCATCACGATCTCGTTGAACGAAAAGACCACGTCGTCGGCCGTCATCGGCGTGCCGTCGTGGAACTTCACGTCGCGGCGCAAGTAGAACGTCCACGTCACCTTGTCGTCGGCAACCTCCCAGCGCTCGGCAAGCGCGGGGATGACCTCGAGCGTGACGCCGTCCTGGGATGTGAGCCCTTCAAACACGCCCGCGAAGGCGGTCGTCGAAGAGGTTTCATTCGCCGTGTAGGGGTTGAACGTCTTCGGGTCGGAGATCGAGGAGACGACGAGCTCGTTCTTATACGGCGCGTGCTTCGGGCCTTCGTCGAGCGTGTTGACCGTCAGCGGGCCGTAGATGATGTCGTTGATGACCTGGTAGCCCTCGGGCAGCGCCATCCCGTCCTTGTAGTAGCTCCCCGGGACGACGTCCGTGCTCGACGCGGAAGATGCCTTGGCCTCGGTCTCTCGCTCGGCCGGTTCGCGCGTTGTGCTGCCTTTCCAGCACGAGCAGAGCGCCAGTGCTACACACGTTGAAGCGAGAACCGCAGTGCGCACGCTCGTCATCGGTCCCACCCCGCGTCAGCCCGTGTCCTTGAGTCGCGGGTCGAGCGCGTCGCGCAGGCCGTCGCCGAGCAGGTTGAACCCGAGCACAGCGACGACGATGGCGAGCCCCGGGAACAGGCACAGCCACGGCAGCGTCGTGATCGTCGTGCGGCCCGCGTTGATCATGTTGCCCCAGCTCGGCACGTCGGGCGGCAGGCCGAGACCGAGGAAGCTGAGCCACGACTCGGTCAGGATGTTGCTCGCGACCGCCACGCTCGCCGCGACCATGATCGGCGCGAGCGAGTTCGGCAAGATGTGGCGGGCGATAATCCCCACGTTGCTTGCGCCGAGGGCGCGCGCCGCGTCGGCGTACTCGGTCGCCTTGACCTCGATCACCTTGCTGCGCACGAGGCGCGCGATCCCCGGCCACCCGATCAGGCCGAGGATCAAGAACAGAATTAGGATCGAGCGCTGCGCGAAGACGGCTGCGATCGCGATCACAAGAAGCGGCGCCGGAAACGCGAAGACCATGTCGGTGAACCGCATGATCAAGTTGTCGACCCAGCCGCCGTAGTAGCCGCTCAGCGCGCCGAGCGTCAGGCCGATCGCGAGCGAGATCGCCGTGGCCGCCACCCCGACGATGAGCGAGATCTGCGCCCCGTAGATGATGCGCGAGAGCACGTCGCGCCCCTGCGTGTCGGTGCCCATCAGGAAGGTGGTGCTCGGCGCCCTGTCGGCCCGTTCGAGGTCCTCGTCGTGGATCGGATCGAACGGGGCGATGAGCGGCGCCAGGAGGGCGACCACGATGAGGAGGCCGATCAACACCGTGCCGACGA
This sequence comes from uncultured Verrucomicrobiota bacterium, assembly GCA_964449605.1. Classification (GTDB taxonomy): domain Bacteria; phylum Auribacterota; class JABMQX01; order JAFGEW01; family JAFGEW01; genus CAYUZG01. The sequence goes on along the minus strand of CAYUZG010000014.1, from coordinate 10,966 downwards.
GCGCGAGCTTGCTGCGCCGGAAGCGCCGCCATGCTCTGGCGCCGACCGACTGGGAGAGCGTGCGCGGCTGCTGGTTCATGTCGTGTCGCCGACCGTCCAATGTGCTATAAGTGCGCGCCGGGAGAAGCACCCGACCCCCGATTATAGGCGGCGGCCCGACGACAACAAAGGATTTCGTGGTTCACGACGGATGAACGCGCCCCGGACAGATGCGCCGGCTATCCATCAGCTCGCGTCGGGATTCAAGGCCGGCGACGCGATCAGCAACGACGTGCTCGAGCTCCAGCGCATCCTGCGCTCGTGGGGCTGCCGGTCCGAGATATTCACCGACCCCGCGTTCACCTCGCCCATCATGCGCGGCATCGCGCGCGACTACCGCGAGTTCGACGATGACGCCGACGCCGTGATGCTGTTCCATTTCGCGATCGGGACCCGGCTCACCAAGTGGTTTGCCGGGCTGCGCGCGCACAAGGTGATCAAGTACCACAACATCACGCCCGCTCATTTCTTCGCGGCGACCGACCCGCGAACGGCCGAGATGCTCGCGCGAGGACGCGAGGAGCTCGCCGCGTTTGCTTCCGTGCCTGAGCTCGCGCTCGCCGCGAGCGCCTACAGCGAGCGCGAGCTGATCGAAGCCGGCTACCGGCGCACGGGCGTGCTGCCGATCGCCATCGACTTCACCGCGCTCGACGAGCCGGCCGACGCCGCGATGCTCGACCGCCTCAGCGACAACGCCGCCAACGTGCTCTTCGTCGGGCGCGTGACGCCGAACAAGAAGATCGAGGACGTCATCGAGGCGTTCTACTACTTCCAGAAGACGGCGCGGCTGCGGTCGCGGCTCGTGCTCGCGGGCGCGATGGACCCCCTCGACCGCTACTCGAACTACCTGCACGGCCTCGTGCGCGAGCTCGACGTGCGCGACGTCATCTTCACCCGCCACGTCACGCAGGCCGAGCTGAACGCCTGCTACCGGGCCGCCGACGTGTTCCTGTGCATGAGTGAGCACGAAGGGTTCTGCATCCCGCTGGTCGAGGCAATGCACTTCGGCGTGCCGGTCGTCGCCTACGCGCAGGAGGCCGTGGCCGAGACGCTCGGTAGCGCCGGCGTCCTGGTCCACGAGAAGCGCCACGAAGAAATCGCCGAAGTGACGTCGCTCCTGGTCAGCGACAGCGCGTTCCGCGAGCGCATCGTTGCCGGCCAGCGCGAGCGCCTTGATGCGTTCGAGCGGCCCGCCATCGAGCAGCGCCTGCACGCGCACCTATTCCCGGGCGTGATCCCCGCGCCGGCAGGCTCGGCGCGCGACGGCCAATGAACGGCCCGCCTCCAGATCTGTCATCCACACCACGCATCCACCAGCTCACGCACGGCTTCAGCGCCGGCGACGCGATCAGCAACGACGTGCTCGGCCTGCAGCGCATCCTGCGGTCGTGGGGGTGCCGTTCGGAGATCTACTCGGACCCTGCGTTCACCGAGCCCGTCATGCGGGGCCTGGCGCGCGACTACCGCGACTTCGAGGCGGAGGACAGCGCCGAGGCCGTCGTGATCTTCCACTTCGCGATCGGCACGAAGCTGGCCGAATGGTTCGCCGGGCTGCGCGCGCACAAGATCATCAAGTACCACAACATCACGCCCGCGAAGTTCTTCGGCGCGACCAGTCCCCGAACGGCTCGAGCGCTTGCGCGCGGTCGCGAGGAGCTGCGTGCGTTTGCGCCCGTGCCGGAGCTCGCGCTCGGCGACAGCGCCTACAACGAGCGGGACCTGATCGAGGCGGGCTATCGCCGCACGGGCGTGCTGCCGGTCGTCATCGACTTTGCCGCGCTCGACGAGCCGCCCGATCCGGCAACCCTCGCCGCGTACGGCGACAACGCGGCCAACGTCCTGTTCGTCGGCCGCGTCAGCCCGAACAAGAAGTTCGAGGACCTTATCAAGGCGTTCTTCTACTTCCAGAAGACGGCCCGGCTCCGGTCGCGCCTGCTGCTGGTCGGCGCGGTCGATGCGGCCGACCGCTACGCCAACTACCTGCGCGGCCTGGTGCGCGAGCTCGACGTGCGCGACGTGGTGTTCGCCCGCCGCCTTACGCAGCCCGCGCTCAACGCGTGCTATCGCGCCGCGTCAGTTTTCCTGTGTCTGAGCGAGCACGAGGGCTTCTGCGTCCCCCTTGTCGAGGCGATGCACTTCGGCGTGCCGATTATCGCCTCCGCGCAGGCGGCGGTGGCCGAGACGCTCGGCGGCGCCGGCATCCTGGTGCAGCACAAGGACTTCGAGGCGATCGCCGAGCTGCTCGACCTCGTGCTCACCGAGGCCCAGTTCCGCGCGCGCCTCCTGGCCGGGCAGCGCGAGCGCCTGCGCGCCTTCCAGCGCCCGGCCATCGAGCACCGCCTGCGCGAGCTGCTCGCCGAGTGGCTCTGAAAACCGGCAGATTTTTCCTCAAGCCGGCGGCCGCCGCGCCGATACCCCAAGTGGAAGGTTCATTCACTGAATGGCCAACGAAGCACGGCCGCGCCGCCGCGGGCAACGAACCGATCATTCAATGAATGGACCGGCGAATCACCCATCGACGAGATCGGAGCGATGGTCGACACGCCGATTACAGAGCAACTCGCGGCCTCACTGCCGCCGGCGTACGCACACACGCCCGAAGAAGCACCGCCGGACCAGCCGCGCGAAGAGCCGGAACTCGCCCCCGTCGACCCGCAGGCTCTGCACCGCGTGTCGGATGCGTACGGTCTCGTGATGGGCGACCTTGCACGGACTAATACTGCTTGCTCGAACACCGTCGGACTCGAAGCGCAGTTCCCGGGCGGCACGGTCCAGATCTCGGCCGACGCCATGGCGCGGAGCGCCGACGCGAGCGATCGCGCCGCACCGCCGCCCGACGAAACGGACACGAGCGACAACGATTCCAACGACGCAAAGGCTGAGCCCTCTCCCAACGGCGACAACGTGACTCCTGACCTCGGTGAACGCGTGTTCTAGCGCCACTCTTCCCTTCGCGGCGACCGGCGCCCCGGGCCCTCCCTCCCGGGGCGCTCCTTTTTGCCCTGCGCTTCCGTCGAGCTTTCAGGCGTGGTATGGTCGGTCGAGAGGCGAGCGTCAGGATGCGGGCTGCTATTCCATATGGACAGGGCGAGCTGAGCGTCGAGCTCCCGTCGGGCTGCGCGGTCGAGACGCTCGAGCCGCCGGCGAGACCCGCGCTCGATGACCCCGCGGCCGCGCTCGTGCGTGCGCTCAACGAGCCGGTGGCCGGACGGCCGCTCGGCGAGCTTCTCGGCCCGCAAGCGCACGTTGCCATCGTCGTGGCCGATTGGACCCGCGCCTGCGCTTATCCGGAGCTCCTCCCGCCACTGCTTGATGAGCTGAACCGATCCGGGATCACGGACGACGCGATCGCACTCCTGATCGCCTACGGGACGCACGCTCGGCAATCGGACGAAGCGACACGCAACCTCTACGGCGATCAAGTGTGCCGCCGTGTCGCCATCGTCCATCACGACTGCGATGCCGCCGATCTCGTCGAGGTTGGCATGACGCCGGCCGGCACGCGCATCGCGCTCAATCGGCGATACGTCGAGGCCGACGTTGCGATCACGGTCGGCCCGGTCGGCTTCCACTATTTCGCCGGCTTCGGCGGCGGCCCGAAGCTCGTCTTCCCCGGGCTCGCGAGCCGCGACGCGATCCTGGCCAACCACGCGCGCGCCGCCGACCAGATGCTGACCCAGCCGCAGCGGCTCACGGGCGATCTCGACAAGAACGTGTGCGCGCGTGACATCCGCGAGGCGGTCAAGCTCCGGCCGCCCGCGTTCTCGGTCCAGTGCCTCCTGAACGAGCGCGGCGCGCCGTCGGCCATCGTCGCCGGGCGGTGGGACGCCGCGCACGACGCCGCGTGCGACCGGCTGCGCGAGACGGCCATGATCGACGTCACCGCGCGCTACGACCTCGTCGTCGCCTCATGCGGCGGGTGGCCGCGCGACATCAACCTGATCCAGGCGCACAAGTCGATCGACAACGCGTGTGAGCTGCTGCGCGACGGCGGCACCCTGCTCGTGGCGGCCCGGTGCGACGAAGGCGTCGCGTCGGACACGTTCCTCGCGTGGTTCGATCTCGATGAGCACGCGTTGGCCGACAAGCTCAGACGCGGCTACAAGCTGCACGGCGGCACCGCGCTCGCCATGCGCCGGAAGGCGCGGCGATGCCGCATCTATATGAAAAGCGACTTGCCCGACGCCATCGTGCGGCAAATCGGCATCACACCGGCGCCCGACCTCCAGGCCGCTCTCGACGAAGCGCTCAGCATGCACCCCGACGCGCGGATCGCCTGGCTCCCGCACGCCGCCGAGACCGTTGTGCGCACGCCGCCCGCGTAGCCCGGCCGAAAAGCCGTTGATCTGACCGCGCGGCATGCTAGGATGCCGCGCCTTGTGCCGATGGCCGTGTCTTTTCCCCATAGAGTCGATGCGACCCGTCACGGAGAACGCACAATGAAGCTGACGCTTGGCTTGCCGAAAGGGAGCCTCCAGGAATCGACGTTCGAGCTGTTCCGGAAGGCCGGCTACAACATCAGCCTGTCGGCCCGGTCGTATTTCCCGACCGTCGACGACCCGGAGCTCTCGGTGATCTTGCTGCGCGCGCAGGAGATCTCCATCTACGTCGAGCAGGGCGTGCTCGACGCGGGCGTCACGGGCCATGACTGGATCGAGGAGAACGACTCAGACGTGCACGAGGTCTCCGAGCTCGTTTACGCCAAGACCGGCTTCACGCCGGTGCGCTGGGTGCTCGCCGCGCCCGAGGATTCGCCGATCCGGTCGGTCAAGGACCTCCAGGGCAAGCGGATCGCGACCGAGGTGGTCAATCTCACACGCAAATACCTCGCCCGGCACGGCGTAGAGGCCGACGTCGAGTTCTCCTGGGGCGCCACCGAGGTGAAGGTGCCCGCGCTCGTCGACGCGATCGTCGAGCTGACCGAGACCGGCTCGTCGCTCCGCGCGCACAACTTGCGCATCGTCGAGACGCTCATGAGCTCAACGACCCGGTTCATCGCGAACCGCACCGCGTGGGACGACGCGTGGAAACGCGAGAAGATCGAGAATATCGCTCTGCTGCTCGACGGCGCGCTGAACGCCGAACAGAAGGTCGGCGTCAAGATGAACCTCAAGCGCGAGAAGCTCGACGAGGTGTGCGGCCTCATCCCGGCGCTGCGCAACCCGACCATCTCCTCGCTCACTCAGGAGGGCTGGGTCGCGATCGAGGTCGTCATCGACGAGAAGGTCATCCGCGACCTCATCCCCAAGCTCAAGGCGGCGGGCGCCGAGGGTATCATCGAGTACCCGCTCAACAAGCTCATCTTCTAGAAAACGGGGCCAGGCACCCGTTTCTCTCAGGAATAGGTGCCTGTCCCCGTTTTCTCACGCGAGCCGGCCGCAGAGCGTCTCGATTGCCGCCCCGATCTGGAATGTGCGGAAGCCGTGTGTGATCACGACGGTCGGCGACGTCTCGACGAGCTCGGCGTCGAGCGGGTTGCGCAAGAAGACGATGATCAGCCGGTCCTCGAACGCCTCGAACGCCTTGAGCAGCTCACGCTCCCGCGCGTAGACCATCGCGTGGAAACAGACGAGGACGATCACCTCGGCCCCCTTCGCCGCGTGAAAGATGTCGCGAACCTCGTCCGCTTCACAGCCGAGCCGGTACTCGTGCAGCGTCGGTGCGATCCCGCTCGGCTCGAAGTACGCAACGATCAGCTTGCCAAGCTCGCGGCCCTCATCCTCGATAAGAACGCCCTCGACCTCGTCGAGCCGCGGGCAGACGACGGCCACCTGCTGACCGGGCCCAATCGGCAGCAAGCCGTGCCCGCCGCGGCGGATCTCGAGCGCGCGCTTCGCCAGCAGGAACTGGAGCATGCGCGCGCCCTGCTTGTCGGTGACCCGCTGCGGTGCAGGCTCGCCGCAGCGCCGGTGCAACGCGTCGATACGCGCGGCGCTTTCGGCAACCGCCTGCTCGTCGAAGCGGCCGGCGTCGTACGCGTCGACGAGCGCACGGTGGGCGGCCAGCATGCGCTCGCGGTCGTGGCACACGAGCAGCAGGTCGTGTCCGGCCTCGACGGCACGGACGGCGGTCTCGCCGATCGGCCAGTGTTTCAACACGGCGCCCATGTCGAGGTCGTCGCTGATAAGCACGCCCTCGTGATGGAGGTCCGTCCGGACGAGCTCGGTGGCGATCGTGCGCGAGAACGTCGCCGGGATCGTCTCGTCGCGCTCCCACGCCGGCACGATCACGTGCGACGTCATCATGCACGCGACGCCCTCCTTGGCCGCCTGACGGAACGGCCTGAGGTGCGCTCCGGCGTTCGGCCGGTTGAGGTCGATGACGGGGAGCTCGTGATGCGCGTCGACGGTGGCGGCGCCCTTGCCGGGCACGTGCTTAGCGCACGCGGCGAGTCCCGCCGCCTGCATCCCACGGATCATCCACGCGCCGAGCTCGGCCACCCGCGCCGGATCGTCGCCAAACGAGCGGATCGTGATCCCCGGGTTGTAGGCCGGCGTAAGGATGTCAAGGACGGGCGCGAGGTTCACGTCGAAGCCGATCTCGCGCAGCTCCTCGCCCATCACGCGGCCGACGCCTTCGGCGTCCACGGGCTGTGCGGCCGCGCCGAGCGCCGAGTTGCCGGGGAAGATCGTCACGCCGCGCTTGAACCGGACGACAAGGCCGCCCTCGTGATCGACCATCACCAGGATCGGCCAGTCGAGCGCGGCACGCAGGTCGGCGATCAGGCGTTTCGTTTGCTCGACCGACTCGATGTTGCGAGCGTAGAGGATCACGCCGCCGACGCGAACCGCGCGCAGGAACGCGATCGTCTCGTCGGTCGCCGTCGTGCCCTCGATCCCGACGACGAGCCGCCGGCCGGCAAACGCCTCGGTCTCACGCGTGCTCATGGCTCGTCCGCTTCCCCGGGAAGATCACGCCGAACGCGAACGTCCAGAGCGTCCCGACGATGATCATCCAGTGCCAGGCCACGCTGGTGACGTTCCGAAGCAGGATAACAGCACCCACGCTTGAGACCATTGCGACGATGTTGGTCGCGTTGCGACCCCGCTTCGTCAGCAGCCCGAGCAGAAAGACGCCGAGCAGCCCGCCGTACGTGTACGAGACGCTCTTGAACGCGAGTTTCAGGACACCGCCAATGTCCTTGCACATCCATGCGACAACGACGAGGGCAATCGCGAAAAGCACAACGAATGCCCGTGACACGGCCAGGTAGTGGCGGTCGGACGCGTTCGGCTTGACGTACGCTTTGTAGAGGTCCACGACCGCGCTCGAGGAAAGAGCATTGAGCGCCGAGTCGAGGCTCGACATCGCGGCCGCGAACACGGCGGCCAGCAACAGGCCCTTCATGCCGATCGGCAGGTACGTGATGATGAACGTGGGGAAGATGCGGTCCGTGTCATCGATCCCTTTGGCGAACCCACTGCTCGCATTGAGGGCGTGCAACGCGAGCCCGATGAGTAGAAACGTGAAGACGATCGGGAAGTCGATCAGCCCTGTGAGGATCAGGCCCCGCTTGGCGAGCGACGGCTTGCGGCACGTGAGCATCCGCTGCGTCATGTCCTGGTCGGTGCCGAAAGCCGCCATGCTCTGGAACAGGCCGCAGAGCACGGCCGCCCAGAACACTGTGCCGCTCGTGAAGCTGAACGAGAAATCGAAGATGCGGTCCTTGCCCTCGGCGTGGGCGATCTTCATCATGCCCGACCAGCCGCCGTCGATCTTGCTGAGCAATAGGCCGAAGGCGAGCCACGCGCCGCCGATGAAGATGACGAACTGCACGACGTCCGTCCACATCACGGCCCGGATCCCGCCGAAGAACGTGTACGCCATGGCGATCGTGGCAACGAGCGCGAGGGCCGTCGGGAAGTCTATGCCCTGGATAACCACGTCGAGCACCTTCGCCATGACGCACAGGCGCACGCCGCTCGCCAAGAGGCGCGTGACGATGAAGAAGGCCGACCCCGTGCCGCGCGTCGCCTCGCCGAAGCGGTGCTTGAGGAACTCGTAGACCGTCGTGACTCTGAACTTGTAGAACGCCGACAGGAACAGGGTGGCAACGATGATGCGCGCGACGAGCGAGCCGATCGCCATCTGCGCGTACCACATGGTGCCGCCGAACGAGTCGCCCGGCGCGCCGATGAACGTCACCGCGCTCGCCTCGGTCGCCAGGAGCGAGAGCATCGCCGTCGTCCACGGCATCCGCCGGCCACCGAGGAAGAAGTCCTCGGTCGTCTTGTTCTTGCGGCCGGCCCAGATGCCGATCCCGGCGATGACGGCGAAGTAGAAGGCGATGACGACCCAGTCGAGAGTGCCCAGCATGCCGGCTCTCCTCTCCCACAGCGCGTTCCGACGGGGACGGTACGGGGCAACGCCGGACGTGTCAAGTGCCCGACCGTGCGCCGGTTGCAGCCGCGCCCCCGACCTGCTATGGTCCCGCCCGAGGCCCTTGGGGGATGTCCCGGTTCCCAGGGGAAGGAGGAGGTCGTGCCCCGCGAGGCGATCGTTTGCGAAGGCGATGATGCGCGCGTGTGTCTGCGGCGCGGCGCGCTACGCCTCGAGTACGATCTGCGCACGGGCCGCTACTCGATCGCGTGCGGGGAGGCCTGCTCGATCGACGCGGCCGAGGCGAGCTTCACGGCCGACGGCCGGACCATCCAGACCACCGCCTGCCTGCCCCACCAATGGCGGGTCGCCGACTGCAATGATCCGGTCGGCCGAGGCAAGGAGATCCTGATTACGCCGGCCGAACCGCACGACGGCGTGCGCTGGCTGCTGACCTTCTGCATCTACGACTCGATCGACGCGGTCGCCATCGGCGCGGCGGTCGAGAACAGCGGCGACGAGGAACTTGAGCTGCACGAGATCCGGCCGCTCGCGACGACCGCCGACGGCGGCCTCCGGCTTGGGCGCGCGGTCGAGAGCTCGCGCCTGCTGCCGAACGCGTGGGAGCAAGCATCCGACGAGCTCGGCGTGCGCCGGATCGCGCCGGGTTTTGCGTGCGAGAGCCCCGTCTCGTTTATTCTCGTCGATCCGCCGGCCGATGTGGCGCTTGCGTGCGGCGCGCTGGGCCCGGCGAAGTCGTTCGCCAGCTTCCACGTCGAGCTCGCCGACGACGAGCCGCCCACCTACCGCCTGCATGCGCGCCAGGCGACGCCTGTCGGGTGCACCCAGACGACCGGCATTTCACTCCAGCCCGGGCACTCGTTCGCGCCCGAGCGCATCCTGCTCGTCTTCGCCCGCAACGGCCACGCCGCGTTCGAGCAGTACGCCGAGTGCGCCGCCACGTCGGCCCGGGAGGCCGCCGAGACGCCACGGAAGAAGTCGCGGCGCCACGCGACGCGCTCGGAGCGCGCCGTCGCGTGCGGCTGGTCGTCCTGGCCCTATTACCACGGCAACGTCACCGAGGCCGAGGTGCTCCGGAACACCGAGTTCCTGGCGCGCGCGCTGAAGCCGTACGGGCTCGAGACGATCCTCGTCGACGCCGGCTGGCAGCAGCGCGGCCACGTCAGCGGCGGGCCATGGAAGGCGGGCGAGCACTTCCCGCACGGGCTCGCGTGGCTGGCCGAGCAGATTCGCGAGCACGGCTTCCGGCCGGGAGTCTGGATCAGGCCGCTCGAGGTTGACGGCTTGCGGCTCGACCCGTCGAGCTCGTTCACGCACACGACGCTTCGCAACGAGGTGGGCCGGCTCGTCACGAAGGCCGGCCTCGGGGCGCTCACGCTCGACTGCCTGCACGACGACGCCTTCCGGCGCGAGGACTCGTTCCTGCCCGACGACGAGACGATCACGGCGCTCGAGGCGTTGCGCCGCACGCTGGCGGCCATCCGCGAGGGCGCCGGCGACGCCTGCCGCCTGCACGGGAGCAACCTCACGCTCGGCGCCGGGCTCGGTCTCGTCGAGAGCAATCGCACGGGGCAAGACGTCACGCCCAAGAGCTGGCGCACGATCAAGGAGCACGGCATCAAGGGGATCGCCGCGCGCTACGCGCTGCACGGCACCTGGTGGAGCAACGATGCCGGCGCCGCCGTCGTCCGGCCGCCGCTCACGCTCGGCCAGGCGCGCGCGTGGGCCTCGTTCTGCGCGCTCACCGGCGGGATGATCACGGCCGGCGACCGGATGTACGCGCTGCCGGCTGAGCGGCTCGACGTGCTCAAGCGCGTCATGCCCGGCTACGGCGTCTCGGCGCGGCCCGTCGACTTGTTCGAGCACGAGCTGCCGCAGATATGGGACCTCCCCGTCGAGGCTGCCGGCACCGGCTGGCACGTCGTCGGCCTGTTCAACTGGGACACCACGCCGCGCGAGATCAAGACGACGCGTGACCGCGAGGTCGAACAGAACGTGCACCGGCTCCGCGCCAACGACGACGCCGAACGCGGACTTCCCGTCCGTCGGCGCCGACCACGCACCGAGCTCGAGCAGATCGCGTCGAGCAACCGCCTGATCCGCGAGGAAAACAAGCGGCTTGAGGCCATCATGCGCGGAAACGCGCTCGGCGGCCCGCAGTTCGAGCTGCTCGAGCCGCTGCGGCCGATGCGCGCCTCGGCCCGGTTCCGCAACGTGATGCTCCGGTTCGACCAGCTCGGCATCGAGCCGGCGCACGGGTACCTCGTCTACGACTTCTGGGACGACCGCTTCCTGGGCCTGCACGGCGACCGGCTCAAGGTGCTCGTGCGGCTCGCCGATTGCGTCGTGCTCGCCGTCCATCCGGCCACCGGCGTACCGCAGCTGATCAGCACGAACCGGCACGTCACGCAGGGCGGCGTCGATCTTGAGCGCGTCGAGTGGAAAGCGGCCTCGTGCGAGCTCACCGGCCGGTCGCGCGTCGTCGAGCACGACGAGTACGTCGCCACCATCTACGTGCCGCGCGACTTCGAGTTCATCGGCGCCGAGGCCGATATCGCCGACGTGCAGACCCGCCACCACACCCCGT
>CAYUZG010000013.1:0-22355 GCA_964449605.1 uncultured Verrucomicrobiota bacterium | reverse complement strand
ACGCTCTACGGCACGCCGTTCCTGTGCTTCAGCTCGAACAACTACCTCGGGCTCGCAAACGATCCGCGGCTTGCAGCGGCCGCGAAGGGCGCGCTCGACGAGTACGGCGTCGGCGCCGGCGCCTCGCGCCTGGTGAGCGGCAACCAGCGCATCCACCGCGAGCTCGAGCGCCGCGTCGCGCAGCTCAAGAGCACCGACGCGGCCATCGTGTTCCCGACGGGCTACATGGCCAACGTCGGCACGATCGCCGCGCTCGTCGGCGAGGGCGACGCGGTCATCATGGACCGGCTCAATCACGCCTCGATCATCGACGGGGCGCGGTTGTCGCGCGCGAAGCTGCTCGTCTACTCGCACTGCGATCTCGGCTCGCTCGAGCAGGCGCTCACGCGGGCGCGCACGTTCCGGCGCCGACTCGTGGTGACCGACACGCTGTTCAGCATGGACGGCGACATCGCGCCGCTGCACGAGATCGCCCTGCTCGCCAAGCGCTATAACGCGATGGTGATGGCCGACGACGCGCACGCGACCGGCGTGCTCGGCGAGCACGGGCGCGGCGCGCTCGAACACGGCGGCTGCGAGGGCGAGATCGACGTCGTGATGGGCACGCTGAGCAAGGCGCTCGGCTGCCTCGGCGGGTTCGTGGCGGGCGAGCGGCGGCTCATCGACTACCTGCGCAACACGGCGCGCAGCTTCATCTACACGACCGCGCTGCCGGCGGCGATGTGCGCCGCGGCGATCGCGGCGATCGACATCGTCGAGGACGAGCCCGAACGCCGCCGCGTACTGCGCGACACCGTGGCGGTCTTCAAGGCAGGCCTGCGCGAGAAGGGCTACGCGGCGGACCACACGCCGGCGCCCATCGTGCCGATCATCCTCGGGGACCCGGCGCGCGCGATGGACAAGGCGCGCGAGCTCTACGCCAACGAGATCTTCGTGCCGGCGATCCGCCCGCCAACGGTGCCCAAAGGCACGAGCCGCCTGCGCGTGAGCCTCATGGCCGGCCACACGCGCGACGACGTCGAGCGGCTGCTCTCACTTCTGTGACCAGACCCAGCCGCCGCCCTGCTTGACCTCGACCCAGGCGCCGGCGGGCGCGGCATTCACGTTCGCCGTGAACTGCTCCTCGCGCACGATCTCGACGGCAACGCCTTTGTGCGCGGCGATGATTGCGATGATCGTCTCGCGGTCGGCGTTCTCGGCGGTGATCGTGCTGCGGACGGCGTTCGCGTAGTTCGCGTCGGCCTTCGTCTTGGCCGTCTCGCGGAAGCTCAACAGCGCCCGGTGGTTCTCGCCCGCGCTGCCGTCCTTGAGGTACTGCTGCACCGTGGCATGGCGGCCGCGCCGCCCGTTGATCGCCGCCGTAAGCCGCGCGCGCGTTGCATCGTCGGCCGCGTAGGCGGTGCCGATAAACAACGACTCGATACCCCGCAGAAGCGAGCTGCCGCCGCCCTCGGCCGCCGGCTCGGCAAGGATGCTGTCAACGACGTCGTCAACGGGGACGTTGCCCGCGACGGCCTCGTTGACCTGGTGCGTGTAGTGGTGGATCTCCTGGCGGATCGTCACCTCAATCTTGATCGGCTCGGGCGTCACCACCTCGTGCCGGCACGTGACGCCGAGCACCGCCAGGCCGACAAGCATAAGCAAGGGAATTACAAACCGTGCTTTCATTCCCGCGCGCCCTCCTCTTCTGATGGCGGGCCATCATGGTAGACATGTTCTAGAGAGTACCGGATCGTCAGATCGACGGGAAGCGGATTCTTCTTGTCGGCGTCCCGTACCTTGACGTCCAGCACGTAGTCGTTGCCCGACTTGCGGGCGTCGATCGTGATGCTCTCGTACTGGTAGTTCTTGAACTTCTCGAGAAAGTGATCGAACGTGCGCGGCGACATCTGCTGCTTGAGCGTGTTGAGCACCTGATCACCGCCCGGCAGCGCGTTGAAGCTCTTCTCCTTCTCCTTGAACCTGATGATGCCGCCCGGCGCCCGCGTGCGAAGCACGCCCTTGAGGCGCGTCACGGTCCCGCCCGCCACAGTCACCTCGAGCGTGCCGTCGGCGTGGCCGGTCACTTCGTCGTCGTTGCGCTTGGAAACGGCGTCGAACAGCGGATCGAGGTTGACTTCGTCGAAGACCAGGTCGAGCTCGATCCTGCCGTCGGCGAGCGCCTCGATGCTGCCCGTGCCCCGCCCCTCGAAGAGCACGCCAAGGATGTCGGTCAGGTACCAGTGGTTGTCCTGCATCGACAAAGTGCCCGTCGCGTCGGTGACCGGGTACGAAGTCCATTTGACCCGCTTACCCACGACCCGGCCCGGTCCGGGCGGCGCGCTCGGGTCGCCGACGACGAGCTGCAACGGCCCGGTTCCCTCGGCCGGCAGCAGCGAGAACGGCATGTCGACGGCGATGCCCTCGACCTCCAGGCCCAACGAGGACGACTTGCCGTCGAGGTCGCGCGCGCTGATCCCGCCCACAAGCCCCAGCCCCCGCTCAGGCGTATGCGACAGGACGAGCTCGAAGTGGTCGATGGTGCCCTCGAGCTCGTAGAAATCGTGGATAAAGGGGATCTTGTACTCCCCCTCCCGCTCGAAGAGGTTGACGAGCCTCTCGGCGGGCTGGTCGGTGAACACCGCCTCGACGCTCAGGCCCGTGCGGTCGAGCCCGCCGTCAAGCGAGGCCTCGAGGCCGGGCAGGTCGAGTGTGCCCTTGATCGTCGCCGCCGGCCCGCCCGGGAGGGCGTACACGTCCGCACGGATCGCTGCCGTTGTCCCCTTGACCGTGCGCAGGCCGCCGGCCTCCAGGAGGAAGTCGTCGAACACAGCGGCGAGCTTGGTCGGATGCCCGCACAGCTCGCCGGACTCGTTGGCCAGCGCCAGGGTGCCCTGCCCGCTCAGGATGAAGCTCGGGTAGCGGATGTTGACCCGGCAGTCGCGCGCTCGAACCCGGTGGAGCAGGACGCGCTCGAGCGCCTCGGGCCGCGCGGCATCGTAGCCGAACGTGCCCTCGAGCCGACCGATCCGCACCGAGCTCGCCGGCCCGCTGCCAAAGACGAGGTCACGCACCTGGAGCGAGATGTCGGCCGGCGGCTGCGCGGCGGGCGCGCCAAGGCCGCTGGCCTGCACATCGAGCACGGCGTCGAGGCCGAAGCCCGCGTCGTCGATCGTCACGTGGCACTCGCGCACGCGGGCGCGCCGCAAGCGGAAGCGGCTCGGCTTGCGCTCAGGCTTGCGGGCGAACAGGTCGGGGAAAGGCGGGGAATCGCCGGTCACGTCGCGCAGGACGACGCGCGAGGCGGGCACCTCGACGTCGATGTCGAGCTTCAGGCCCGCGCGGAACGTGTAGTCGGCCACCAGGTGCTCGATCTCGATCGTCGAGCTCGCGTCGGGGTTTGACCGGTCGACGATCCGCACATCGTAGAGGCTCAGCCGCTTGAGCGGGTTGAGCACGGCGCGTCCGATGCTCACCTCGCAGTTGGGCAACTGGGTGCGCAGCGCGCTCAGCAAGATGGGGCGGATCTGGAACGTGACGATGCCGATCGCGGTGGCGAGAAGCGCCACGATCACGAGCAGCACAACAGCGAGCCTCCGGAGCCGGATGCGCCGCCGCTTCTGTGCCTTGAGCTTCGCCACCTGTGCGCTCCGTTCAGTTCACCGCGTCCCCGCCGGGTTGGACGCTGCGAACGCGCGGCCATTCAAAACGCGACGGCCGCGCACGCATCACGCCTCGATCCCGAAGATGGCCGGAGTCTCGATCGCCCTGGCGAGCGCCTGCACGGCGAACGTCGTGGCGATATCGGCCACGTAGACGGACAACACGTCGGTCCCGTCGAAGAACGGACTGCCGGCGCCTTCCTCGGCCGTCTCGGCGTCGGCCCCCGCGCCGGCGGCGGCCGGCATGTCGAGCGACTCGACGAACGCGCCGCGCACGTTCCCGTCCTCGACCTCGCTGGAGAACTGCATGCGCAGCAGGAAGCGGAGGCTGTCGCGCGCGGCCTCGAGGTACGTCTCATCGTGCGAGTGATCGTAGAGGTCGAACCAGACCAGCGCGGCACAGGCCGCAGCCGACGACGAGAGGTCGAACGAGGCGTGGTAGCCGCTCGCCCAGCTCTGGGCGTAGAAGCCGCCGTCGAGGTTCTGGTACTCCATGAACCACTGCCCCGTGCGGGTCGCCGCGCCGAAGTAGCGCTCCTCGCCGAACGCATCGCCGGCCACCAGCAGCGGGCGTCCCCACCAAAAGGCCTGCCGCGACACCAGCAGCCCGGTCCGGCGGTCCGACGGCGGGTAGACGGCCCAGTGCCCGGGCGGGCCTTCGTCGTCGAGCAGTCGATCGGCCATCGTGCGGAAGGCGCGCTCGAAGCTCGCCTCGCCGCTTCGGACGAACGCCTCGTGGAAGCACGCCTCGTCGATGAGCGGGCGCGCGCACGGCGTGTTCGGGCCCCAGACGCCGTCGGTGTCGGCCGGGCCGGTCTCGGGCGAGACCGACTCCATCACCTTGCCCTGGAGCAGGTAGGCGCTGCGGAGCACCCACTGCATCGCCATCAGGAACCGCTCGTCCCAATGCCGCTCGCCCGTCAGGTCCGCCATGTCGGTGAACAGGCGGATCGACTGGAGCACGGCCGACACCGAGACCCGGCCCGGCCGTCGCTCGGGCGCGTTGATGAGGCCGTGCAGGACCGGGTTCGACGGGTCGAGCACCTGCTGGTTGCTCAGGTAGGTGGCCGCGCGCTCGGCGCCCTTGAGGTAGCGCGGGTTCTCGGTGGCCCTGTAGGCGGCCAGCAGCGCACGGCCTGCCTGGCCGGTGTGCCACAAGGGGCCGGCCATTCGCCAGCGCCGCTCGCGCAGCGTGTAGTCGGTGCGCAAGCAGCCGTAGGCGGGCATGTTGGGGCGCCGTTCCTGGGCGACGCCCTCGAGCCAGTCCGCGCCCAACTGGAGCGCGTCCAGGCATGTCTCTCGTGTAAACGCTCTTGTCATCGCCACCCGCACGCGACTGGGCCGCTTCTCTGACGACGCCGCATCTCCCGGGCCGGCACGACCCGGCCTACCGCCGGCGCAGGAACGCCGCGGAGCCGACTCGGCTCGGCCCCATCCTACGCGCGGGCGGGTCTGGGGTTCAAGCGCCGACACGCCGCCCACTTACGGCCCCCGCCGGCCACCACGCTTCACCAGGTAGAAACGGCTCATAGAGGACCCCTGATTCACCGATAACTTCCACGAGTACCGTGTGCCAGGTCTCTGGCGGGGTGGCGTGCGCCTTCCGCCGCCGGCACCGACTCTGCACAGCAAGACGAGACACAGACGGCATGGGACTACGACTCAGCATCGAGCAAGTCGCGTCGTATTGCGGCGTGCGCCCGAAAACGGTTGCGAACTGGATTCGCACCGCCAAGCTACCGGCCATTGTCACGGAGGGCGAGGCCCCCGCGATTCGGCAGGACGATTTCATCGCCTTCCTCGAAGGGCGTGGGGAGCCGATCCCGGTCGATTTCATAGAGGACAATAAGCACCGGGTCCTGGTCGTCGACGACGACCCGGAGGTGCTCCGAACGCTCACCGACATGTTCAACACGCTCGCGGCGTGTACGGTCAAAACCGCGCTCGACGGCGTCGAGGCGGGCCTGCGGCTCACCACGTTTCGACCGCACCTGGTCGTGCTCGACCTGATGATGCCCCGGCTCGACGGGTTCACGGTGTGCGCACACATCAAGACCGACCCGGCGACCGCCGGCACGCCCGTGCTCGTGATCACGGGCGACGGCTCGGAGCAGACGATCGAGCGCATCCTGGCCTCCGGTGCCGACGGCTACCTGATCAAGCCGATCCGGCTGTCGCAGCTCCGGCACGCCGTCGGCGAGCTGCTCGACGACTTTCACCTGTGGCCCGCCGCGCACGAGGCCACAACCGGAAGGAGCTGACCCGTGTATCGTGGCAAGGTACTCGTGGTTGACGACGACGGGGCCGTCAACGCCATGCTCAGCGACGTGCTCTCGCGGCACGGCTATCACACGGAGACGGCCGACGCCGGCGAGCAGGCGCTCGCCAAGTATCGGCGCGACGCCTACGACGTCGTCGTGAGCGATATCAAGATGCCGGGCATGGACGGCACCGACCTGCTTCGCGGCATCCGCGAGGTCGACGAAGACACCTCGGTGATCCTCGTGACGGGCTACGCCGATCTGGCGAGCGCGCGCGATGCGGTCAAGAGCGGCGCGTTCGACTACGTGCTCAAGCCGTTCAACCTGATGGAGTTTGTCCGCGAGGTCGACGACGCGGCGGCCGAGACCCGCCGCCATCGCGAGCAGCGCGAGGAGCGCGAGAAGCTCCAGGTGCTCGTCGAGGAGCGCACCCAGGACCTCGAGTTCCAGAGCTCGGTGCTCCAGCTCGAGCAGGAGCGCTTCCACAGCATCCTCAAGGACGCCAATTTCGGTCTGCTCGTGCTCAACGGCGATGACGACGGCGTGATCCTCATCAACCACCAAGCCAAGCGGTACCTCCAGATCCGCCCCGGGCGCAGCGTCGAGTTCTTCGCCGAGCACTTCGGACAACTCTTCCCCGACGAGATGAGCGAGCGGATCGCGCGCCTCGTCACGAGGGTGAAGCAGACCGGCAAGGTGTGCCGGCTCGCCTCGTTCACCAACGACGAGGGGCTCATCCTCGACATGCAGAGCTACCCCGTGCTCGCCGCCGGTATGCTCCGGGCCACGGTCATCGTCGTCAACGACATCACCGAGCGCACCCAGCTCGAGGAGAAGCTGCTCATGTCGTCGAAGCTCGCCGGCATCGGTGAGCTCGCCGCCGGCATCGCCCACGAGATCAACAACCCGATCGGCTTCGTCGCCAGCAACACGCGCACGCTGCGGCGTTACGTGAAAGATCTGGCCGAGCTCGTCGGCGAGTACCACAAGCTCAGGGACGTCGCGGCCGCCGGCGAGGCGTGCACCGAGATGATCAAGAAGATCGAAGCGCTCGAGGACCGGCTCGACGTCGGCTACGTCCTCGAGGACATGCAGAGCCTGGTGAGCGAGAACCGCGACGGCATCGAGCGGGTCGTCAAGATCCTGCGCGACCTGAAGAACTTCAGCCACGCCGACGACGAGACGCCCCAGCAGGTCGACCTCAACACGGTGATCGAGGACGCGCTCAACCTGGCGCGCAACGAGCTCAAGTACAAGGCCCAGGTCGAGACCAACCTCGGCGAGCTGCCGCCGATCACGGGCCATCCCGGACAGCTCAGCCAGGTGTTCATCAACATGCTGGTGAACGCCGCGAACGCCATCGAGCACAAGGGCACGATCACGATCACCACAGCCGTGATCGACGACAGAATCGTCGCCACGGTGCGCGACACCGGCTCGGGCATCGCGCCGGAGGTGCTCCCGTGCATCTTCGACCCGTTCTTCACCACGAAGGAACGTGGCCATGGCACCGGCCTCGGCCTGAGCATCGCGCTCGAGATCGTCCAGCAGCACGGAGGCACCATCTCGGTCGAGAGCACACCGGGCAAAGGCACGACGTTCACGCTCGAGCTCCCCGCCGCCCACGACGCACCAAAGCACAAGGAAGATGCTGATGGAAACCAGGCAGCCAGCGATCGTCCTGATCGTTGACGACGAGCCCAACATCCTGCGCTCGCTCCGGCGCCTGCTCAAGCACGAGCCGTTCCGCACGGTCGCGACCACGGACCCCTACGAGGCGCTCAGTTGCCTGCGCCACGAGCCGGTCGCCGTGCTCATAACCGACCAGCGAATGCCCGAACTCGACGGCGACCACCTGATCGCCCGGGTCAAGGCGCTCGACGAACGCGTCGTCTGCATCCGGCTGACCGGCTACCCCGACTCCGGTGTTCCGACGCCCACGCTGCCGCCGGGCGCGGTGTTCAAGACCATCGCAAAGCCGTGGAACGACGGCGAGATCTCCACGGCCGTTCACGAGGCGCTCGCGCACTACGAGCGCGCGGCCGCCACGGCCGACCAGATGCCAACACAACCGTAACCAGATCGAGAGCAGACAGGAGGACCGCGCACCATGATGGAGCATAACGTTGTCATCGTCGACGACGAAGACCACGTCCTCAAGGCGCTCACGCGCGTGCTGCGCGGCGAGAACTACTCGCTGAGCACCACGACACAGCCGAGCACCGTGATCGACACGGTCAAGCAAAGCCCGGTCTCGCTCATCATCAGCGACTACGACATGCCCGAGATGAACGGCATCGAGCTGCTCACGCTCGCCAAGAAGATCAGCCCGGAGACGATCCGCATCATCCTGACCGGCAAGGCCGACATGGCCGCGACGGTCCGCGCGATCAACGAGGGCGAGGTGTTCCGCTTCATCACCAAGCCGTGGGACGACGACGACCTCAAGATCACCATCCGGCACGCGCTCATGCAGCACGACCTGTGGGCCGAGAACCGCGAGCTGGTGCGAACCGTCCAGGCCCAAGGTGATGCACTCGCCGAGATCGAGGCGCAGTATCCGGGCATCACGAGAGGGCCCGAGCTCAAGCGCGGCGCCGACGACGTCTACGTGATCGACGAACGGGAGCTGCCCGAGACGATGGACGAACTGGTGATGAAGTACTTCCCGCCGCAGCGGGTTGAGACCGGGTAGGAGCGACGCACCATGGCGGGCGACAAGGTCGAGCTTATCTTGTCGCGGATCCGCACGCTGCCGACTCTGCCGACGATCATCCACAGGCTGCTCAAACTGATCGAGTCGCCAACGTCAACCGCGACGGAGCTCTCCGAGGTCATCTCGAAGGACCAGGCGTTGACCGCGCGCGTGCTCAAGGTGGTCAACTCGTCCTTCTACGCGCTGCGCTGCGAGGTGGTCAAGGTCTCGCACGCCATCGCGCTGCTCGGCTTCGTCGCGATCAAGAACCTCGCCCTCGGTCTCGGCGTGATCGACATGTTCGGGCGCGGCAACAAGGAGGGCGAGCTCGACAGCGACGCGTTCTGGGAGCACTCGCTGTGCTGCGCCACCTGCGCCCGGCTCATTGCCGAGCGCGTCCACTACGTGCCGGCCGAGGAGGCGTTCGTCGCCGGCCTGCTCCACGACCTGGGCAAGCTCGTGATGCACGAGCATTTCCGGCGCGATCTCGACAGCGCGATCCGGGTCGCGCGCGAGGACATGATCCCGCTGCCGCAGGCCGAGCGTTTCTTCTTCAAGATCGACCACGCCGCCATCGGCGCGGCGCTGGCCGAGCACTGGCACCTGCCGAGCACGCTGGGCGCCGCCATCGGCGGCCACCACGCGCTGAGCAAGGAGAACAAGCTCACCGATATTGTCTACCTGGCCAACGTGCTCTCGAAGGTCAAGCAGATCGGCGCGAGCGGGAACACGCTGCTCGAGCCGCTTGACGACCGCGTCTGGGCCGCCGTCGGCATCGACGAATCATCCCTCATCCGCCTCCTGGGCAAGCTCGCGCCGGAGATCCACAACGCTCGGATCTTTCTGGGCCTGAGTATCCCGCCCAAGGGCGGCCCGCTGAGCGACGAGCCCGCCGCGGCCGAGCCACCCACCCGGCGGGTGCTCATCGTCGAGGAGGAAGCACCGCCCATCAGCCTCGTCGAGCTCATCATGCTCGACCTCGGCCACACGACGGCGCGCACGACGAACCCGTTCGATGAAGCGGCCCAGATGGCCGATCTCATTGTGCTCGACTTCTCCGCCCCCAGCCTGCCGCGGGCCCGGGCGCTGCGCGGCCAGATCGAGGCGAGCCTCGATGAGGGCGTCCCCGTCGTGCTCCTGCCGGCGCCTCGGCGCGTGAGCGATGTGGCCGACGCCGCCGACGCGGCCTTGCGCGGCGCGCACGCGCCTCGACGCTAGTTTCGCCTTGCCGCCGCGCGCTCGCGTCCCTACCATGAGGTCCGAGAACATGGACCACACACACCTGGACTGCTGTGCTTTCTTGGGTACTCAAGAAGATCGTCGGCACCAAGAACCAGCGCGTGCTGCGCCGGCTCCGGCCGCTCGTTGCGCAGATCAACGAGATCGAGCGCGACTACCAGGGCCTGTCTGATGAGCAGCTCCGCGCGAAAACCGACGAGTTCACACGCCGCTTCCACGAAGCCTACGACCCCGTGCACGCCGAGTTCGAGCGCGAGCTCGACGCGGCCGGCGACGACCCTGAGCGCAAGGCCGAGGTGCGCAGCCGCTGGAAGGCACGGCTGCGGCGCACCGAGCAGGACGCGCTCGACGCACTGCTGCCCGAGGCGTACGCCGCCGTCAAGAACGTCTGCCGCCGTCTGACCGAGCGTGGGCACACCTACACCGTCACCGGCCACGAGACGGTCTGGGCCATGATCCCGTACGACGTGCAGCTCGTCGGCGCGATCGCCATCCACCGCGGCACAATCGCCGAGATGGCCACCGGCGAGGGCAAGACGCTCGTGGCCACCATGCCCCTGTACCTCAACGCGCTCACGGGCAAGAACTGCCAGCTCGTGAGCACGAACGACTTCCTCGTCCAGCGCGACAGCGAGTGGATGGGGCCCGTCTACGAGTTCCTCGGCGTCAGCGTCGGGTGTCTGCAGAACCGGATGCTGCGCGCCGAGAAGATCGCCGCCTACCGGGCCGACATCACCTACGGGACCAACAGCGAGTTCGGCTTCGACTACCTGCGCGACAACGGCATGGCGACGAGCCCCGAGGAGCAGGTGCAGCGCGGCCACTTCTTTGCAATCATCGACGAGGTCGACAGCATCCTGATCGACGAGGCGCGCACGCCGCTCATCATCACGGCGCCCGTGTCGCGCTCGACCCACCAGTTCGATCGCTACAAGCCGGGCGTCGACGCGCTCGTGCGCCGCCAGATGATGCTGTGCAACCGGCTCGTCAAGGAAGCACGCGATGCGTGGGAAGCCGGCGACGAGGAGACCGCCGCCGTCAAGCTCTACCAGGCCTCCAAAGGCGCGCCGAAGCACAAGCAACTGCTCAAGATGATCGAGGACGGTGAGGTGCGCCGCGCCCTCGACCGCATCTCGACGCAACTGCTCGGCGACGCCCGCAAGCAGGAACACGAGCAGATCAAAGAGGCGCTCTACTTCCTCATCGACGAGCGCGGCCACTCGGTCGAGCTGACCGACATGGGTCGCGCCGAGCTCTCACCGTCGGACCCCGAGCAGTTCGTTCTGCCGGGCATCATCCAGCGCGCGCTCATCGACGAGCTCGTGCGCATGCAGGTCACCCTCTGCTCGACGCTCGCCGCGCAGGCCGAAGAGGCCTGGGCGCGCGGCGACGAGCAGGCCGCGACTGACGCCCTCTTCCAGATCGCCCGCGGCGCGCCCAGTCACCGCCGGCTGCGCGCGCTCCGCGACGACAAACAGCTCCGGCGCGCCCTCGAGCAGCGGATCAAGACGCTGCTCGATCGCGACGGCCGCGCCGCCCGCGAACGCCTCGACGAGCAGCTCTACTACATCATCGACCGCGACAGCGACACCGTCCACCTGAGCACGAAGGGCCGCCGCACGCTCTGGCCGAAAGAAGACGAGAAGCCGCCGACCATCCACGCCGACGACGCCGAGACGCTCGCGGCCGCCATGCCGCGCGACGAGATGGACGCGGTGGCCACGGCCATCGAGCGGCGGCTCGACGAGGAGCACACGACCAAGACCGAGGCGCTCCACAGCATCAGCCAACTGCTGCGCGCCTACTCGCTCTACGAGAAGGACGTCGAGTACGTCGTCCAGGACAACCGCGTCATGATCGTCGACGAGTTCACCGGGCGCCTCCTGCCCGGCCGCCGCTACAGCGAGGGACTGCACCAGGCGATCGAGGCCAAGGAAGGCGTCACGATCGAGCGCGAGACGCAGACCTTCGCCACGATCACGATCCAGAACTACTTCCGCCTGTACGACAAGTTGGCCGGCATGACGGGCACGGCCGAGACCGAGGCGGGCGAATTCAAGCAGATCTACAAGCTCGACGTGCTCGTGATTCCGACGAACGAACCGGTGCGGCGCGACGACGCCAACGACGCCATCTACAAGACACGCCGCGAGAAATACAACGCGATCGTCGAGGAGATCGCCTTCTGGCACGCGCGCCAGCGGCCGATCCTGATCGGCACCGTCAGCGTCGAGGTGTCCGAACTGCTGAGCCGCTACCTGCGCCGCCGCGGCATCCAGCACAACGTGCTCAACGCCAAGAACCACGCGAGCGAGGCCGAGATCGTCGCCCGCGCCGGCCAGCCCGGCGCGGTCACCATCGCCACGAACATGGCCGGCCGCGGCACCGACATCAAGCTCGGCCCAGGGATCGTGCCCGACGAGCTCCGCGCCTATATCGACGAGCACCCGGGCGCGAGCGAGTGGCGCCGCTTCCGGCTTGAGCGCCCCGGCGCGACGCCGGACGACGGCGCGACGCTGGAGTGCGGCGACTTCGGCCTGCTGGTGGTTGGCACCGAGCGCCACGACGCGCGCCGCATCGACCGCCAGCTCCGCGGCCGGTGCGCGCGCCAGGGCGACCCCGGCGCGTCGCGGTTCTACGTCTCGCTCGAGGACGACCTGATGCGCCACTTCCGCAGCGAGCGGATCGCCACGATCATGACCCGCCTCGGGCTCAAGGAAGGCGAGGAGATGAGTCACCCGTGGCTCAACAAGTCGATCGAGACCGCGCAGAAGCGCGTCGAGATGAACAACTTCTCGATCCGCAAGCGCACGCTCGAGTACGACGACGTGATGAACCGCCAGCGCGAGGTCATCTACGAGTACCGCAACCGCGTGCTGCACGAGGCCGACCTGCGGCCGATGCTCGCCCACCTGATCGAGGAGGTCGTCGACGACAAGCTCGACGAGTTCTGCGCCGAGGGCGTACCGCCCGAGGCGTGGAGCCTCGGCGGGCTCGAGCAGTGGCTGCGGCACACGGCCCGGGCGCGCATCACGCTCGCGCCGCTCGTCGACGGCCAGGCGCCGCGCGCCTCCATCCGCGAGGCGCTCATCGCGCGGATCAACGAGAGCGTCACACTCAAGGAGCGGCTCGAGGGCGACGAGCGCTTCAACGAGCTGCTCCGGTTCGTGATGGTCACCTCGATCGACAACCTCTGGAAAGACCACCTCTACACAATGGACGACCTGCGCGCGGCCGTCGGCCAGCGCGCGTACGCCCAGCTTGACCCGCTCATCGAGTACAAGAAGGAGGGCTTCGCCGCGTTCAGCGAGCTGATGCAGCATGTCCGCGGCGACATCGTCACCGCCGCGTTCCGCACCACGGCCGTGCCGCCCGACATGGCCCAGGCGCTCGCGGCCTCGCCCGACGAGCTGAGCTACTCCGACGTCGAGGAGGCGCTGCGCACGCACTTCGTGTCCGGCGGGCCCGGCATCGAGCCGCCGCCCGAGGGCATGGACTACGCGGCCGGGCCGAAAGCGGCTGGCGGGGAGGCCCCGACCGTGCAGACCATCCGGCGCGCCCAGCCCAAGGTCGGCCGCAACGACCCCTGCCCCTGCGGCAGCGGCAAGAAGTACAAGAGATGCTGCGGCCGAACCACATAAGGCGCCTGCGCGCGTTTGGGAGGTGACGATGCTCCCGTTCGCCTGCGCGCTCGGCGCCTACATGTTCTTCGAGGCCCGGGCGCTCACGGTCCGCCGACGCACGCTGACGCTGCCCACGCTGCCCGAGCCGTTCGACGGCTACCGGCTCCTGCACATCTCGGACCTGCACCTGATGCGCTTCGGCACGATCCCCCGCCAGTTGCTCAGCGTGCTCCCGACGCTGCCGGCCGATCTCGCCGCGTTCACCGGCGACTACAAGCGCCACACCTACTCGAGCGACCGCCCGATCGCCGGGTGGATGGGCCGCATCGTGCGCGCGTGCCGCACGCGCGACGGCGCGGTCGCCGTGCTCGGCAACAAGGACACTCCGGGCATGAAAGCAACGTTCGCCCCCCACGGCCTGCGCGTGCTGCTCAACGAATCGGTCACGATCGAGCGCGGCGGCCGGCACATCAACATCCTGGGCGTGCACGGGCCCAATCCCGTGCGCGAGCCGACGCGGGCCGCGCGCCTCCTCGACCAGCTCCCGAGCGAGGGGTTCCGGGTGCTCCTGGCCCATACGCCCGACTACGTCCGGCTGGCGAACGAGCGCGGCATCGAGCTGGTGCTGGCCGGCGACACCCACGGCGGCCAGATCCTGCTGCCCCTGCTCGGCGCGCTCAAGGTCAAGTCAAAGCTGGGCCGCCGCTACTGCCGGGGCGTGCTCCGCGAGGGGAACACCCTGCTCCACATCAGCTCGGGCTGCGGCACGGCCAACGTGCCGTTCCGGTTCCGCTGCCCGCCCGAGGTCAGCGTGCTGAGCTTGCGCCGCGGCGAGCCCGCACAACCCGAAAAAAGGGATTGACACACGCTGACCTTCATACATAGCCTTTAGAGTAACTGAGACCACAATCGCAGTGTGCTATGCAAGCGCGGGTGGATAGCGTGCTCCCGTAGCGCCAAATCTGCAGGAAAGGAGGTGACGGACAGCCCTACTGCAAAGCACGTTCAAGGCATACGGGTTTCCCTGGGGAAACCGCTGAGGGGAACGAATCCACGCATTTCTCGCGAAAGGAGAATACGGTGAGGAACCTGTTCATGTTTGCCGCGGTGGCATGCCTCGTGATGGTATTCGCCGCCAGCGCGTTCGCACGTGATGCCCGGCTTGACTACCTCGTCAACCAGGGCAAGGTGACCGAGGAAGAGGTCGCCGCAGCCGAAACGGAAGGGCCAAGCACCTGGATGGCCAGAGACGCCTACGACGTCTACATCAGCGGCTTCACCCAAGTGTGGTGGAGCTATGCTGAAGACCGCGATCCCGACACCGAGTTCGTGCTCAACCGGGCCCGCCTCAAGATCACGGGCAACCTCGGCGACAACTGGGGCTTCGTGATCAACCCCGAGTTCGCCGGCGGCGTCGCCTTGATGGACGTCGGTGCCTGGTACAACTACGGCGACGGGAAGATCTTCGTCGGCCAGAAGCAGATGCCGATCGTGCTCGAGAACTCCACCTCATCGAGCATGCTCGACACGATCAAGCGGTCGCAGATCGCGGGCCAACTGGACGTTCGTGACCTCGGCGTCTTCGTCGACTACGGCTTCCTCGAAGGCCAGGTCGGTGTCGAGGCCGCCGTGACCAACGGCACAGGCACCAACACGGCCGAGGACAATGACGCGAAGGATTACACGATCCGCGTCTGGGGCAAGCCGTTCATGGGCACCGAAGGCCCCGCTGACGGGCTCCTGATCGGGGCTGCCTACAGCATGGGCGACCAGCAGGAGCTCGATGCCAACAGCATCGACCTGGGCGACTTCGATCGCACCATCTATGCTGCCATGGTCCAGTGGGTCTACGAAGGCATCAAGGTCCAGGGCGAGTACGTCAACGTTGATCAGGACCTGGCCGGGGGCGGTTCGAACGGGACCGACGGCTGGTATGCGCTCGCCTCCTACGACCTGCCGGTCGACAGCATCGTCGTGACACCGCTCGCCAAGTACGAAGTGCTCAACGGCGATGCCGTCGCCGAGGGCGAGTGGATCACGCTCGGCGTGCGGATCAGCTTCGTGGGCACCCACGACGTCAAGCTCGATGCCAACTACATCATCGAGGACCTTGACGTCGGCGAGGACGTCGACGAGTTCATCCTGCAGCTCCAGGCCAGCTTCTAGACCACCGCTGGCAACGCAACACCGAAGGGCGGCCGAGACGTTTCGGCCGCCCTTCTTGTGTGCCGGAGACGCGCAGACTCGCAGCCACGACGAGAAAACCGCTTGACATCGCGGCCGATCCAGGCGAAGTGATGAGCCGGTATCGGCACACGCTCTCGGCAGTCGCTTGCCTGGAAAGGAGGTGGGAACGAAGCATCCTGCGCAGCGCACCGACGAGAGCCGTCCTCGCTCCAAAGGAGGAGCGTCGCGTGTCGTCAGCGACGCTATTGCGAAAGGAGAATACGGTGAAAAAGCTCTTTGTGTTTGCCGCAGCAGCGTGCCTGGCGATCGTGTTCGCCACCGGCGCGTTTGCCCGCGATGCCCGGCTCGACTCCCTCGTCAACCAGGGCAAAGTGACCGAAGAAGAGGTCGCGGCCGCCGAGGTGGAAGGGCCGAGCACGTGGATGGCCCGCGACGCCTACGACGTCACCATCGGCGGGTACGTCCAGGTCTGGTGGAAGTACGTTGACGGCGCTGATCCCGATAACGAGTTCCTGCTCAGGCGCGCCCGCATGAAGATCACGGGCCGCCTTGGCGACGCCTGGGGCTTCGTGATCAACCCCGAGTTCGCCGGCACCGCCGAGCTGAAGGACGTCGGTGTCTGGTACAAATTCTACAATGGCAGGTTCTTCGTCGGCCAGACGAAGGTCCCGTTCATGCTCGAGAACATCACCTCGTCGAGCCAGCTCGACACGATCAACCGGTCGGCGGCCGCCACACGGTTCGACGATCGCGACCTCGGGCTCTTCGTCGACTATGGCTTCCTCGAAGGCCGAGCCGGTGTTGAGGCCGCCGTGACTAACGGCACCGGCACGAACGCCGCCGAGGAGAACGACGAGAAGGACTACACGATCCGCGTCTGGGCCAAGCCGTTCCTCGGCAGCGAGGGCCCGGCCGACGGGCTGACGGTCGCCGCCGCCTACACCATGGGCGACCACGCCGAGTTCGACAACCTCCTGACCGATATCGGCGACTTCGAGCACAGCGCATGGGTCGCTTCGATCCAGTGGGAGTGGAACCAGCTCAAGTTCCAGGGCGAGTACGTCGACATGGAGCGCGACCGTGGCCCAAGCGGCAAGGGCGGAACAACCGGCTGGTATGCCTACGCGACCTACGACCTGCCCGTCGATAGCATGGTGATCACCCCGGTCGTCAAGTACGAGACCCTCGAACCGAACGCGACGGCGCTCGCCGTGTGCGGGTGCAACGACGGCGACTGGATCACGCTCGGCGTGCGCGTCAGCTTCATCGGCACCCACGACGTCAAGCTCGAGGCCAACTACATCATCGAGGATCTCGAGGCGGGCGAGGACGTCGACGAGTTCATCGTGCAGCTCCAGGCCAGCTTCTGAACCGAAGCTGCACGCGAAACAGAAAGAGGCGGCCGAAACGCTTCGGCCGCCCTTCTCTTTTTGGCCACAGACTGCGCAGATGAACACGGACAGCCGCGAAGCTGAGCGATCTGTGCCGATCTGTGGAGTCTGTGGCTACTTCCTCTTCTTCAGCTCTTCGACCGCGGCGGCCAGGCTCACCGCGTCAAGGCCGTTCGCGCGAAACAGGTCCGCCGGCGAGCCGCTCGCGCCGTAGTAGCCCACGCCGCACTTGCGGAACGCGCACGCGACGCCTTCCTCGGCCAGCACGGTGCCGACGAGCGTGCCGAGCCCCGTCCGGACGTTGTGGTCCTCGGCCGTGACGACGACGCCGGTCTTGGCCGCCTCGACGATGGCCGCCCGGTCGATCGGCACGACCGAGCACATGTTGACCACCCGGACGCCGAGGCCCTTCTTCTTCAGGGACTCGTGCGCCTTGACCGCTTCGTGCAGCATCGGGCCGATGGCGATAATGGCCGCGTCGTCGCCCCGGCGCACGACGTCGGCCTTGCCCTCGACGAACTTGTAGCCGCCGCCGAACAGCGGCGCCGCGCCGTCTTCGGTCGCGATCATCGCCATCTTCGACCGGCCCATGCCGACAAAGCAGTTGCCCCACGTCGCCGCGACGTGGCGGATCACGCGGTCGGTCTGGTTCGGGTCGGCCGGGACGAAGACGCGGAAGTTGTAGCAGTTGGCCATGAGCCCGATGTAGTCGATGTTCTGATGCGTCGGCCCGTCCTCGCCCACGTCAAGCCCGACGTGCGTGCAGACCAGCTTCAGGTTCGTCTGGTTGATGTCATTCAGCCGTTCCTGGTTGTACGTCTCGCCCACGCCGAACACGCCGAACGTGCTGAAGAAGACCTGGAACCCCTCGAGCGAGAGCCGGCCGGCGAGCGTCGCCGTGTTGTGCTCCTGGATGCCGCCCTCGAAGAAGTAGTGCGGGCACGCCTTGCGGAAGCCGCCCATCTTGACCGAGCCCTCGAGGTCGCACGTCATGCCCACAACCGGCGTCCGGCCATCAACGCCGCTGTTGAGTGTGCCGAGATCCTCGAGCGCATTGCCGTACGCCGACCGGTTGTCGGTCTTCGTATCCAGCCCGTAGGTGCGCGGCGTGCCGACGTCGAGGTTGATGCGCTGCGTCGGGATGCGATGCACCTCGGGCGGGTTGGTGAGCCGGGCGCGCTTCTCGATGAGCCTGTCGAGGTCGTCGGGCACGCCGATCTCCTTGAGCGCCTCGCGCGCCTGGTCCAGCGAAGGCGCTTTGCCGTGGAACACCTCGTCGTTCTCCATGAACGAGACGCCCTTGCCCATCGTCGTGTGGGCCAGGATCGCCGTGGGGCGTTCGGGATGCTCGACCTCGCCCAGGTACGCGGCCCGGATCGCTTCGTACACCTCGTGCCACTCGTGACCGTCCTTGACCTCGATGATGTTCCAGCCGCTGGCGCGCCATTCGGCCAGGATGTGCTGCGGCATGATCTTCTCGATCTCGCCGCCGATCTGAAGCTTGTTCCAATCGATGAGCGCGACGAGGTTGTCGAGCCCGTACTTCATGGCAAAGCGGCGCGCCTCGCTGATCTGCCCCTTCTGCTGTTCGCCGTCGCCCATGCACACGAGCGCCTTGAACGACTTGCCGTGCAGCTTGGCCGCAAGCGCCGCGCCGCAGCCGGCCGAGAGGCCCTGGCCGAGGTTGCCGCTCGTCCACTCGACGCCGGGCACGGTGTTCTCGACGTGGCCCGCGTAGACCGAGCCCCCGCGCCGGAAGCCGAGCAGCATCTCCTCCTCGTCGAAAAACCCCGCCTCGGCCAGCACCGCGTACGTCCCGGGCGACGTGTGGCCGTGGCTGATGAAGATCCGGTCGCGGTCCGGGTCCCACGGGTCCTTCGGGTTGGTGCGGGCGTTCGCGTAGATCGTCAGCAGCATGTGCAGCGTCGAGAGCGACCCGCCCGGATGGCCGGAGCCCGCGAGCGTCGTCGACACAATGATGCGGCCCGCGCACCGCTGCCATGCCGCCTGCATGGCGTCGACGTCGGCGGCCTCCAGCGTCTTCTTGCTGAACCCTATCTGATACACAGACTTACCTTTCCTTGCAGCGTATGAGTGATCGCGCCGTGCACGCGGCGCCGAGCGCCGTGCGTCGACGCGGAGCGCGCAGTATAGCGCCCGCGGCAAGCCGGTCGCAATCCAAAACCGGCCCGCCGCGCTCAGGCCGAGCGCCGCGTGCTGTGGTGCGTGCGGAAGGCGGCTTCCTCGTGCGGGTGCTCGACCACGAAGTGCGTGCCGCGGCTCTCGGCGCGCCACCGGGCCGCGCGCGCGACGAGCAGGCCGACCGTGGCCATGTTGCGCAGCTCGAGCAGCGGCACGTTGATCCCCCTGCCCACCTGCTCCTCGCCGCGCCGCGCCGCGCGCTCGAGCCAGGCGATCGCCTCATCGAGCCCCGCCTCGGTCCGCACGATGCCGACGTCGCGCCACATGAGCCGCTGCAGCTCGCGCGTCCGGCGTGTCACGGCCGGGCCCGGTTCAATCAGCCGCGATGCGCGCGGCTGCAGCCGGGGCGCCGTGACACCCTCGGCGTACTTGAGTGCCTCGCCCATCGCGCGCGTGCCGAAGACCAGCGACTCGCTCAACGAATTGCTCGCGAGCCGGTTGGCGCCGTGCACGCCCGTACACGCGCACTCCCCGAGCGCGAACAGCCCCTTGATCGACGTGCGGCCATAGGTGTCGGTCCGGATACCGCCGCACATGTAATGCGCCGCGGGCGCGACCGGGATCGTCTGCGTCGTCATGTCGACGCCGTACTCGAGGCAGCGCTCGTAGATCGTCGGGAAGCGGCGCTTGACGAAGCTCGGCTCCTTGAAGCTGATGTCGAGGAAGACGGGCCCCTTCGCCATCTGCGCGAAAACGGCGCGCGATACGATGTCGCGCGGCGCGAGGTCGGCCATCGGGTGCTGGCGCTTCATGAACCGCCGCCCGCGCGCGTCCTTGAGCACGGCGCCCTCGCCGCGCACCGTCTCGGAGATGAGCATGTGCGGCTTGCCGCGGCGGTTGAACGTCGTCGGGTGGAACTGGACGAACTCCATGTCCTCGAGCACGGCGCCCGCGCGCCACGCCATCGCCGGGCCGTCGCCCGTGGCGATCTCCGGGTTCGACGTGATCGTGTAGAGCTGCCCGCTTCCGCCCGTGGCGAGCACGACGACGGGCGCGGCGATCGCCAGCATCCGCCCGCCGAGCACGTCGAGCACGTGCGCGCCGACGCACGCGCCGTCGCGCATCTCGAGATCGACCGCGAAGTGGTTCTCGAGCACCGTGATGCGCTTCGTGCGTCTGACGTTGAACACGAGCGCCCGCTCGATCTCGCGCCCGGTCGCGTCGCCGGCGAACACGATGCGTCGCTCGCTGTGGCCGCCCTCGCGTGTGAGCGACAGCTCGCCGTGTTCGCGGTTGAAGCCGACGCCGAACGCGATGAGGCGCTTGATCTCGCCCGGGGCGGCCTTGGCGAGCACGCGGACCGCTCGCTCGTCGCACAGGCCGCAGCCGGTCCGCAGCGTGTCGGCCACGTGCGACTCGAACGAATCGTGCCCCGACATCACGGCGGCGATCCCGCCCTGCGCCTGGTTCGTGTTCGACTCCATGATCTCCTTCTTGGTCACCAGCACGACGCGGCCGTGCCGCGCCGCGAGCAGGGCGAAGTTGAGCCCCGCAATCCCGCTCCCGATGATGAGGAAATCAGTCTTCACGAAGCCTCCCCCTCGAGCTCGAGCGCAATGTCCAGTGCCGGCGCCGAATGCGTGAGCGCACCGACGCTGATCCAGTCAACGCCCGTCCGCGCCACGCGCGCGACGCGCGCGAGCGTCATCCGGCCCGATGCTTCGATCGTTGTGCGCGGGTTCGCCGCACGGATGATGTCGACGGCGCGCCGCATGCGGGCGGGCGGCATGTTGTCGAGCATGATGATGTCCAGCGTGAGCGCGGCCGCCTCGCGCACCTCGGCCAGCGTGCGCGTTTCGACCTCGATCCGGCGACGAGGGTGCCGCGTCCACGTCCGCGCGACCGCTGCCGTGATCGAGCCCGCCGCGGCGATGTGGTTGTCTTTGATGAGGACAAGCTCGTCGAGCGCGAACCGGTGGTTCATCCCACCCCCGGCGCGAACGGCCGCCTTCTCGAGCGCGCGCAGGCCGGGCGTCGTCTTGCGCGTATCGAGGATTCTCGCCGGCTTGGCGCGCTCGACGTAGCGCCGCGTCAGCGTCGCGATGCCCGAGAGCCGCTGGAGGAAGTTCAGGGCGACGCGCTCGCCGGTCAGGATCGCCCGAAGCGGGCCGCGCACCTCGGCAATCGTCTGCCCGGGCCGGACGCGTGCGCCGTCGCGCACCTTCGGCGAGAACCTGATCTTCGGCGAGAGCGCACGCCACGTCGCCCGAGCCGCGGCGAGCCCGGCGACCACGCCCGCCTCGCGCGCCACGAGCCTCCCACAGCCGCGCGCGTCCCGAGGTACAACCGATTCGGTCGTAATGTCGCCGGCGCCGACGTCCTCGGCGAGCGCGCGCCGCACGAGGCGCGCAAGCTCCTGTGTGTCCGAGCGTGCGGTCACAGCTCGATCATCCTGCGCAGCGCGCGTTCGGCCCGCTCGCGGATCGGCTCGGGCACCTCGATCGCCGGCTCGAGCGAGGAAAGCGCGTCGCGCACCTTGGCGGGCGTCGTGATGTTCATCGTGTAACAGGGCGTCATCGTCGGCACGGGCCGGAACGTCTTGGCCGGCAGCTCGCGCCGGAGCCGTTCGCACATGCCGGGATCGGTCACGACGATCCACTCGTCGTACGGCTCCCGCTTCGACACCTCGAGCATCTGGCCCGTGCTGCACGTGTAGTCGCCCATCTCGATCACGTCGAGCCGGCACTCGGGGTGGACCATCACCTTCGCATCCGGGTACTCGGCCTTCACCGCCGCGAGCTGCTCGGCCGTCACGTCGTCGTGCACCGAGCAGTGTCCTTCCCACGGGATGACCTGCTTGTCCGTCTTCGTCTGGACGTAGCGGGCCAGGTTGCCGTCGGGCACGAACAGAACCTGCTCGTGCGGCAGCGAGTTGACGACCTTCACCGCGTTCGCCGACGTGCAGCAGATGTCGGACTCGGCCTTCACCGCCGCCGAGCTGTTCACGTACGTGACGACCGCCGCGTCCGGGTACTCGGCCTTCTTCGCCCGGACGGCCTCGGCCGTGGCGTAATCGGCCAGCGAGCAGCCCGCCTCGGGCTCCGGCAGCAGGACGGTCTTTTGCGGGCTGAGGATCTTGGCCGACTCGGCCATGAACTGCACGCCGCAGAAGCAGA
>CAYUZG010000012.1:0-23986 GCA_964449605.1 uncultured Verrucomicrobiota bacterium | reverse complement strand
ACGACCGACTCGGTCTCCGGCGTATAGGCCTGCCCGTAGTGGAGCAGCTCGCCCGACGCCGCGCCGTCGAGCGCACGCAGCGCCACGTACAGCGCGGGCACGCCGCAGACCTTGCGGGCGCCACCGTCGGCTCCAGCCGACGCCACGAACGCTTCCGCGTCGCCGCGCTCGACGGCGGCAAGCATCTCGCGGTCCGCCCGCTCGATCGCCGCGCGCACCGCCTCGGTCACCTGGCCCGGATCGCCGAACTGGTTGCCGACGTGCGCGAGGTCGACGGCCGCGATGAGGCAGACGCGCTTCGATTCCACCGCAAGCGCCCGTCGCAGCGCACACGCCATCGCGTCAACCTCGGGCAGCGTCGACGGTGCCGCCTCGTCGTCGAGGAACTGCTCCAGCGACGCCGCCAGGATCGGCACGATCCTGAACGGTTTCTCGGCATAAAGCGCCTTGAGCGTCACGACCTGAAGCTCGATCGAGTGCTCCGAGATGTGCAGCCCCTCGTCGGCGAAGAGATCGCCGGGGTAGCCCGACTCGATCATGTCGAGCAGCTCGCCGTCCACCTCGACGGGTCCGAGCGGCGTGGCGAACGTGTTCCGTGTCGCCGCATACGGTACACTCGACGGCTGATGGGCTATCCCGACGATCACGTACGTGTCGGCGGGCGCCCCTTCCGCGAGCGCCTTGTAGGCGTGCGCATAGCCGCGCCCGCCGCGTGCGAAGTCGATGTGGGGCGCCACGAGCGCTGTGACCGGCACTCCTTCATCGGATGGCTGAGGCAAGCCCGGCCCGCCGTCCGCCGTGAACAGGCCGCGCACGTACGCGCGAAGCTCGTCGGGATCGCTCGGATAACTCTCCCCGACGTGGACGGCCTCTCGCACGCCGCTCGCGCGGTACGCGGCAAGCCGCTCGGCCAGATGGCGTCGGAACCGATCGCTCTCCAGCAGCATCGCCTCGTCGAGCTGCTGGATGATCTTCTCGACCCGGTCGCCCAGCAGCAGCTCGCCGAACTGCCGCGTATAGGCGAGCGCGACGTCGTTGAGCGTATGCTCGCCGTCGAACCGGCTCAGGATGAAAAACGTCTGCGCGTTCACGAGCACCTGCCTGTCCGACAACCCGCTCGCGTCGAACAGGCAGATCAACTCCTGGCCGTCGCGCTGGATGGGCACCGCGCTGAGCGGGCGGAGCTTCGGCTTGTCCATGCGGGTACTCATGCGCCGAGGTGGCCGGTCAGAGGATGTACTTGGTCAGGTTCTCGTCTTTGACGATCTCGGTGATCTTCTCGCGGACCATATCGCGGGTCACCGTGATCCGGGAACCGGGCTTCTCGGGCGCCTCGAACGAGACGTCCTCGAGCACTTTCTCGAGGATCGTGTGCAGCCGGCGCGCGCCGATGTTCTGGTCCTTCTGGTTCACGCGCTCGGCCACGTCGGCGATCTCGTCGATCGCCTCGTCGTCGAACGTCAGCGTCACGTCCTCGGTCCCGAGCAGCGCCTCGTACTGGCGGGTCAGCGACGCCTTCGGCATGCGCAGGATGCGCACGAACTCGTCCTTGCCGAGCGAGCCGAGCTCGACGCGGATCGGGAAGCGGCCCTGCAGCTCGGGGATCAGGTCCGACGGCTTGGTCACGTGGAACGCGCCGGCCGCGATGAACAGGACGTGGTCGGTGCGCACCATGCCGTACGGCGTGTTGATCATCGTCCCCTCGACGATCGGCAGCAGGTCGCGCTGCACACCCTCGCGCGAGACGTCCGGGCCGCTCTGGGACGCGTACGAGCCGCAGATCTTGTCGATCTCGTCGATGAAGATGATGCCGAGGTCCTGCGTGCGGTAGAGGGCCTCGCGCACGATGGCGTCGCGGTCGATGAGCTTCTCGGTCTCCTGCTTGACGAGCATCTCGCGCGCCGCGCGGACCGTCATCTTCTTCGTCGTGTGCCGGCCCGGGCCTTCGCCGCCCATGCGCTGCTGCATGCCGCTGCTGAGGCTCGAGATCACCTCGCCCAAGTCGATGCCAAGGTCGTCGAGGTTCGCGTTCGAGATCACCCCGATCGGCGGCACGAGCGGCTCGGTCACCTCGACCTCGACGGTCCGGTCGTCGAGCTTGCCCTCGTGCAGTTGACGCCGGATCCGTTCCTTCGCCGAGCGGTAGCTCTCCTCGCCCTCGGCGGTCACCTCGACCGTGCTCGAGTCCCCCACCGGGTTCGACTTCATGTACGCGCGAAACAGCGCCTTCTCGGCGTTGAGCGCGGCGATGTCCTCGACCTGCTGCGAGACTTCTTTCTCGACGATGCTCACGGCCGTCTTCGTCAAGTCGCGCACCATCGTCTCGACGCTGCGGCCGACGTAGCCGACCTCGGTGTACTTCGACGCCTCGACCTTGAGAAACGGTGCGCCCGCGAGCGCCGCCATCCGCCGCGCGATCTCGGTCTTCCCGACGCCCGTCGGGCCGATCATGATGATGTTCTTCGGGATCACCTCGTCGCGCAGCTCGCCCGTGAGACGCAAGCGCCGCCAGCGGTTGCGCACCGCGAGCGCGACGGCCTTCTTCGCCTCGCCCTGGCCGATGATGTACTTGTCGAGCTCCCCAACGATCTGGCGCGGGGTCATCGAGTCCATCGCTTGTGGCGCGCCGATCGTGATCGCTTGCTGCTCGTCCATTCGCGTCGTCCCTCGTTGTGCCGGCGTTCTACTCGACGACCTCGACGCTGATCTGGTCGTTCGTGTAGACGCAGAGCTTCGCGGCGATCTTCAGGCTCTCTTCGACGATGCGCTTCGCGTCGAGTTCCGTGTGCGTCATGAGCGCGCGCGCCGCGGCCACGGCGTACGTGCCGCCCGAGCCGATGCCGACGACGCCCTCGTCGGGCTCGATCACCTCGCCCGTGCCCGAGATCAGCAGCAGCTTCTCGCTATCGGCCGCGATCATGAGCGCCTCGAGCTGGCGCAGGTACTTGTCCGTGCGCCACATCTTCGCCAGCTCGACGGCCGCCTTCGCCATGTTGCCCTGGTACTTCTCGAGCATCCCGTCGAACTTGTCCATCAAGTTGAACGCGTCGCCCACGGCGCCGGCGAACCCGACGACGACCCGGTCCTTGTACAGCCGCCGCAGCTTGACCGCGTTGCCCTTGATTACCGTGTTCGCCATGCTGACTTGGCCATCGCCGCCGATCGCCGTCTTCCCGTCACGCGTGACGGCAAGCACCGTCGTCGAATGGAACTCGGGAGAATCCATACTCGCACCTCGTCTGCACGCTCGCCCAAGGCGAGCACGTTCGAACAGCCAATCCTCGAGCACGCTAGCCTAAGGCAGCCTCGACGCGCAGTCAACCGACCAGCCCGAATCGGCGGATATGGGAATCGCTGTGCTTGACCCAGCCGCGGAGCGGCGGCAGGCGGTAGCCTGGGCCGTCAGGCCCAGGAACACAGAGGCGCAGTAGACGAACGCGAGCGCCATCGGCGCGGCAGGGGTAATCCAAGCGCGCTGGCGTTCTCTCCTCGACGAGCAGCTGTCGCCCCTACGGGGCTCTCTGCATTCAGGGTGGCGTCTCACCTGGGCCTGACGGCCCAGGCTATCACCTGCCGCGCCTATGGCGCTGGCGCGCCGCTCATCGAGCGGCACGCGCTATTGCGTGGAGCGACCGCGCTGCGGGTGGGACGTTGGCCCATCGTGTGTCGAAAAGCGAAAGTGCGGCGAATGCGCTTTTTTCTCTGTGCCGCCAGCTTTTTCTGTTGACGTAGGTGGTACGAAGTGGTAAAGCGTGGGGCACGCTCCCACCTGAGAGCAAGCAGTGGCTCGGATTCGCGCGTCAGTGAGGGTCGTCCAAACATGTTCTACGGCGAGCACAGACACACGCTCGACGAGAAGAACCGCTTGAGCATCCCGGCGAAGTTCCGGGCCCTGCTCCAAGGGCCGGACGACGACGCCTTCTACCTGACGCGCGGCATCGACCCCTGCATCCTAATCTGCACCAAGGCCGTTTGGCAAGAGATGGAGCGCCAGTTCTGCGACCACCCGATCACCGACCCGGTCGCACGGCGCTTCAAGCGGATGTTCTACTCGGGCGCTCAGGCCGCCACGTGCGACAAGCAGGGGCGCGTCGGCCTCCCGCAGAACCTGATCGAGTACGCGGGGCTCAAGCGCGACGTGGTTCTGGTCGGCGTCAGCGATGGCGTCGAGGTGTGGGGCGCCGACGCCTGGGACAAGCAGCTCGCCGAGTCGCTTGACAACATCGAGGAGACGGCCCGCAAGCTCTTGAAGGAGCCGGGGCAGTAGGCCGGCGTTCCGGCCCAGAAGCCTGCGCGAGGTATGACGCCAAGATCGACGCAAAGAAAGGCACTGGTGGTGGGCGATGGAGCCCGTACCGGAGCCGAGACATAAACCGGTTCTTTTACAAGAGACGATCGAGCTGATCGGGTGCCGCCCTGGCGGCACGTACGTTGATGCCACGGTCGGGCTCGGGGGCCATGCGGAGGCGATTGCCGAACGCATCATCCCCGGAGGCAAGCTGATCGGAATCGATCGCGACGCCGAGGCGCTGAGGCAAACCCGAGGGAGGCTGGCGCGATTCGGGACTGCGATCGAGCTCGTGCAGGAGGATTTCGACCGGCTCGCCACCGTGCTCGCCGAGCGGAGCCTTGCGGCCGTCGACGGCGTGCTGCTCGACTTCGGCGTTTCCTCGATGCAGCTCGACACCGCTGAGCGCGGCTTCAGCTACCGGCACACGGGACGGCTCGACATGCGCATGGACCCATCGAGGGGCGCCACCGCGCGCGAGCTCGTGAACCGGGCGCCGCTCAAGGAGCTCGAGCGGATCATCCGCGACTGGGGCGAGGACCCGAGCTGGCGGCGGATCGCCCGCGCGATCGTCGAGGCGCGCGAGCACCGCGAGATCGTCACGACCGATGAGCTCGCCGGGCTCGTCGAGCGGGCGGTCCCGCAGGCGGCCAGGCGCCGCAAGGTGCATCCGGCGGCCCGAACGTTCCAGGCGCTGCGGATCGCCGTCAACGACGAGCTCGGCGCGATCGAACGGGCGCTGCCGCAGGCGCTCGAGGCGCTCGCGCCCGGTGGGCGGATCGTGACGATCGCCTACCACTCGCTCGAGGACCGCATCGTCAAGGAGACGTTCCGGCGGTGGGCGAAAGGGTGCACGTGCCCGCCGGAGTTTCCGGTGTGCCGCTGCGGCAAGCGGGTCGCCGTGCGCGTGTTGACGCGCAAACCCGTCCGGCCAAGCGCGGTCGA
The DNA here is from genome assembly GCA_964449605.1 of uncultured Verrucomicrobiota bacterium. Taxonomy (GTDB): domain Bacteria; phylum Auribacterota; class JABMQX01; order JAFGEW01; family JAFGEW01; genus CAYUZG01. The sequence continues at coordinate 18,753 of CAYUZG010000012.1, read as the reverse complement.
GGTAGCCGTCAACCCGCGCGCCCGAAGCGCCCGACTCAGAGCGTGCGAGAAGAAATGAGAAAGCATAAGCCCAGACAGGTCAAATCGAAGGTCTACAACTACCAGGTGGCAAACCGGCGCCGGCACCCGACGTCGAGCCGGTGGATCCACGGGCTCATCCTCCTCGTGTTGATCGCCGTCGCCACCGGGATCGCCTACGTCTGGCAGCACAACCGGCTCCTGCACACGGGCTACACGGTCAGCGCGCTCCGAGCCGAGACGAAGACGCTCTCGGACGACCGCAAGAAGCTCGAGGCCGATATCAGTGCCCTCAAGAAGCCGGATCGGGTTCAACAGCTTGTTCACGACCGCCAGCTCGGGCTGGGGCCGCCGTCGGGCAACCGCACCGTCTATCTGCCCGAGCCCGAGCCGCTGGCGATACCGAAAGACGACGAGCCGAAGCCGCCGCTCGGCGAGCGGCTCTGGGATGCAATCGTGCTGGGAAGAAGGTGAACGCCGTCACGCATCGGACATAACGCCGCGTTTCCCCGAGGTGCCTGTCGCCTCCTCAACCTCCTCCTCCAATCTGGCGGGTCCTCGGGAGACATAGTGAGGGGACAAGACCGGGACACTCTTGCCTCCTCGAGCTGATGGGCGAGGGAGAATGGGCGGGGTAAACCCCAAGACAAGCTTCAGGTCAAGACACTTCTTCACTCCTACCCCCCACCCCCCCATTCTCCCTCCCCGACTCTCTGCACGCGTGCAGATCCTCGACGCCACGATTGCCGGAGAGCATTCACCCAGGACCGGACGCGCAGGGAAGAGGCCCAGATGCCCAACAAGCTTCATCATATCCGATGCCTGATCGTCCTGGTCCTCCTGGTCACCGCGTTCGCCGGGCTGGGCGTGCGGCTGTTCTCCATCCAGGTCGGGCAACACGAGTTCTTCGTCCAGCAAGCCCTCGCCATGCACGAACGCACCGTCACGCTCTATCCGAGCCGCGGCCGCATCCTCGACCGCCACGACAAGACGCTCGCCATGAGCGAACCGACCAAGATCCTCTGCCTCAATCCCGAGGTCATCGCCGACCCAACACGCACCAAGGATCCCGACGCGCTCGTGGCCCGCCTCGCCGAGATCACCGGTACGCCCGCCGAAGAGCTGGCGCGCCTCGCCTACCTTGACGGCGCGCGCGAAGTCTGGGTCCAACGCGAGCTCCCCGAGGAGACGATCCAGCGAATCGAAGAGCTGCGCGGTGACCGCTCGGTCTTCGAAGACGCGGTCGGGACCGAGTCGGATTCGGCCCGCTCGTACCACTACCCCGGCATCATCCTCAAGGACCGGGTGCGACGCACCTACCCGAACGGCGCACTGGCGGCCCACGTGCTCGGCTTTGTTCGCCACGAGACAAGCCAGGACACGGAGATCGAGCCGGCCGTCCGCGACGACAAGCACCCGGTCGCCGGTATCGAACTCGCCGCCGACCACTGGCTCAAAGGCCAGAACGGCCGGCGCATCAAGCACGTCGACGGCCGCTGGCGCGAGGTCCTGCGCGGCGCCGCCCAAGGCGACGCGGCCATCGACGGCCTCGACGTGGCCCTCACCATTGACCTCAATATCCAGTGCTTCGTCGAGCGGGCTGTCGCCGAGGCGGCCGAGCGCGTCAAGTGCGACGGTATCACGGCCCTCGTGCTCCGGCCGCAGACGGGCGAGATCCTCGCCTGCGCCAACTGGCCGACCTTCGACCCAAACAAACTCACGGAGCAGACGCACCACCACACGGCCAACGCCGCCGTCGAGCACGCCTTCGAGCCGGGCTCCACGCTCAAACCGTTCACGGCCGCCCTCGCCCTGGACTACGGCACCGTGACGCTCGAGACCGAGTTCGACTGCGAACACGGCGCCTGGCGCACGCCCGTCGGCCGCGTGCTCCACGACGTGCACGGCTACGGCGTGCTGACTGTGTTCACCATCATCGAGAAATCGAGCAACATCGGCATCGCCAAGGTCGCCGCCACGCTCGGCGGGCCGGGCGAGGAACCCGACATGGAGCTGGCAAAAGAGCGCCTCCACAACGGGCTGCGCGCGTTCGGCTTCGGCCGCCGCGCGGGCATCCCGTTGGCGGCCGAGAGCCCCGGCCTGCTCAGGCCGACGCACGAGTGGTCGGGCTACTCGATGACCTCACTCCCGATGGGGCAGGAAATCAGCGTGACCCCCCTGCAGCTCGGCCTCGCCTACTGCGCGCTCGCCAACGGCGGTACCCTGATGGAACCCCGGCTCGTGGCGCGCCTGATCGATGCGAACGGCCGGGTGATCGAGACCTTCCCGCCTGAGGCGGTCGAGCGCGTCATCCCCGAGCAGGTCGCCCGCCAGATCACGAGCGCCATGAAGGCCGTCGTCACGGCCGAAGGCACCGCCCGGCAAGCCGACATCCCCGGCTACACCGAGGCCGGCAAGACAGGCACGGCCGAGAAGATCATCAACGGCCGGTACTCGGACACCGTCTACGACTCCGCGTTCGTCGGGTATGCGCCCGCCGACAACCCGGAAGTCGTCATCCTCGTGGTGCTCTACGGGACGACGAGGCCAAACCACTACGGCGGCAAGGTCGCCGGCCCGGTGTTTGCGCAGATCGGACGCGACGTGCTACAATATTTGGAGGTGCCGCCTGACGAGGCGGACTGAACGATGCGCGGGACCATACAGATGAAGCTCGCTGAGCTGCTTGCCGCGCTCGACAACGCGCAGGCCAGCGGCGATCTCAATACCAGCATCGCAGGGCTGACGCAGAACTCGCGGCACGTTCTGCGCAATTGCCTGTTCGTCGCCGTCCGCGGCGCCCATACCGACGGACACCTCTACATCGAGGATGCCGTGAGCGCGGGCGCCGCCGCCGTCGTGTGCGAGGAGGCCGACTTCCCCGTCCACGGGGCCGCCAAGATCGTCGTGCCCGACAGCCGCGTCGCACTCGCCCGCCTCGCCGACGCATTCTACGGCCACCCGTCGAGAGCATTGGCCGTGATCGGCGTCACCGGCACGAACGGCAAGACGACGGTGACGTACCTGGTCCGGAGCGCGCTCGCGCACGCCGGCATCAGCGCGGGCCTCATCGGCACGATCGAGTACCGCGTCGACGGCCGCACGATACCGGCCGAGCGCACGACGCCCGACCCCGTGCTGATCAACTCGCTGCTCGCCGAGATGGTGGCGCGCGGCTGCGGCGCGGCCGTCATGGAGGTTTCGTCGCACGCCATCGACCAGAAGCGCGTGGACGGCATCGACTTCGACGTCGCCGTCTTCACCAACCTGACCCAGGACCACCTCGACTACCACGGCGACCTCGACAGCTACCTCGACGTCAAGGCGCGCTTGTTCCAGATGCTCAACGAGCGGCCCGACAGCCCGAGGCCGAAACGCGCGGTCGTCAACATCGACGACGAGCGCGCCGGCCGGATCATCGAGGCGAGCCGCGTCCCGGTGATCACCTTCGGCTTCGACAGCCGGGCCGACGTGCGCGCCTGCGACGTGCGGCTCGACGCGCGCGGCTGCACGTTCAGAGCCGTCACCCCGAGCGGCGAGTTCGACGTCGCCTCGAGCCTCATCGGCCGCCACAACGTGTCGAACGCGCTCGCCGCGATCGCCGTCGGGCTTGCGCTCGAGGTCGACCCCCAGGCAATCGTCGCCGGCATCGCTGAGACGACACAGGTACCGGGTCGGCTCGAGTTCATCGACAATGACCGCGGCCTCACCGTCGTGGTCGACTACGCCCACACCGACGACGCACTCAAAAACGTCCTCGGCGCGCTGCGCGAAGTGACCACGGGCAAGATCATCACAGTCTTCGGCTGCGGCGGCGACCGCGACCCCGGCAAACGGCCGAAGATGGGCGCCGTGGTGAACGCGCTGTCGGACTACTCGGTGATCACCTCCGACAACCCGCGCAGTGAGGAGCCCGACGCCATCATCGCCGAGATCGTCACCGCGTACGGCCCCGACGACGCCTACGTGGTCGAGCCTGATCGCAAGGCCGCCATCGAGCGCGCCATCGGCCTCGCCCGCCCCGGCGACACGGTTCTCATCGCCGGCAAGGGCCACGAGACGTACCAGCAGTTCCGAAACCAAACCATTGTCTTCGACGACCGTGAGGTCGCGCGCGCGATCCTCGACGGGCTGTCCCAGGAGAGCATCTGCCGTGGACCCGATGCGGCTCGATGACATCGCCGCGGCGACGCGAGGCCGTCTCGCCGGTGGCCGGCCGGAAGTGAGCATCGCCTCCATCTCGACGGATAGCCGCACCATCCGGCCCGGCGAGCTCTTCATCGCCCTCGTCGGCGACCGCTTCGACGGCCACGGGTTCGTCGCCGACGCGTTCGCGCGCGGCGCAGCCGCCGTCGTTGTCGAGGCCGGCCGTTTGCCCGACGGCCGCGCGCACCAACCGGCAGTCGTCGTCGAGAACACGACCCGCGCCCTCCAGGACGTCGCCCGAGCCAATCGCGAGCGGTACACGTGCACCGTCGTCGCCGTCACCGGCAGCAACGGGAAAACCACGACGAAGGAGTTCATCGCTGCGCTCGCGTCGCAGCGTTTCACGACGATCAGGAGCAAGAGCTCGTTCAACAACCACGTTGGCGTCCCGCTCACGCTTCTCGACATTGACCACACAACCGAGGTCGCCGTCGTCGAGATCGGCATGAGCGCACCCGGCGAGATCCGGTCGCTCGCCACGATCGCCCAGCCGCAGATCGGCGTCATCACGAACGTGAATCCGGCCCACCTCGAGTTCTTCGGCTCCGTCGACGCGATCGCGGAAGCAAAAGCCGAGCTCCTCGACGCGCTCGATGCCGACGGCACCGCCGTCCTGAACGCCGACGACGAGTGGGTGCGCCGCATCGGCGAGCGCTGGACGGGCCGCCGCATCACGTTCGGCGAAGCCGGCAACGCCGACGTTCGGCTCACCGCCGTGCGCCAGACGGGAGACGGCCTCGAGGTCGAGCTCTTCTGCTTCGGCGCATCGTTCCAGACCGGGCTGCCGTTCCCCGGCAAACACAACGCGCTGAACGCGGCGGCGGCCATCGCGACCTGCTGCGCGCTCGGCATGCAGCCCGGCGAGGCCGTGCGCGGCCTGAGCGAGCTCACGCTGCCCAAGATGCGTTTCGAACCGCGCGCATGGCGGGGCGCGCTGCTTATCAACGACGCGTACAACGCGAACCCCGAATCGATGCGGGCCGCGCTGCTCACGTTCGAGGCGATGCCCGTCGAGGGCCGACGCGTGTTCGTCTGCGGCGAGATGCGCGAGCTCGGCGCACACAGTCTCGACGCGCACCGCGAGCTCGGCCGGCTCGTCGTCGAGCACGGCGTCGACCGGCTCATCACGACGGGCGGCGACGCGCGCCACGTCATCCAGGCGGCAATCAGCAGCGGCATGCCGGCCGACCGCGCCACCGACTGCGCCAGCGTCGCGCAGGCGGCCGCGTGCTTGCAGGAAGAGCTCAGGCCGGGCGATGCCGTGCTCATCAAGGGCTCGCGCGCCAACAAGATGGAACGCATTGTCGACGAGCTCGCGGCCGGCGCCGCCGCGCCGCGTCACGGATAGAGAAGCGAATGCTCTACTACTTGTTCACATGGCTTCAGCAGTACATATCGCCGTTGCGGGTTTTCAAGTACCTGTCGTTTCGGGCGGGGCTCGCGGCCATCACGGCGATGGCCGTCAGCATTCTGCTCGGCCCGTGGCTGATTCGGAAACTCTACGCGCTCAAAATCGGCCAGCCGATCCGCAAGGACGAATGCCCGCCGCTCCACGCGCTCCATCGCGACAAAGAAGGCACCCCGACGATGGGCGGCGTGCTTATCGTGGCCGCCATGGTCGTGCCGACGCTGCTGTGGGCCGACGTCGTCGGCCCGTTCGTCCTGCTCGTCGTCGGAGCCACGCTCTGGCTCGGCGTGCTCGGCGCGATCGACGACTACCTCAAGATCCGCCACCGCAACAGCAGGGGCCTCCGAGCGCGCACGAAGTTCGCCTGGCAGGTGGTGCTCGGTGCGGTGGTCGGGCTCGTGCTCGTGGCGATGCCCGCGCCGAAACGCGAGTACTCAACAACCCGGCCGCAGCTCGTTGCCGCGCTCGCGCCCGAAGAGACCAAGGCGCCTGCGGATGGCACGGCGGTCACGCCCGACGTTCGCGCCATTCTCAAGACACACAAGATCAGCGGCTACCCGAAGTCACTGTTCGTGCCGTTTTTCCGCTACCCCGTGGCGTGGATCGGCGGCTTCTACATCCTGCTTGCCGTGCTCGTGATCGCCGGTTCCTCCAACGCGGTCAACCTGACCGACGGGCTCGACGGGCTCGCCATCGGCTGCGCGACCGTCGTCGCGTTCGTCTACATCATCATCAGCTACCTGAGCGGCAACTTCCTGCTGTCCGACTATCTCAACATCGAGTTCATCAACGGCAGCGGCGAGCTCGTCATCTTTCTCGCCGCCATGATCGGCGCCGGCCTTGGCTTCCTGTGGTTCAACGCGCACCCGGCGCAGGTCTTCATGGGCGACACCGGCAGCCTGGCGCTCGGCGGCGCCATCGGCACGGTCGCTCTAATCGTCAAGAAGGAGTTTCTGCTGCTGATTGCCGGCGGCATTTTCGTGCTCGAGGCCGTGTCTGTCATCCTGCAGGTGGGCTACTTCAAGTGGAAGCGGCGGCGGCTGTTCAAGATGTCGCCGCTGCACCACCATTTCGAGATGTGCGGGTGGAGCGAGACGAAGGTCACCGTGAGGCTGTGGATCATCGCGATCACGTTCGCGCTCATCAGCCTCGCCACGCTCAAGCTCCAGTAAGAATATGAATGAACTGACCGACAAGACAGTGCTCGTCGTCGGGCTCGGTGCCAGCGGCGAGGCCGCGGCGCGATTCCTGCTCGGCCGCGGCGCGCGCGTCGCGGCGACCGACTCGGCTGACACCGAACGCCTCCGCACGCTCAAGGCCGAGCTCGTGCACGCCGGCGCGCGCCTCGAGCTCGGCGGCCACAGCGACTCGTTCCTCGACGGCGTCGAGCTCGTCGTGCTCAGCCCGGGCGTGCCGCCGAGTGTGCCCTCCGTTCGCCTTGCCGACGAGCGTGGCATCCCCGTCATCAGCGAGCTCGAACTCGCGTTTCGACACTGCGCCGCTCGCATCGCCGCGATCACCGGCACGAACGGCAAGACGACCGTCACCCGCCTCGTCCGAACCGTGCTCGAGGCCGGCGGGATCGAGTGCGCCGTCGCCGGCAACATCGGCGAGCCGTTCATCGAGCAAATCGACGCGGTGGGGACCAATGGCGTCCTCGCCCTCGAGGTGAGCTCGTTCCAGCTCGAACGCATCGACCTGTTCCGGCCCGACGTCGGCGTGCTGCTCAACGTGGCGCCCGACCACATGGACCGCTACGCATCGCTCGACGAGTACGCCCGGGCGAAGATGCGCCTGTTCGAGAACCAGGTCGGCGCCGACGTCGCCGTCCTGCACGAGTCCGTCGTCGAGATGGGCCTACGGCCTCGACGGATCGCGGACGAGCCGCACCTCGTCGTCTACGGCGAGTCAGAGACGTGCGACCTGCGCCTCGTCGGCGACACCGTCATCGGCCGCCGTCCCAAGCGGCGCTACCGGCTCAGCGGCGTCTGGCACCTCCTCGGCCGCCACAACCTGCACAACGCGATGGCCGCGATCGCCGTGGCCGAGTGCTTCGGCGTCGACGACGCTGCCATACTCGACGGGCTGCGGCGATTCCGAGGCTTGCCGCACCGGCTGGAGTTCGTCGCTCAGCACACCGGCGTGCACTACGTCAACGACTCGAAGGCAACGAACGTCGACGCGGTCGCCAAAGCCCTCGACGCGATAGCCTCGCCCGTCGTGCTCATCGCCGGCGGCCTCGACAAGAATCTCGACTTCGAGCCCCTGCGCCCCGCCGTGCGCTCGTCGGTCAAGATGCTCGTGCTGATCGGCGAAGCCGCGCAGAAGCTGGAGCGCGTCTTCGGCGCCGACGTCCACTGCGTCCGCGCCGGATCGATCGAAGAGGCCGTCGAGCTTGGGCGAAACGCTGCGCAACCCGGCGACACCGTCCTGCTCTCGCCCGGATGCGCCAGCTTCGACATGTTCCGCGACTACGCCGAGCGCGGCGACCGGTTCAAAGAGTGTGTGAAAGCGATGTCGGCTTGCCCCGAAGCGACCGGCACCTGAAATACCGAAACCCGAGGAACAGGAGAGAGAACAATGGAAAAGCGGCCACTGCCGAAACGCGACGCAATCATCATCGTAGTCCTCGTCCACGTCGGGCTCGCGCTGCTCCTGGTCTCGATGGGCAGTTGCGGCACCTCGCGCACCCGCGAGGTCGACAGCGACATCCCGCCCGCCGTCACCGAGGCTGAAGACCTCGATGTGGAAGGCGACTACGACGTCATCGAGCCCGACATTACCACGATCGAGACGCCGACCGTCGTCGGAGACACACCCACGGTCGTCACGAACACGCGGGTGATCGCAAACGAGGTCCGCTACGTCGTCAAGCCCGGCGATAGCCTCTGGAAGATCTCGCGCACCTTCGGCGTCACGGTCAACGCGATCGTCGAGCGCAACGACATCCAGGACCCGACGCTGATCCGGGCCGGACGCGAGCTCTGGATCCCGAACCCGACAAAGGGCTTCGACCAAGCGACGACCGAAACGGTCACAACGCCGCGTGAAACGACAATCACCGAGCCGGCGGTCACGGACACGACGGTCACCGAGCCGACGGTCACGGACACGACGGTCACGGAGCCGACAACGAGCATCACGACGCCCGACGAGCCGGTGGACCTGAGCACTGTCGAGACGTTCGACTATGAAGTGCAACCGGGTGACACGATCTGGAAGCTTGCACGCACGCATCACACCACGACGAAGATCCTGATGGAGCTGAACGGGATTACAGACCCCAAGACGCTCCGCGCGGGCGACACGATCCGCATCCCGAAACCGGCGAGCGAGATGGCCGAATAGCATGGAACGCGAGCGGCTGCTCATACTGCTGATCGTCACCCTGCTGGTCGGCATCGGGTTGGTGATGATTCTCAACTCCGGCGCCTATCAGCGCGTGCTCGGGCAGGACGCGTCGAGCGACTACCTGTTCAAGCAGCAGCTTGTTTGGGTCGGCATCAGCATCGTGGCGCTGCTCGTCGTCTCCAACATCCGTTACGAGTTGCTCGTGCGGTTCCGGGGCTTGATCCTGCTCGGATGCCTCGTGCTGCTCGCGCTCGTATTCATGCCGGGCTTCGGCGTCGTCAAGAACGGGGCCCGGCGCTGGATCCGGCTCGGCGGGTACCCGATCCAGCCCGCGGAAGTGGTCAAGGTCGGCTTGATCATCTTCTTCGCCGGCGCGCTGGCAAGACGGCAGCGGCGCATCACACGGCTGCCGGCATTCATGGAGTTGGCCGCCGTGCTCAGCGTCTTCCTGCTGCTCATCATCGCGCAGCCCGACCTGAGCACAACGCTGCTGATCGCCGGCTCGATCGGCATCATGTTCTTCTGCGGCGGCGTGCCCGTGCGATACCTGGCCGGGTCGGCCTTGCTGTGTGTGCCGGCGCTCGGGATCGTGATCCTACGCTCGGAGTACCAGATCGACCGCATCCTGGCCCTGCTCGACCCGGTTCGGTACCGCTTCGACTGCGGCTATCAGCAGTACCAGGCGCGCATCGCCCTCGGCTCGGGCGGCCCGTTCGGCGTCGGGCTGGCCGAGAGCCACCAGAAGCTCGGCTACCTCACGTACGCGCATAACGACTTCATCGCCGCCATCATCGGCGAGGAGTTCGGTTTCGCCGGGATCTGCGTCGTGCTGATCCTCTACGTCGCGCTCGTCATCCTCGGGTTTCGAATCGCCTTCCGCACAACCGACCTGCGCGGCAAGCTGCTCGCCGTCGGGATCACGTCCCTGATCGGTTTGCAGGCGATCATCCACATCGGCGTGGTGAGCTCGACGCTGCCGGCCACCGGACTCAACCTGCCGTTCGTTAGTTTCGGCGGATCGAATCTTCTGATGAATTTCGTCGGTCTGGGCATCCTGCTCAACGTGAGCCGCGCCACCGAGCGTGTGCCGCGACATCAGCACGGTGTCCAGATTCAGAGACATGGGTTGGCGCGTGCATAGCCGCGCGCCCCGTTCTTTGGAACAACAAGGAGGCGCGAGCCGATGCCCACGGTGCTCGTAGCAAGCGGCGGCACGGGCGGCCACCTGTTCCCGGCGATCGCGCTCGCCCACGAGCTGGTGCGGCGCCGCCCGTCGACGCGCATCGCGTTCGTCGGCAGCGGCCGAACCGCCGCACGCAACGCGGTGACCGACGCCGGCTTCGAGTGGCACGCCGTGCCGGGACGCGGCATGCCGCGCCGCGGTGTGCTCGGCCTCGTCCCGTTCGCGTGGGCACTGCTGCGCGGCCTCGTCGCCTCGCGACGGCTCGTGCGGCGCCTGCGGCCCGACGTCGCCGTCGGCTTCGGCAACTACGGGAGCGTCGCACCGCTTATCGCCGCGCACCGGCGGCGCGTGCCCGTCGTCATCCACGAGAGCAACGCGCTGCCGGGCAAGGCGAACCGGCTGCTCGCGCGCATGGCGGATGCGGTCGCCGTCCAGTTCGACGAGGCCCGCGACGCGCTCAGTGCCGTGGCACGCTGCCCCGTCGAGGCGGTCGGCATGCCCGTGCGCGACGAGCTTCTCGAGCTGCCCGACACGCGCGACGCCCGGCGCGCCTACGGCCTCGACGAGGACGCATTCACCCTCCTCGTCATGGGCGGCAGCCAGGGCGCGCGGCGCCTCAACGAGGTCGTGTGCCAGTCGCTCGCCCAGCTCGAACGGCTCAGCACGCGCGTCCAGGTCATCCACCTGTGCGGCGCGCACGACGAGGCGACCGTGCGGGCGGCCTACGAGGCACACTCGCTGCCGCACGCCGTGCGGGCGTTCGAGCCCGACATGGCGAGCGCCTACGCGGCCGCCGACTGCGCGCTGTGCCGCGCGGGGGCGGCAACGGTCGCCGAGCTTGAGGTGACGGGCACGCCGGCCCTGCTTGTGCCGTATCCGTACGCGACCGAAGCGCATCAGGCACGAAACGCCGACGTGCTCGAGCGTCACGGCGCGGCCCGCGTCGTCGCGCAGGCGGACCTGGAACCGGCCATGCTCGTCGGGTACGTCACGCAGATGCTCGACGAGCCGACGCGCCGGCGGATGGCCCACAGCGCGCGCCTGCTCGCACGACTCGACGCCGCGCAGCGGCTCGCCGATCTCGTCGAGCAACAGATGACATGAACAGAAGCACTCATAGAAGAACAACACGCCGCCTCTGCGGCATCCTCGCGCTCGCCCTGCTGCCGCTTGCCGGGACCGCCTTCGCGAACGGCGATCCGGCCGCGCTGCGCGCCGACGCGCTCGACACACTGGCAAACATCGTCCTCGTCGACAAAGGCGCGGGCGAGGCGGTCCGCGACGCGGCGGCCGAACTCCTCGGCCGGTACGGCGGACCCGAACACACGGCCGTTCTGCTGCAGCGCCTTGAATCGGCGCCCACGAACGCCAGCAAGGTCATCGCGATCCGGGCCCTCGGCCGGCTCGGCGACGAGACGGTGATCCCGACGCTTCACGCGCTCTTCGTCGCACCGGAGAAGCACCGCACGGCCGAGGACATCCAATGGTCCGTCGCCGCCGCGGCCGGCGACGCGCTCCTCGCGCTTGGCGAGCGCGGCGCCGACGTCGTCCTCGACGCATCGAGCGGATCAGACGCGCAAATCCGCCGCCGCGCCATCCAGGCCATGGCCAGATCAAGCGACTTCGCTGCCGCCGACGCGTTCACGCGCTTCGCCAGCGACAAGGACCGATGGGTGCGCCTCGCCACGGCCTCGATCCTCGGCGCACTCGGCGACGAAACGGCCGTTCCGACGCTGAAGAAGCTCCTCGACGATCCCGAGGCGGACGTTCGTATCGAGGCGGCCAAGTCGCTCGCCCGTCTTGGCGACGCGGCCGGTGCCGAGCTCGTCGCGCGTCTGAAGGACTCCGAGACCGACGAAGCGCTCGCCCTGCGCCTGCTCGCGCGCGTCGATCCGGCGCAGCACCTCGCCGCGTTGCTCGACTCCCTCAGGCAGCCGGCAACCGAACAAGACGTCGACGACATTGCGGCGCTCCTGGCCGCGTGCAAGGCCGATGACGTTGTGCCGGCTCTCGTCGCCGCGTGCACCGACGAGAGCCCGCACCTACGCGCGAACGCGGCCATCCTCCTCGGGCGGCTCAACGCGCGCGAGCACGCCGAGACGCTCATCTCGCTCGTGCAGGACCCGTCCTTGGACGTGCAGGCCGCCGCGGCCACGGCACTCGCGCGCGTCGGCACCCAGAGTGCACTGCCGGCGCTCAGAATGCTTGCCGAGCGGCTCGGACGGCGCGGCGCCGATGCCCGCAGCCGGCCCGCCCGCAACGCGTGCGCCATCGCGCTGGCCGAACTCGGCGATCCCGACAGCGCCGTACCGCTGTGCCTGCTCCAGCTCGGCGAGCGCAAACGGATCGACGCGCCGCCTGAAGTAGTCGCTTTCGTCGACGGTGAGGCGCTTGAACGCGTCCTGATCCAGTCGATCCGCCATCCCGATCCGGGCGCACCGACCACGCAGGTGCTCGACGAGCTCCGCGCGCTCGAGCTGACCGGCAGCGCCGCGGGCGGCCTTCTGCTCGAAGAGCTGCTGCGCGAGCGGCCGTACTCGAAGAGCCACGCGCTCGACCTGCCCGAGGTGTGGGCCGCGCTGCTCGATGCGCTCGGCGCATGCGCCGGCGCGCCCGCCGCGAAGACGGCGGCGACGTACGCGGGCAGTGAAAGACCGTTCGTGCGTCTGGCGGCCTGTCGTGCCATACTGCGCCTAACGACAACACGAGCAACCAAGGGGGATTGACGCCTCGTATGACGCACCACACCCGACCCCACGCGCACTTCGTCGGTATCGGCGGCATCGGCATGAGCGCCATCGCGCAGATCCTGTTGCGCCGGGGCTGGCGAGTCTCCGGCACCGACGCGCGCGAGAGCGCCATGCTCGAGAAGCTCGGGCACGCAGGCGCCGAAATCGCCATCGGTCACCACGCGAGGCACCTCGTCGGGCAGCCAATCGTCGTCTACAGCTCGGCCGTGAGCTACGACAACCCCGAGCGACTGGCCGCCCGGAAGCGAGGCCTCACGCAGATCCATCGCGCCGAGATGCTCGCCCGCGCCATGGACGACAGCACCGCCATCGTCATCTCCGGCACGCACGGCAAGACCACCACGACGGCCATGACGGCCCTCATCTTCGCCGAAGCCGGCCTCGACCCCACCGCCGTCGTCGGCGGCGAGGTCGACGGACTCGACGGCAACGTGCGCTGCGGCGGCGGCAGCCACTTCATCGCCGAGGGCGATGAGAGCGACGGCTCCCTCGTGCAGCTCCCGGCCCGGTACGCGATCCTCACCAACATCGAGGAAGACCATCTCGGCTACTTCCAGGACCTCGACCAGATCGTCGAGCTGTTCCGGACCTTCGCGCGCTCGCTGCCGCCCGACGGGATCCTCTATTACTGCCTCGAGGACGAGGCGCTTCGCAGCGTCGCCCAGTCCGCGCCGTGCCGCACGGTCGGTTTCGGCTTCAGCGACGACGCCGAAGTCGCCGCTCGCGATATGCGCAGTGAGGGATTCGGCTCGTCATACGAGCTCATCGTCGAAGGACACAACCTCGGCACAATCCACCTCAAGGTGCCCGGTCGGCACAACGTGCTCAACTCGCTCGCGCCGATCGCCCTTGGGCTCGAGTGCGGCGTCCCGCTCGAGAAGGCCCGTCACGCGCTGAAGCAGTTCCACGGCGTCCGACGCCGCTTCGAGGTGGTCGGCCACGTCGACGACGTGCTCGTGATCGACGATTACGCGCACCATCCCAGCGAGATCCGCGCCACCCTCGCGTCCGCGCGCTCGATCGATCCGTCACGCCGCATCCTCGGCGTGTTCCAGCCGCACCGCTACAGCCGCACGCTGCACTTGCACGAGCACTTCTCCGACGCGTTCGAGGACTGCGACGAGCTGCTCCTGACCGATATCTACAGCGCCTTCGAGGAACCGCTCGCCGGCGTCGACGGCACCATGATCTTCGAGGCGGTCAAGAAGCACGGCCGCCCGCCGGCCCGCTACTTCGAGACAATGGAGGCCCTCGCCGACGAGCTTGCCGCCGCGGTGCGGCCCGGCGACCTCGTCGTGACGATGGGCGCCGGCGATATCCACACCGTGGCGACGCAGCTCGTCACCACGCTCCGTGAGAAGCAGACCCATGTCCACTGAGCACGCACAGAACGGCAAGCGGCGCGTCTGCATCGTCTTCGGCGGCCGTTCCGGCGAGCACGAGGTGTCGATCCGCTCGGCCATCTCCGTGAGCAGCGCCCTCGACCGCACCAAGTACGACGTCGGCACCATCGGCATCACCAAGCACGGCGAGTGGGTGCCGGACGTCGCGCCGCTCGAGTTCGACGGGAACGCCTCGGGCACCAACACGGCCACCGCGCTCGCCCTGGTGCGCCGCTACGACATCGTCTTCCCCGTGCTCCACGGGCCCTACGGCGAGGATGGCACGATCCAAGGGCTGCTCGAGATGCTCGACGTGCCGTACGTCGGCGCCGGCGTCCTCGGCTCGGCCCTGGCGATGAACAAAGCCGTCGCCAAACAGCTCTTCGCCCATCACGGCCTGCCCATCGTGCCGTTCGTCCAGGTGCGCCGCGCCCGCTGGCTGGCCGAGCCCGACGCCGTCGCCGGCGAACTGCTCGACGAGATCGGCCTGCCATGCTTCGTCAAGCCGGCCAACCTCGGCTCGAGCGTCGGCATCACCAAGGCGCACGATGCGGCCGAGCTGCGCGAGGGCATCGCCACGGCCGCCGAGTACGACCGCACCATCCTCGTCGAGGTCGGCGTCGACGCGCGCGAGATCGAGTGCAGCGTGCTCGGCAACGACGAGCCCGAGACGAGCGTCTGCGGCGAGATCATCCCCTGCAACGAGTGGTACGACTACGAGGCGAAGTACATCGACGATGGGTCCGAGCTGCTTATTCCGGCTCCGCTCGAACCGCAGCAGCAGACCGAAATCCAGCGCATCGCCGTCGAGGCGTTCCGCATCCTCGACTGCTGCGGCATGGCGCGTGCCGACTTCTTGCTCGGCCGCGACAACGGCCGCATCTACCTCAACGAGCTGAACAGCATTCCGGGCTTCACGACGATCAGCATGTACCCGAAACTGTGGGAAGCGAGCGGCCTGCCCTACCCCGCCCTTCTCGACCGGCTCATCGAGCTCGGCTTCGAGCACCACCGCCAGGCGTCGGCGAGCCCGAGCGCCCACCTCGTGGAGGAACGATAATGCGCCGCAGGCAGCACAGGCCACGATACGCTGCTCGACCGCACCTGACCACGATGCGCGCCCGCCCCGCCAAGACCAAGCACAAGCGCTCGAGCCGTCCGCCGCGCCGTGTCAGCCGTGGGCTCGTGCACGGGCTCATCGCCGTGCTCGTCCTGCTGCTGCTCGGCGCCGGTGCGTTCTGGCTCATCGTCCGGCTGCACCAGGCACCCGAGTACATCGTCAAGCACATCCGCGTCGACGGCGCCTCGCTGCTCACACCCGACGCGATCCGCCGCATCGCGGGGCTCGATCCCGGACGGCCCATCCTCGAGTACCGTATCAACAACGCGCGGCGAGCGCTGACCGACAGCCCGATGATCCGCGACGCGACCGTCACGCGCGTGCTGCCGAACACGATCGTCGTGCGCGTCGTCGAGCGCGTACCCATCGCGCGGCTGCGCATCGGGCGCACCGAGTTCCTCGTCAGCCGCGACGGCTTTCTCTTGACAGAAGCTCAGGCAGCGGAGATTCTCCCGCTCATAGAGGGGGTCTATCTCAAACTCAAAGATCCGAAGCCGGGTATGCAGATCGACGACGAGAAGCTGAGCGCGGGGCTTCAAGTGCTGCGCCTGTGTCAGGCGTCGTCGATCCCGTCCCTCATGCCGATCGAGCTCGTCGACGTGCACAACCTGCGCAACGTCCAACTGCGCGCCAAGGTGAGCCCGAACACCCCGAACGGCACCGTGTTCATGCTCGGCGAAAGCGAGTTCGGCCAGCGCCTCGCCCGGCTCGAAAAGGCATTGCAGCGACTGGCCGAACCGATCGACAAGCGAAAGGTAGACCTCCGTGTGCAGCGCGTCGCGCTGTAAGCGACGAACCAGTCACAACACACGACGAGGCCTCGCAAGGCGAGGGCTCGCGAAGCAGGGTCTGGCGAAAGGAGTATCGAGCTGGCGGAGTCAAAGGGAGTTGGCACAATGCGATGGCGTCGAAACATCGTCGTCGGCCTCGATGTTGGCACCACCAAGACGTGCGCCGTCGTCGGCGAACCCTCTGAGGAAGGGCGCGTCCGCGTCCTGGGCGTCGGCACCGCGCCCTCGCGAGGCTTGCGCCGAGGCGAGATCGTCGACGTCGAGGAGACCGTCGCCTCGATCGTCGACGCGGTCGAGGAGGCCGAACGCGTCTCCGACACCGAGATCCACTCGGTCTTCGCCGGCATCACCGGCGACCATATCCAGACGCGGAACGCCCGCGGCGTCGCGCCGATCGAAAGCGACTCGAACGAGATTACGCAGGCCGACATCGACCGCGCGATCGAGTCGGCGCAGGCCTTGGCCCGCTCGATCGACCGCGAGATCCTGCACGCCGTCCCGGCCGGCTACGTCGTCGACGGCGTGAACGACATCCGCGACCCGCGCGGCCTGTGCGGCCGCCGGATCGAGGTCCTCGTCCACCTTGTGACCGGCGCGCTGCTCTCGGCCCAGAACCTCGTCAAGTGCATCAACAAGGCGGGCTTCGAGGTCGAGGACATCGTCTTCCAACCGATCGCGGCAAGCCAAGCGGCACTCACAAACACCGACAAGGAGGTCGGCGTCATCCTGATCGACATCGGCGGCGGCACGAGCGACTTCGCCCTCTACAGCGACGGCGCGCTCCAGTTCAGCGGCGTGCTCGGCCTCGGCGGCGACGACATCAGCCGCGACATCTCGCGCATCCTGCGCATCCCGCCGTCGAAAGCCGAGGAGATCAAGATCAAGTACGGCCACGCCATGCCGAGCCACGTCAAGGACGACGAGATCTTCACACTGCCCGGCACGCTCGACACGAAACCGCGCGACGAGTCGGCCCGGCTGCTCGCCGACATCGTCGAGGCGCGCTACCGCGAGATCCTCCAGATCGCCAAGGAGGCCATCGAGCGGAGCGACTGCGGCCACCTCGTCGGCTCGGGCATCGTGCTCACCGGCGGCATGTGCATGCTCAAAGGCAGCCGCGACCTCGCGCGCAGCGTCTTCAACAACATGAGCACGCGCGTGGGCCGGCCGCTGGAGATCGCGGGCCACGCCGAGCAGATCGACAGCCCGATGTACGCCACCGCCGTTGGGCTGGCCGAGTACGGGCTCGAGTTCCGCGAATCGAACGAGCTCATCGGCCACGCCGGCAACGCCCTGCGCGTCGTGCAAGGCTTCGCCAAGCGCATGTGGACCTCGGTCAAACAGCGACTCAAGATCGCTGGGCTCTAAAGGGAGACAACTCCAATGGCACTCGAATTCGTCGACACGCAAGACAAGGGCGCGCGCATCAAGGTCATCGGCATCGGCGGCGCCGGCGGCAACGCCCTCAACAAGATGATCGCCTCCGACATCGAGGGCGTCGACTACATCGCCGTGAACACCGACATGCAGGCCCTCTCGACGTGCATGGCGCGCGAGCGCATCCAGATCGGCCGCAACGTCACCTTCGGCCTCGGCGCCGGCGGCGACCCCGAGATCGGCCGCAAGGCCGCCGAAGAAGACGAGGACGCCATCACCGAGATCCTCGAGGACGCCGAGATCATCTTCCTCACCGCCGGCCTCGGCGGCGGCACGGGCACCGGCGCCACGCCCGTGATCGCCCGCATCGCGCGCGACCGCGGCATCCTGACCATCGCCATCGTCACCAAGCCGTTCCTGTTCGAGGGCAGCATCAAGCAGCGCAACGCCGAGGACGGACTCCGCGAGCTCCGCTCGACGATCGAGACCGTCATGACCATCCCCAACCAGCGCCTCTTCGAGATCGCCGGCACCAACCTCACCGTCGTCGAGGCGTTCCGCATCACCGACCAGGTCCTGTGCCGCAGCGTGAGCGCCATCTCGTCGCTCATCCTCAAGCCCGGCATGATGAACCTCGACTTCGCCCACCTGCGCACCGTCATGTCGATCAAAGGCGCCGCCGCGCTCGGCTTCGGCGAAGGACACGGCCCCGACAAAGCCACCCAGGCGATGCGCGAAGCGATCAGCAGCCCCATGATGGAGCAGACCGAGATCACCGGTGCCAAAGGCGTGCTCATCAGCCTTACATGCACCGCCGACCTCAAGCTGCACGAGCTGAACGAAGCCACCCAGATCATCCGCGAGATCGCCGCGCCCGACGCCAACATCATCTTCGGCTACAACGTCGAGGAAGGCGCCGAGGACAACGTCGCCATCACCCTCATCGCCACCGGCCTCGACGACAAAGCCGAAAGCCAGGCCGCCCGCGCGCGCGAGCGCGCAAAGAAGAAGAGCGAGAAAGAAGCCCCCGATCTGTTCCAGGACGCCGAGGAGGCCGCACCGAAGCCCGCCGCGCGCCCCAAGGCCGAGAAGGCCATCTACCGAGGCGAAGATCTCGAAGAGCCCGCCTTCCTCAGAAGAAAACGCCGCGAGCACCTCGCCTGACGC
>CAYUZG010000011.1:0-26349 GCA_964449605.1 uncultured Verrucomicrobiota bacterium | reverse complement strand
CCTCGACCCGGCCCTGGAGCCGAAGGAGCCGGACGGTGACGACGGCGAGGTCGCCTTTGGTGACGAGCTCATCGTGGCGCCAACCGCCGAGTGGGGCGATCCCCTTGCCGCTGAGGTACTTCTCGTAGTCGAGACCCGTGGCCCGGGCGGGTATCTTCAGCTCATCCCCCATCATCCAGACGATCCGCTGCGCCAACTGGGCGTGCGTAACGAATTCGCGCTCCTGCGCGGCGAACTCGCCGTCGGGAGTCGCGGTCTCGGCCTTCTGGTGGCGAGCCGGAGCGCACGAGGTGAGTAGGGAGACAGCTAACACGCTGATAGCGAGGAACTTCAGTGCCATTGACCCATCCAAGAATATGATGGGTACGGCCAGGGTCGAATCTCTTCCGAGATTCTCGGTAGGACGCTCTCTCAGACTTGAATCGCGAATAGCTCGGCGGCGTTCGTACGGAGGAGCTTGGTCGCCAGTGCCGCCGCCTTACCCTCATCCATATACCCCAAGACCACCCGTTTTGTCAAGACCCGGGCGACGTTTTCGCGCGCCATCTCGGCGTGGCCGTAGACGCCCTCGACGAAGCAGTAGTCGCCGCCGAACGCGAGGATCTTGCTCTCGGGCACCATGTCGAGCCATTCATGGAGCATGGCGCACGAGGCGGCCGGGCTGACGATGTGCATCCAGCACATGTCGACGAAGACGTTCTGGAAGTTCTTCGCCAGCGTCGCGAGCTCGCGCGAGTACGGGTACGCGCCATGGAAGATGTCAAACCGGCATTTCGGGTACTCGAAGAAAAGGTTCGTCAGGTCGGTCGGCCGCGAATTGACGATGTAGTTGCCCGTGCCTTCCTGCAGACCGGTGTGAATCTGAACCGGCAGGCCGAGCCGCTCGCACGCCGCCACGAGCGCGTGGACGATGAAGTCGACGAGCGGCTTTGCCTCGTGCCACGAGATCTGGTCGGTCACGTACCGGTCATCCCCCAGGATGCGGCTGAGCACGCGCTCGGTCTCGGCCTCGGCCACCTTGTCGAAGCGGATCGCCCGGTCGTAGGCGAGCGCGATCTTGA
Source organism: uncultured Verrucomicrobiota bacterium (assembly GCA_964449605.1). Taxonomy (GTDB): domain Bacteria; phylum Auribacterota; class JABMQX01; order JAFGEW01; family JAFGEW01; genus CAYUZG01. The sequence continues at coordinate 25,288 of CAYUZG010000011.1, read as the reverse complement.
GACCGGCCACATCCTTGCCCGCTTCGCCCGTGAGGTGCTGCTCGATGGCGTCGACGAGCGTCCGGGCGTCACGGATCGCCACGCCCGAGCGCCGCTCGAGTCCACGCACGCCTGCCCGCGAGCGAACGTCGACGTACCGGCCGGTCGGCACAACAGGCTTGAAGAGCTCTCGGTCGCAGTCGGTCGTGGCCTCGTCGAGGATCGAGCGGTCGATCCGGCACTTGTCCTTGAGCACGGTGCGGTACCAGCCGGGCTTGTTGGCCGCGGTGATCGCGGCCGAGAGCGTGGCGTACGTCTGCTCGTTGATGTCGTCGATGCCGAACAGGCCCTTCGACGCAATCAGCAGCGAGCGCGCGTAGCCCGTGTGACGCATCCGCTCCCAGTACGGCGCGAACGCCGCCCATCGCTCGTCGAGCGCCACCTCGACGTTGCGCAGCCACGCCAGCTTCTCCTCGGGGAAGCCGGCCGACACGAGATCCGACGAGGCGTAGTGGAAGAAGAACTCGCTAAACAGGTCCACAGTCTTCGCGTTGCGCTCGCCTTCAGCCACCAGATGCTCGTGGGTGTCGATCATCCGGATCCCGTCCACGGCTGCCTTGATCCGTTCATAGAGCTGCTTCGACTCGCCCATTGTCTTTCTCCTCGTCATTGCCGCGACGCTCCCGCCGCGTGCGGCCCGTATACCACAATCGCCTCAAAACGAGAACCAGCCACAGATCACACGGATAAACACCGATCCGGGGCATCCGTGGCGATCCGTGTAATCTGTGGCCTCGCCGTCTTGCCTCCGGCAGCCCGGTGCGGTATCGTCTCCAGCGACATGACACCCACGTGAGGTTGTTGGATGAAGATCGCCCTGGTGCAGATCAACACGACGGTCGGCGCGCTGCAAGATAACGTCGCCGCCATCCGCCGGGGGGCGGCGCGCGCGAAGCAGCTCGGCGCGGAGCTGGCCGTCTTCCATGAGATGACGATCACGGGCTACCCGCCGAAGGACCTGCTGGAGAAGGCCTGGTTCATCGACGCCAACCTGGCCGCGCTCGACGACCTCGCCGAGTTCTCTGCAGCGATCCCGATGGTCGTCGGCTACGTCGACCGCAACCCCGCGGACACCGGCAAGCGCCTGTTCAACAGCGCCGCGCTGCTGGCCGGCGGGCGGATCGCGTCGCGCCACCACAAGTCGCTGCTGCCGACCTACGACGTGTTCGACGAGGGCCGCTACTTCGAGCCGACGCCCGGCGTCGAGCCCGCGTCGCTCGACGGGCACGCGCTCGGCATCACGATCTGCGAGGACATCTGGAACGACAAGGACTTCTTCAACACGGCCCTGTACCACGACGACCCCCCGAGGAAACTCATCGGCGCCGGCGCCGAGCTCATCGTGAGCATCAACGCCTCGCCATACTCGATCGGCAAGCGCGCACTCAAGCTCGACATGCTGCGCGCCATCGCGACCAAGTACAAGCGGCCCGTCGTCTACGTGAACCAGGTCGGCGGCAACGACGACCTCGTCTTCGACGGCGCGAGCCTGGTGATGGGCCCCGACGGCACGGTCGTCGCCCAGGCCAAGGAGTTCGACGAGGACATCGTCGTCTTCGACACCGAGTCGGGCGCCGGCGACATGCACGAGGTCGAGACAGAGGACCGGCCGCGCGTGCTCAAAGCGCTCGCGCTCGGCGTGCGCGACTACGTCGCCAAGTGCGGCTTCAGCGACGTGGTGATCGGCCTGAGCGGTGGGATCGACTCGGCCCTGGTCGCCGCCATCGCCGTCGATGCGCTCGGCCCCGAACGCGTCCACGGCGTGAGCATGCCGTCGGAGTACTCGTCGAAAGGCAGCGTCGATGACGCCGAAGCGCTCGCCCGCAACCTCGGCATCGACTCCCGCGTCATCCCGATCACACACGTCATGCACGCCTTCTCGGAGGCTTTTTCTGAAGAGTTCCGCGGCCTCCCGAGCGACATCACCGAAGAGAACCTCCAGGCACGCATACGCGGCAACATTCTCATGGCGCTGTCGAACAAGCACGGCTGGCTCGTGCTCAACACGGGCAACAAGAGCGAGGTCTCCGTCGGCTACTGCACGCTCTACGGCGACATGGTGGGCGGCGTCGGCGTGATCGGCGACGTGCCGAAGACGATGGTCTACGAGCTCGCGCGCGCCATCAACGGCGACGGCGAGGCGATCCCGGAAACCACGATCACCAAGCCGCCGTCGGCCGAGCTCCGACCCGACCAGAAAGACACCGACTCGCTGCCCGAGTACGAGGCGCTCGACCCGATCCTGCGCGCCTACGTCGAGGAAGGCCGCGGCCTCGAGGAGATCGTCGCCGCCGGCCACGACCGCGCGCTCGTCGAGCGCATCATCCGCATGGTCGACCGCAACGAGTACAAGCGGCGCCAGGCCGCGCCCGTGCTCAAGGTCACGGGCAAGGCGTTCGGCACCGGGCGGCGGATGCCCATCGCCTGCCGCCTCCAGCACTTCGCGCCAGCCCGCAAGAAGCCGTGAAGGCAAAAGCACGGCGCTCGTCGACGCGTCGTGCCCCAGCGGCAGGTACGCCTGCCGCCTCCAGCACTTCGCGCCAGCCCGCAAGAAGCCGTGAAGGCAAAAGCACGGCGCTGATCGACGAGCGTGAGGAATCGGCGGGCCGGGCGGCCTACCACGCCATCCGTTTGAGCTTCGCGCCCGGGAAGTAGAACGACAGGATCCGGCGGTACGACTTGCCGTCGTCGCCCATGACCTTCGCGCCCCACTGGCACAGGCCCACGCCGTGGCCCCATCCCCGTCCGGTGAACGTGAACTTGCCGTCCTGCGCGGACAGCGTGAAGAAGCCGCTGCGGATCACGTCCGGCCCGACGCGCAGCCGGAACGTGTTGATCGGCACCTCGGTCGCACCCGCCGTATGCGTGATGCGGAGCTTCGTAATGCGCCGGCCGGCGCGGCTGCGCTTGACGACGCGGATTGACAGCACCTTCGCCACGCCGAGCGAGCGCAGCTTGCGGCCGAGCTCGTCACCCGACAGCGTCGCCGTCCAGTCGTACTTCGGGGTCCCCTTGCAATAGGGGCACTTGACAGGCCGTGTGGCTGTGCGCTCGGAAGGCCACACGTTCTTCGGGTACTCGGTGTGGCCGCCGCAGCACGTGCAGAAATACGGCAGCATGAGCCGGCCACGGCGCGTCAGCACGAGGCCGCGCGTTGCTTTGACCGCCCACGTCGTGCGCTTGTCCTCGACCGCCATGCCCTTGTAGACGATGCGCGTCGCGGGAATATCGTACGGCCGCTTGCCGTTGCGCTTGACGTGGTACGCGGCGAACGAGCGCGCCACGATCGCTTGCGCCTTGAGTGCCTCCTCGGGGAAGGACGCCATCATCTCGCCGGGCACCACGCTCTGCACGTACCGCTCGATCGGCAGCGTATTGACGACGGTCAGACTGCCCTCGTCGCGCAGCACGGTGACCCGGCCGCGGTACGGACTCCCGTTGACCTCGATCCCCGCGCCGCCGGCGATGCGCGCCTCGACGCGGTCGGCGCGGTAGCACTTCCCGCCCACGACAAGGCCGTTCGCGTGATGCGCGACCCGCACGGCGGCGGCGCCCGGCGTCCCCGAGTAGACCGTGCGCCCGGCCGGCTCCGTTCGGATCGTCACGCGCTCGGATCCGCCGATTGTGACTTCCGGCACGCCCTGCAGCAACGCCACGCGGATCTCGCTTGTGCGCACCGAGCTGCCCGGACCGCAACTGCACCCGAGCAGCGTCACCGGCGCGAGGACGGCCAGTATCAGGCACGCCCGCGCACAGGTCCCGAAGCCGTTCCGATGTGAGCCGAGTCTCACTGCTTCGTGGCGCCCCTCACCGCTTTCGTCCCAAACCGCTCGTACTCGCTATAGATGCAGCCGCAGTACTGCTGCCGGTACAGACCGTACTTCTGCGACAGCGCGTAGTGCTGTCTATAGCCGGGCCGGAAATCCTCGTAGTGCAGCGGCACTCCCACTTCGGACGCGGCCTCCTCGCCGATTGAGCGGATCACGTCGTGTTGCTGGTGCGGGCTCACGAGCAGCGTCGTCGTGAACGCGTCGAAGTGGCCGCTTTTGGCCACCGCCGCCGTCCGTCGTAAGCGCATCTCATAGCACACCGGGCAGCGCTGCGCCTCACGAAACGCAACCGCCCGTACGAACTCCTTCAGGCCGTATTCGTCGTGCACGATCAGGTGCAGGCCCGCTTGCTCCGCGTACGACCGCGCCGCCTCGAGCCGCCGCTCGTATTCCTGGTACGGGTGCACGTTCGGGTTGAACCAGAACCCGGTCACCTCGTGCCCCGCCGCGCGCAGCCGTTCGACCGGATACACCGCACACGGCCCGCAGCAGATGTGGAGCAGTATCTTCATGCTGTCAGGCGAAGGCCCAGAGCCGCCGGGACATCGCGCGCTTTGCACCTTCGCGCCTTTGCGTGAGGTCTTCCTGCCCAAGACCCGGTGTGGCCTCTGTCAGAACAGCTCGCTCTGCGGCCCGCGCGGCGCCGAGATGCCGAAGTGCTCGTAGGCGTTCGCGGTAGCGACACGGCCGCGCTGGGTCCGTTTGAGGAAGCCGGCCTGGATCAGGTACGGCTCGTAGACCTCCTCGATTGTGTCGGCCTCCTCGCCGATGGCGACCGCGAGCGTGTTGACCCCGACCGGCCCGCCGCCGAACTGCTCGATCACGGTTCGCACGAGGCGTTTGTCCATCTCGTCCAGCCCCTCGGCGTCGACGTCGAGCAGTTTCAAGGCAGCCAGGGCCACCTCGTGCGTGATCCGGCCCTCGGCCTTGATCTGCGCGTAATCGCGCACGCGCTTGAGCAGCGTGTTGGCGATCCGCGGCGTGCCGCGCGAGCGCCGCGCGAGCTCGCCGGCCGCGTCGCCATCGAGCTCGACGGCCAGGATGCCCGCCGACCGCTCGATGATGCGCTGGATTTCGGCCACGCCGTAGTGGTCGAGCCGGACCGTCATGCCGAACCGGCTCCGCAGCGGTGAGCTGATCAGCCCGCTGCGCGTCGTCGCGCCGATGAGCGTGAAGCGGTTCAGGTTCAAGCGGACGCTGCGCGCGCTCGGGCCCGAGTCGATGACGATGTCGAGCCGGTAGTCCTCCATCGCCGGGTAGAGGTACTCCTCGACGACGCGGTTGAGCCGGTGCATCTCGTCGACGAACAGGATGTCGCCGTCCTGCAGGTTGGTGAGCAGCCCCGCGAGGTCGCCCGGCTTCTCGATGACGGGCCCGGAGGTGTTGACGATCTTCACGTCCATCTCGCGCGCCATGATGTGCGCGAGCGTCGTCTTGCCCAGGCCCGGCGGGCCGTAGAGCAGCGTGTGGTCGAGAGAGTCGCCGCGCTGCTTGGCGGCGGCGATGAAGATCGCGAGCCGTTCCTTGACCTTGTCCTGGCCGATGAACTCGGGCCACGTCTGCGGCCGCAGCGTGGCGTCGAGCTGCGTGTCGCGCTCGCGAAGCGCCGACGTGATGAACCGCTCAGACATGACGCAGTGCCCGCGTGATGATCTCCTCGGTCTCGAGCTCGTCTTCGGCTTCTTCGAGGATGCGGCGCACGGCCTTGTGCGCGGCCGCGTACGCGTAGCCGAGCGTGAGCAGCGCGCTCACGGCGTCGCGCACGGCGTCGGGCTCCTTGGCCGCGGCGGTGCGAGCGAGCGCCTCGATAGCCGGCAGCGTGCCGACGCGCTCCTTGAGCTCGACGATGATCCGCTCGGCCGTGCGCACGCCGACGCCCTGGACCGACTTGATCAGGGCGACGTTGCCGGTCGCGATCGCCTCCTTGAACTCCTCGACCGACAGCCCGCTCAGCGCCGCGAGCGCCAGCCGCGGCCCGACGTTGGAGACGCCGATCAGCATCCGGAACAGCTCGCGCTCGGCCTCGGTCGCAAAGCCGTACAGCACCATCTGGTCGTCGCGGTGGTGGAGGTGAGTCAGCAGGCGGCATGGCTCACCCGCCTTCGGGAGCCGGTCGTACGTGCTCAGCGGCACGGCAACGTCGTAGCCGACACCGCCGACGTCGAGCACAATGCGCCCCGGCATTGCCTCGACCAGCATCCCCTCCAGATGCGCAATCATGCGCCTCTCCTACGTCCGTTCTCCGCCGCCGCGCGCCGAACTGGCAGTCTGTGCGTGGCAGATGGCCACCGCGAGCGCGTCGGCCGCATCGTCCGGCGTCGGCACCTCGGCCAGGCCGAGCAGCGCCTTGACCATCTGCTGCACCTGGACCTTCGACGCGGCGCCCCGGCCGACGACGGCCTGCTTGATGCGGCGCGGCGCGTACTCGTAGACCTCGAGCCCCGCCTCGGCCGCCGCCAGCAGAACGACGCCGCGCACCTGCGCTAGCTTAATGGCCGAGGACGCATTCCTGCAAAAAAAAAGGCTCTCCACCGCCATCACGTCCGGGCGGTGGCGCCCAATGAGCTCCCCCAGTGCGTCGCGGATCGCCAGGTACCGCGCCGACGCCGGCGCGGCCGCGTCGGCCCGGATCACGCCGTAGTCGACGGCCCGCAGCTCGCCGCGCACCTCGTCGACAATGCCGTAGCCGGTGATGCGCGACCCGGGATCAACGCCAAGTATTCTTGCCAAAGCAGCCCCACTCGGCAGTCGGCCGCCAGTCTAGTTCTCCGACAGCTCGGCCAGGATCTCGTCGGGAATGTCGAAGTTCGCGTGGACGCGCTGCACGTCGTCGGCGTCCTCGAGCGCGTTCACCAGGTCGAGCACTTTCTTCGCGTCGCCGCGGCCGATCGGCACCGTGTTGTGCGCCACATAGACGAGCGTGGCCGAGTCGGCCTCGATCCCGGCCGCTTCGATCGCGCCCCGGACTGCATCGAATCCCTCGAGCGACGTGGTGACGACGAACGCGCCGTCCTCGTTCTCGAGGTTCTCGGCGCCCGCGTCGGTGGCGAGCAGGAACAGATCGTCTTCGGTCGTCTTGTCGGCCGCGATCCGGATCTGTCCCTTGCGCTCGAACTGGAACATCACCGCGTTCGTGCCCGCGAGCGAGCCGCCCCGTTTGGTGAGCAGCGAGCGCACCTCGCCGGCCGTGCGGTTGCGGTTGTCGGTAAGCACCTCGATCACGAGCGCCACGCCCGCCGGCCCATACGCCTCGTAGACGATCTCGTCGTAGTGACTGCCCTCGACATCGCCCGTGCCGCGCTTGATGGCGCGCGTGATGTTGTCGTTCGGCATGCTGACCGCGCGCGCGTTGGCGATCGCCGTGCGCAGCCGCGGGTTGGCGTCCGGATCGCCCCCACCCGTCCTGGCGGCCACGATGATCTCCTTGGCCAGCTTGCTGAAGAGCTTGCCGCGCCGCGCGTCGACGATGCCCTTCTTGAACCGGATACTATGCCATTTCGAATGCCCCGACATACTCGGTCAGATCTCCTGCATCTCCTCGTGCCCGGGCCGCCGCCGCGCACCCCGGCCGGCTTAGCTCTCCTCCTTTGTCTTCTTGGCCGCCTCGACGATCTTCGGGATGACCTGGCCGGGCACCTCCTCGTAGTGCGAGAAGCTCATCTCGACCGAGGCGCGCCCGCCCGTGATCGAGCGCAGACTCGTAGCGAACGTGAACAGCTCCGCCTGCGGCGCCTGTGCCTTGACCACCTGGAGATTCCCATCCGGCTCCATGCCCTGGATGCGGCCGCGCCGGCTGTTGAGCTCGCCGGTGATGTCGCCCATGTAGTCGGCCGGCACGGTCACCGCCACGTTCATGATCGGCTCGAGCAGCGTCGGGCTCGCCTCCATCATCACATCGCGGAACACCTGCGCGCTTGCGATCTGGAACGCAATGTCCGACGAGTCAACCGGGTGTTCCTTGCCATAGAAGACCGCCGCCCGCACGTCCACGACCGGATAGCCCGCAAGCGGACCAGCCTCCATCGCCTTGCGGAACCCCTTGTCGACCGACGGGATGAACTGCGTCGGGATCACGCCCCCCTTGACCTCGTTGACGAACTCGTAGCCGGCGCCGGACTCGCGCGGCGCCAGACGGCAGTGCACCTCGGCGAACTGCCCCGCGCCACCCGTCTGCTTCTTGTGCCGATACGAGCCCTCGCCCTTCGTCTTGATCGTCTCCTTGTACGGCACCTTCGGCGTGGTGAGCTCGACCTCGACACCGAACTTCGACTTGAGCCGCTCCATCATCACCTCGAGGTGGATGTCGCCCATCCCCTCAACCAGAAGCTGGCGCGTCTCGGCGTTGCGCACGGCGTGGAACGTCGGGTCCTCGTCGGCCAGGCGCGCGAGGCCCGTGCTGATCTTGTCCTCGTCGCCGCGCGACTTGGCGTGCACGGCGAACGAGACGACGGGCGACGGGAACTCGAACGGCGCGTACGCCGCCTCCGTGCCGGGCAGGCAAATCGTGTCGCCCACGTGGGTGTCCTTGAGCTTGGTGATCGCCGCGATGCAGCCCGGGATCGCCGCCCCGACCGGCTCGAGCTCCTTGCCGTTGATGAACTGGAGCTTGCCGAACCGCTCCTTGTGCCCGCGCGTGGCGTTGAGCACCTCGGTGTCCGATCGGATCACGCCCGAGAACACGCGCAGGTAGGTGAGCTGGCCGACGAATGGGTCTGTCACGTTCTTGAACACCTGCGCGGTCGCAGGCGCCTCCTTGGTCGGGGCGAACGTGCGGCCCTGGGTGTCCGTAACCTCGCCGCGATCGGCCGGCGACGGCGCCACGGCCACGATCGTATCGAGCAGCTCGCCGATCCCGATCTCCTTGGTGGCCGCACCGCACAAGATCGGCACGACCTTGCCCGACGAGACCCCGGCGCGCAGCCCCACGCTGAACTCCTCGTCGCTCAGCGTGCCCGCCTCGAGGTACTTCTCGAGCAGCGCATCGTCGGCCTCGGCGATCGCATCGACCATCGGCTCGCGGTACTCATCGACCTGGGCCTTCACATCGTCGGGTGCACCGTCGACGCCGCCACCCGTGATCATGTTCGCCACGCCTGAGAGCGCCTTCTCGGCACCGATCGGGAACTGCACCGGCACGCACTTGGTGCCGAACGCCTCGCGAATCTCGGCCACGACTTGGCCGAAGTTGCTGTTCTCCTTGTCGAGCCTGTTGATGAAGATCAGCGTGGGCATTGAGCTCGCCTCGAGCAGCCGCCACACCTTCGTCGTCAGCACCTCGATCCCGCTCACCCCGTCGACAACCAGGATCGCGCAGTCGCACACCGGCACGGCGCCGAGCACCTCGCCGAAGAAGTCCGCCGCGCCCGGCGTGTCGAGCATGAACAGCGTCGTGGCCTTCCACTCGCAACGCAACGCGGCCGTCGAGATGCTGATCTGGCGTGCCTGCTCCTCATCGGTGTAGTCGCTTGTCGTCGTGCCGTGCTCGATGCTGCCCAGGCGGTTCGTGGCGCCCGCCGCGAACAGCATCGCCTCGCACAGCATCGTCTTGCCGCAATTGGCGTGACCGAACACAGCCAGCGTGCGAATCTGGCCAACGTCGCGTTGCTCCATCAACTCCCTCCTCGGGCTTACAGGTTCGTCCGCCCGGCTGGACCTCGTCCGCCGCGGCGATCCACAGCAAACGGCCGCTGGAGCGGCCGCACATCCGGCGGCCGGAGCGGCCGCACATCCGGCGGCCAGAACGGCCGCACATTACGCGGCCGAAGCGGTCGCCCGTCAAGCGTACGGTTCGTGGAAGGGGCTCGCTGGCTCATGCGAGCTGCGTCGTCGAGGCAAGATGCCCCCGGATCTCGCCGATATGCCTGATGTCCGCCGCCGTGCGGCCGACGAGCTGGCGCACCGTGCGCCAGTCGGCGTTCCGCTTGACCGTCGCGGCCAGGAAGCTTCGCTCGTCGATCCACTTCATGTACAGGCTGCCGTTCTGGCCGGCGACGATCACGAAGCTCGTCTCACCCAGATCGAGGTTCTCGGCCGAGCGCGACGCGTGCCGCATCGCGGCCGCCGCGAGCGCCGAGAACCGGTCTTTCTGCTCGCCGTTGTCCGAGGTGCACACGAGCACCAGCCCCTCGTCCGTGACCAGTGCCGCCTCTTCGACGTCCGGGCAACTGCTCCTGAGCTTCTTGACGAGGTAATCGAGAATCTGGGCCTTGTTGCGGATCATGACGTTCCCTGGGGCCTCCCCGATACTGCACATTCGGCCCCTATCTCCGACCTGTCACGATACGACTCGGTCAGGCTGAAGTCAAGCGGTTTTGAGATGATCCGAATCGGCGGCCGCACCACAGTCCTTCCTGTCGAGAAGCCGTTCCGCCACGAGACGGTGCCCGCATGCGTGCGCAGCGAGCGGCCAAACGATGCCAGCGCCGTAGGCGCGGCAGGTGGTAGCCTGGGCCGTCAGGCCCAGGTGAAGGGTCGCCCGCAACACCCAGAGCCCTGTAGGGGTGACAGATCCTTGTCGAGAACAGACCGCCGGCGCGTTCGTGCCAGCCCTGCCGCGCCGATGGCGCTCATCACTGCTTATTGTGTCTCCGCGTTCCTGGGCCTTGCGGCCCAGGCTACCGTCTGCCGCCGCTCCGCGGCTGGGAGCAAACACAGCAAAGCACTGTGTTCTGATTCGGGGGCGGTGGGCGCGGCGTGACCGCCGACGTGCTGACGATCGCGGGATCGACGACGGACAACGATCAGGCCGCCGTGCCGGCCCGGCGCGCCTCGAGCAGCGTGCGCCAGCGGCTGATGTGGCCGCTCTCGTCGGCCTGGTTCTTCTCGACGATCCGGCGCGTCTCGTCGTCCCAGTCGACCGTCTCGAGCAGCTCGGCATAGTGGTCGACGGCCTTCGTCTCAACCCAGATCCCCGTTTGAAGGATCCGCGTGACACCCATCAGCCGAGAGAAGGTGCCGAACACCCAGCCGACGATCCAGTAGGCCCACCGGACCTTGCTCGGTGTCCAGCCGTACTCGTACAGCTTGACCTGGAAGTCCTGCAGGTGGGTCATCTCGTTGCACATGGCCGTCACGAGCTGCCTGTTGAGGTCCGTCCGCTTCCGCGTGAGCTGGAACCTGTAGATGTTGACGGCCATCGTCTCGAGGGTGTGCAGCGTGCGCAGCGCCTTCTTGAGCTTCCTGAGGCGCTCCCTCGGCATCCCCTCGCCCCGAAGCTTGAAGCGGTCGGCCCGGAGCTCGGGCCGGATGATGCCGATGTCGTAGCGCGGCGCCCGACCGGCGCTGTGCTCTTCCGCCACCATCTCGAAGCCTTTCTGGACTGTCTGGAATCGGCGACAGCCCGCTCACACCACCAGCGGGCCGGCTCAATGCCGTCTGGCTTTCTTGCCCGGCTTCTTGCCCGGCTTCTTGCCCGCCTTCTTGCCCGGCTTCTTCTTCGCCGCCTTCTTGGCCAGCCTCTTGGCCGCCTTCCTAGCCGCCTTCTTCTTAGCCGGCCTCTTGGCCGCCTTCTTGGCCGGCCTCTTGGCCACCTTTCTAGGCGGCTTCTTTACCGCCTTCTTCTTGGCGGCCGGTTTCTTCTTCAACGCCGCAGCCTTGGTTGGCGGTTTCTTCGAAGGTGCGGCTGCCGGCTTCTCAGCCGCCGCCGGCTTCTTGGGCGCCGCTGGCTTCTTGGCGGGCGCGGGCTTGGCCGGTGGCCGCATCACCTCTGCCTTGAGCGCCTTGAGCTGCTTCATGGCGCTGTCGGCCGCGCGGCCAAGCGTGTCGTGCATCCGCTCGTAGACCTTGAACAGCTTCCGGTAGACCTTGTTGCGCTCGGGGTCCGGCTCGTAGTGCTCGTCCTTGACCCCCGCCATGTACCGGGCCGCATCGACGATCGTCTCATACCCGCCGGCATGGCGCCCGGCCGCGACGGCCCCGAACATCGCCGAGCCGAGCGCCGAGGCCTGCTCGCTGCGGGCGAGCTTGATCGGCCGGTTCGTCACGTCGGCGAAGATCTGCATCACGAACGGGTTCTTCGTCAGCCCGCCGCAGGCGTACAGCTCCTTGACCTCGACGCCGGCCTTGACCGCCTGGTTGATGATGATGTTGGTGCCGAACGCGGTCGCCTCGATGATGGTTCGGTACAGCTCCTCCGGCTTCGTCACCAGCGTCATGCCCATGAGCAGGCCGGTCAGGTCGGCATCGACGAGGACCGACCGGTTGCCGTTCCACCAGTCGAGCGCCAACAGCCCGCTCTCGCCCGGCTTGAGCGTGGCCGCCTTGCGTGCCAGCAACTCGTGCAGGCCGAGGCGGCGCGACCGGGCTTCCTTCACCGTCGCCTCGGGCACGCAGGTGTCCAGAAACCAGGCGTAGATGTCGCCGACGGCCGTCTGGCCGCCCTCGTAGCCGAACAACCCGGGCACGATCCCCTCGTTGACGTAGCCGCAGTAGCCGTCGACCGACTGCTTGCGCTTGGCGAGCACCATGTGGCACAGGCTCGTGCCCATGATCATGAGCATCTTGCCCTCGCCCGTGATCGTGGCCGCCGGGACCGCGACGTGCGCATCGACGTTGCCCACCGCGACGGCCGTGCCCGGCACGAGGCCGGTGAGCTGGGCCGCCTCGTCGGTGATCTCGCCCGCGCGCGTGCCCTGCGGATAGATGTCGCGCGACATCTTGGTGTCGACGACGTGCTTGAACGCGGGGTGGAGGGCTTCGAAGAACACCTCGGAGGGGAACCCCTCGTCCTTGTCCCAGATCGCCTTGTAGCCGGCCGTGCAGGCGTTGCGCCGCTCCTGGCCCGTCAGCACGAGGACAATCCAGTCCGCCCCCTCGATGAGCCGGTCGCAGGCCCGGTAGATGGCCGGCGCCTCGTGCAGGATCTGCAGCGCCTTCGGGAAAAACCACTCCGAGCTGATCTTGCCCCCGTAGCGCGCGAGCCACTTCTCGTTGCGCTTGCGCGCGGTCGCGTTGATCAGGTCGGCCTCGGGCTGCGCGGCATGGTGCTTCCAGAGCTTGACCCACGAGTGCGGGTTCTTGCGCCACCGCTTGTCGAAGCACAGCGGGTTCCCTTTGGCGTCGATCGGCATCATCGTGCACGCGGTGAAGTCGATGCCGACGCCGATCACCTCATCGGGCTTGATGCGCCCCTTGCGCATCGCCGCGCGCGGCGCCTTCTTGAGCGCGTCGAGGTAATCGGCCGGATCCTGGAGCGCCCAGTCGTGCTCGAGCTTCGGTCCGCCCGGGACCCGCTCGTCAATGACGCCGCGCTTGTAGACGTGCACGGCCGAGGCGACCTCGGCGCCGTTGGTCACGTCGACGAGCAGGGCGCGGGCCGACTCGGTCCCGAAGTCGATGCCCAGAGCGTAACGCTTCGCGGTCACCATGGCCCGTGGTCCTCCCCTCTGCATCCTCATCAGCCTGTACGCCAGCCTGTCCATCACTGCCCCCTGGGCGGTGCGCTGCGACTCCTCATCAGCTTGATCAAGTCAACGTAGCTGAACGCCCTCGACCGCTTCCCATGTGGGTCCGTTAGACTCATCCCAATCGTGATCGAATCGTGTGCGCCACGGGCCGCCCCGAACCGCACGACGATCTCGTTCAAGCCCGGCCTCAGCGTGATCCGCCGAAGATCCGAGTCCGCCTCGCGCTCGGCCAACTCCCTGTTGACCCACACCGCGGGCGGCTCTCCGCCGGCGCCCGAGCCGATCAGCCTGAGCCGGGCCTCGCACGTCGCCCTTTCAGGCACCTGGACAAACGTGACCGCCAGGTAGAGCGCGTCGGCCGGCGAGCGCGGCGCGTCGAGCCCGAGCAGCAGCGTCTCGGCATCGACCAACCTCGGCGCCCACCGGATGGGGCCGTCGAGGCCGGGGAACGGCTCGCCCTGGTCGGGTACCTCGGCCGGAAACTCGGTAGGGAGACGGTCCGGCTCAGCCCACTCGAGCGGCCCGAGCACAAACCACATCTTGGCGAAGGCCACCGACGCCTCCAGCGTCTCGATCTCGTTCCCGAGGCGGGTCTTGAGCTCGTCCGATATGCCCTCGAGCTTGAGCCGCGAAGCCAACAGGTCGCTCAGGTCGCCGTCCTTGACCAGCCGCAGGTGCAGGCGCGTGCGCCAGCCGAGCTCGGGCCGGTACTGGGCCACGTCGGCCGGCAGCATCCATCCGTCAATAAACTCGGGCGGGAAGAACCGCTTGGGGTCCGGCACGTCAAGCGTGCCGATGCCGATCGTCAGCTCGTACGCCCGCAGCAGGTCGCGCCACAACTCGTCGGCCCGACCCGCCGGCGCTTTGCCCACGAGCGGCTCCATCAGCGTGACGGCCTCCCGGTAGTCGGCCTGCCGCAGGTGGGCCACCGCCCGGCGCCACGTACGCGACCACTCCGGCTCGTCCGGGTCCTCGACGAATCTAGGCCGCGCCATGGGATCGCCGATGTAGACAAGCCGCCACGGCTTGCGGAACATCTCGGGCAGCGTGTCCTTGCGCTGGAACGCCTCGCCGTAGGTGCCGCCGGCCACGAGGGTCTGCGCCACCGTCTGCGCCGCGTTGAACGACGGCGCGTACGGCTCCGAGACGGCGCCGTAGTAGACGTACGCGCCGTTGAGCAGCCAGCGCCCGGCGATCGTGTCGGTCAGGGCCGGGTTGGCCGCCGAGTTGCTCTGGGCGAAGTGGACGGCGCACGGCCGCCCTTCGGGGACGTCCTCGACATCGCTACCCGACCACTTATACGCCGAGCCGCTCGTCGCCACGTGGATGAAGCCGAAGTTGTGGCCACCAGCCATGAGGCGCTTCCACTGCTCGCCGCTCACGCGCGGGGCCTCGCGATGATCCCGGTTGACCGTGTGGACCTTGCTCCTGAGCACCTGGTACCCCTTGACGCCCTCGAGCCCAGGTATCTTAGTGCCCCATATGTCGTAGAAGAGGGCCTTCGGCGTCTCGGCGAACAGGCTGGCCATCGCCTGGTACAGGGCCATCTGGGGGGCGGCCTCGATGAGCAGCCCGCAATAGGCGTACACGGCCGGCTCGCCCTTCTTGGGCCCGCCAGGCTTCTCCAACACGACCAGCCCGGACGCCGTCAGCCGGCCGATCGCGTCGGTCATCGAATGGCCCCATGCGGGGTCCTTGGGCAAGTTGTCGCGCCGAAGGCGATAGGTGTGCCGCATGTTGAGCCCGAGAGTGATGTAGTCGATCCCCTCGCCCAGCCCCTCGTACGGGTAGCCCCACTCTTCGACGTCCTCAAGGAACTGCCTGCGGAGGCTCTCCTTGGTCGTCTCCGGAGCGGAATTATCCCACACTTCCGGTTCCAACGACCGCTTGAGCCGGGACTTGTGGAACACGAGCGGCTGCTTGTGCCCGGCCGCCAGGGCGAGCCCGCCGGCGAACTCGGCGTCCTCGAGGCTCGTGACCACGATCCCCCGGGGGACAACGCCGAGGGCTTCGAGCCGGGCCTTCAGATCATCGCGCGACACCTTGGACGGCGCATCGTCGAGCGTCTCCGGTCCCCAGGCGGCATACAGCGCCCGGTACACCAGCTCCTGATCGACCTCGCCGACTTCCTTGTGCTCGAGCCGCTTGAGCTCGGCACCCGGATACCCCTTGAGGAAGATGTCGAGGAACCGGCCTTCACCCAGGAAGATGGGGAACCGGTTCTCGTTGTCCCACAAGCTGATAGCATACACGTACGTGCCGAGGTCGGGCACGATGTACACGACACGCGCCTCGGGCTCCGAAGAGGCGCCCGCGCCAGGGAAGGCGAGGACGGCACCGATAAGGCACGTAAGGAAGACGGCCGATTTGTGGCTGAGGCCCATCGAGAATCTCCTTGTGCCCCGCTCCTGCGTCAGACAGAATTGTGTGAAATCCGTCAGGCCCGTGCAACAGTTTTGTCGAGCCCCCTCCCCGCCCATGGCGGGCGAACCTGCTCCGAGCAGGCCGGCACGCTCTGTTGGACGGCGTTGGGGACATCCAAGTTCATTCCGGCTGCACGCCGCGGAGACAGCAGCCGCCGCGATCCGGGTGCGCTTGGTGGCTCCAACCGCCTGCGGCCCAACAACTCCAGGGCATCACCCCATGCCAATGAGAAAGGAAGCCATCGCCGCCCTCCGCCGGATTGTCACCGCGGACCGCTGCCGGACCGACCCCGAAACCCTCACCTGCTACGCCTATGACGCGACCCGCCAGCGGGCGATGCCGGACGTGGTCGTCACGCCCAAAACCGCCGAGGAGGTCTCCGCCGTCATGAAGCTGGCCTACGAGCGCGGTGTCCCGGTCTACGCGCGGGGCACCGGCAGCGGCCTGACGGGCGGCGCCGTGCCGGTTCGGGGCGGCATCGTGCTCGACTTCTGCTCGATGAACCGCATCCTCGAGATCGATCCGGCCGCGTCCCTCGCGTGGGTTGAGCCGGGCGTCGTCCTCGAGGAGTTGCAGAAGGCGGTCGAGGCCAAGGGCTTGTTCTATCCGCCCGACCCGGCGAGCAACGACGTGTGCACCATCGGCGGCAACGTGGCCGAGTGCGCGGGCGGCCTGCGCTGCGTCAAGTACGGCGTGACGCGCGACTACGTGCTCGCGCTCGAGGTGGTCTTGCCGACGGGCGAGATCATCCACACCGGCTCAACGGCGACGAAGTCGGTCACCGGCTACGACCTGACGCGCCTCTTCGTCGGCAGCGAGGGCACGCTCGGGCTGTTCACCAAGATCGCCCTCCGCCTTATCCCCAAGCCGGAGGCGGTCGAGACAATCCTGGCCGCGTTCCCGGACCTGGAACACGCGGTCGAGGCCGGCGACCGCATCCTCCGCCACGGCATCGTGCCCCGCGCGCTTGAGCTGATCGACGAGCACTGCCTGCGCGCGGTCCGGAGCTACACCCCCGGCGAGGCGCTGCCGGAGGCCGGGGCCGTCATCTTGGTCGACGTCGATGGCCCGGCCGACGCGCTGGCGAGCCAGCGCACGAGGATCGTCGAGCTGTGCAACGCGGCCGGCGCGAGCTCGGTGCGGTGGTCGGCCGACGACGCGGAGCGCGACGCGCTGTGGTCGCTGCGCCGCGCGATCTCGCCCGCGCTCTACGCGATCTGCGCCAGGAAGATCAACGAGGACGTCTGCGTGCCGCGCAGCCGGCTGCTCGAGAGCTTCCGCCGCATCGACGAGATCGGTGAGCGCGCCGGGTTCACGATCGCCAAGTTCGGCCACGCCGGCGACGGCAACGTGCACGTCAACGTCCTGCTCGCCGACACCGAGCCGGCCACGATCGAGCGGGCCGAGCGGGCCGTCGAGGCGATCTTCCGCGCCGTGATCGAGCTCGGCGGCACGCTCACCGGCGAGCACGGCATCGGCAACACGAAGTCGGCTTACCTGCACCTCGAGTGCGGCCCCAGAGAGATCGACCTGATGCGCCAGCTCAAGCACCTGTTCGATCCAAAGGGCCTGCTCAACCCGGGGAAGGTTTTCCCGGCGCCGGCTGACGGTTGACGACGGAGTTCACCGCAGAGCGCGCAGAGCACGCAGAGTGTGCTCGCCACAAGACAGGGTCTCGAACGAGTGCGCAGCACGTGTTCGCCGTCTTTCTGGGGCGCCAAGAGACGGCAGACGCTTGCCATGAGCAACCACCTCGAACAAGTGCGCAGCACGTGTTCGCCGTCTTTCTGGGGCGCGCTTTAGCGCGCCCCAGAAAGACGCCTTTACAGGGGTGCGGCTCCCTGCTACCGTGTGGCGTTCAAGAGGATCGGGTAGCGCATTCGGAGGAACGGGCGTGCGTAGCGTGCTGGTTGCAGGGCTCATCGCGGCGACGTGCGCGTGCGTCGTGCTGCTCGCGGTCTCCGGGGGCGAGAACAAGCTCGCAGTGCTCAAGCGCGCCGCGCGCCTCACGGAGAAGAGCCGTTACACTGACGCGGTTGAGGCCTACGAGCACTACATCGAACTGGTCGGCGATGCGCCCAAGACCGCCTACGACCGAGCCGAGGCCTACTACCAGATCGGCCGGCTCCTGACCTACCACCTGCGCAAGCCCGCGCTCGGGCGCGAGGCGTTCGAGAAGGCCGTCGCGCTGCGGCCCGACTACGCCGAGCCACAGCTCCACCTCGGCATCATGTACATGGAGATCAGGCCGCAGCTCCCCGACCAAGCGGAGGCGGCGTTACGCCGCGCGCTCGAGTCGCGTCCCGAGATCACCGAGTACTCGATCGCCCCGAACCAAGTCCACCGCCCGCGCGTGATCCTGGCCCAACTCGAGCGGCGCAAGGGCCGCCTCAACGAGGCGATCCGCCAGCTCTACATCCACGAGCACTACTCGGAATACGACGCCGCCGATTGGTATGAGCTCGGCCGGCTCTTCAACAGCCAGCGCGAGAAGGCAAAGGCCCTCTACTACTTCAAACGCGCGTTCGAGACCCTCACCGACTCCGAACGCGGAATGCCGCCCTACATGCGGCTGCGCAATGACCTGATCGAGGCCTACGTCTTCAACGGCTACGTGTCCGAGGCCGACGAGCTGCTCGACGAGTCGTTCTACGTGCTCAGCCAGTTCGAAACGGTCTACGAGGCGCAAAGCGGCTCGCGCCAGGCTGAGGCCGAGTCGCTCCGAGAGGTGATCGAGCACGCGCGCCCTGAGCTGCTCAGGCTCCGGGCGATCGTCAGCAGGGCGGCCGGCGATTACAACACGGCGCTCGACGCCCTGCGTGAGTGCAAGACCCTGGCGCCAACATCCGTTGACCTGCTGCTCAACGAAGCGCAATTGCTCGCCATGAAGGGCGAGTTCAAACGCGCCCGCGAGGAGCTCGACAAGTTCCGCCAACTCGCCCCCCACGATCCCAAGGGGATCATGACCGACGCGCTGATCTGCTACCAGGAAGGCGACCACAGGGCGTATCTGCGGCGGATCGAGGACTACCTGCTCGCGGCGCCCGACAAAACGCAGCCGCGCGCACTCAGGGCGCTCGCCCTCGTCCAGACAGGCCGCACCGAGGAAGGGCTCGAGCAACTCGAGGCCTACTGCCGGGCCGAGCCGAACTTCCCCCAGTTCCAGCTCAAGATGGCCGAGGCGCTGGCGATCGCGGGCCGAACGCGCGAGGCGATCTGGTGGATCCGCCGCGCAGCCGAAACCGACGTGATACCGCCCCACTTCGTCGAAAACGAGCCCAACCTGCGGTCCCTTCAGAACGATCCCGCCTACCCCGACCTGCTACGCGACATCCGCTACCGCATCGCCCTGCGCCAGCAAGTCCACGAGGCCGAGGACCTCGTCTACCGGGGCGAGCGGACCCGCGGCCTGGGCGCGCTCGAGCGCATCCAGCAGCAACACCCCGATATCGCGTTCACGACCTATGCGCTCGCCCGGATCTACGTGTTCGTCGGAGACCACGACAAGGCCTTCCCGCTGCTGGTCGAGTGCGCGAAGGCCGGCTACTTCAGCACCGCGAGACTCCGACACGACATCTACCTGACCGAGCTGCACGACGACCCGCGCTTCCAGGACGTGATCGAGGCGATCGAACAACCGTGGCCCGAGCACCTTGAACCCGAAGAGCCACAGCCTGAACAGCCCGCGGAGCACCCGTGACCGATGCTTGAGCTGAAGGCCATTCGCGAAGACGCTGAGACGATCGAGGCCGCCGTGCGGCGGCGTGAGCCCGGGTTCGCTGTCGCGCCCATCGTCGAGGCCGACGCCACGTGGCGCCGCGTGCTCCAGCAGACCCAGGAAAAGCAGACGACGCTGAACGCCGCGTCGAAGGAGATCGGCGCGCGCAAGCGCGCGGGCCGCGACACGAGCGCCGCCCAAGCGCGCCTCCGAACGCTGAGCGACGAGGTGGCCGAGCTGCGCCGCGCGGCGCGGCAGGCCGAGGCCGCGCTCAATGAGCTGCTCGCGCGGGTGCCCAACGTGCCCGACGACGACGTGCCCGCCAGCCAGAACGCCGACGACAAACCCGTGCTGCGCGAGCACGCCTCCAAACCCGAGTTCGACTTCGCGCCGCGCGGCCACCTCGATCTGTCCGACGCGCTCGGCCTGCTCGACTTCCCGCGCGCGGCCCGGATCGCCGAGGCGCGCTTCCCGATGTACGTCGGGCTTGGCGCCCGGCTCGAGTGGGCCCTCATCGCGTTCATGTGGGACGTGCAGGTGCGCGAGCACGGCTACACGCCCGTGCTCCCACCGCTGCTGGTGAACGAGGCGACCCTGTTCACCACCGGCCAACTGCCGAAGTTCGAAGACGAGGTGTACCGGTGCCGCGACGACGCGCTCTACCTGCTGCCGACGAGCGAGGCCGCGCTCACCAGCCTGCACCGCGACGAGATCCTGCCCGAAGAGGCGCTCCCGCTCAAGTACGCCGCCTACACGCCGTGCTTCCGGCGCGAGGCGGGCACCTACGGCGCCGACGAAAAGGGCTTGATCCGCGTGCATCAATTCAACAAGATTGAGATGTACTGCTTCTGCACGCCGGAACAAAGCGCCGCCCTGCTCGAGAGGCTCGTGGCGGACGCCGAAGACGTCGTGCGGCGGCTGGGGCTGCATTTCCGCACGACGCTGCTGGTCACCTGCGACATGGCACAACAAGCAGCCAAGACGATCGACGTCGAGGTGTGGCTGCCGGCGCAGGGGCGTTACTACGAGGTGTCGTCGTGCAGCAACTGCCGCAGCTACCAGGCCGTGCGCGGCAACATCCGCTACAAGGTGGCGACGACCGGCAAAAACCGGTACGTGCATACCCTCAACGGCAGCGGCCTGGCCACCTCCCGGCTGCTCGCGTCGCTGCTCGAGTCGAACCAGGAGCCTGACGGCCGCGTGCGCGTGCCCGAGGCGCTCCAGCCGTATCTGGGCGGGCTTGCCGTGCTCGAGCTGCCCCGGGGCGGCTGACACAGGACGAGGTAGAGAACTCCTCTCGACGAAAGGAACGTCGTGATGCCAAAGCGATGGTGGACGCTGATTGCCGCCGTCGCCCTCGTGCTCGGGGCGATGACCGCGCTCCGAGCGACTGACGGCTGGGGCGCCGAAAGCGAGGCGCTAGACGACGAGGGCGACCCGGAAGCGACCGAGCCGACGAATCCCACGATCACAAGCGACCAGATCGAGATTGAGGGCGGGATCGCGCTCCACAAGGGGACCGTCCGCTTCACCTACGGCGAGACCTCGATCACGGCCGACCGCCTCCTCTGGGACAACAAGCAACGCATCGCCGAGGCCGAGGGCAACGTCGTGCTGCGCGTCGGCACCGATCTCTTCATCACCTGCGTGCGCCTGCGCTACGACCTCGACAGCGGCCGAGGCGTGGCGGCGTTCACGATGTCGGCGGCCGACCCGTGGTATGCGTGGGGCGAGAAGATCTACCGGATCAGCGCCGACGAGTACCGCGTCCACAACGGCTACGTCACCACCGACGACTACCTCCGGCCCAACTGGCGCATCAAGTCGAAGACAATCGTGATCTATCCCGGCGTCAAGGTCGTCGCCTACAACGCCGTCGTCTACGCGGGGCGGGTGCCGATCCTGTACTGGCCCAAGTACATCCAGCGCCTCGACGACAAACGCTCGCCGCTCACGTTCCGCGCCGGCCGCACGGGCGACTGGGGGCTGTTCCTGCTGACCGCCTACAACTTCATGATCAAGCAGGCGCGGGCGTCGGTCCACGTCGACTACCGCCAGGAGCAGGAATGGGCGACCGGCTTCGACCTCACCGTGCCGACTGCCAACGGCGGCCAGGGCGACTTGCTCACGTACTACGCCGACGACCAGAGCGGTCGGCGCGACGAGGACGAACGCTGGCGCCTCAGCTACCGCCACCGCCAGCCGCTGGGCGAGCGCTGGGACGCCTGGCTCGAGCTGCACAAGCTGAGCGACCCCTATATGCTCGAGGACTTCTTCCGGCGCGACTTCGAGAACGAGGTCCAGCCGCGCAGCTTCTTCCACGTCCAGCGCTACGACCCGCACTTCATGATCAACCTCGACGTGAGCACGCGGCTCAACGACTTCTACGAAGTCGTCGAGCGCATGCCGGAGCTCTCGATCGAGTTCCCCCAGCAGCGCATCGGCCGCTCGCCGTTCTACTACGAGGGAACCTCGAGCGTCGCCTGGCTCGAGCGCCGCTACGCGCGGGACGCCGTCGACGATGAGGGCGCGCCGCTCGAGGACTACGGCTCGGCCCGCTTCGACAGCTTCCACGAGCTGTCGTATCCGAAGAAGCACTTCGGGTGGCTCACGATCGTGCCGCGCCTTGGCCTGCGCGGCACCTACTACACCGAGGCCGTCGACGAGGACGATCTGTTCCGCGGGATCGTCTCGACCGAGATCGACTTCTTCACCAAGATCTACCGCGTCTGGGACGTCGAGAATCCGGCGCGCAACATCCACGGCGTGCGCCACGTCATCGAGCCCCGTCTCGCCTACCTCTACACGCCCGAGGTGAGCAAGCGGCCCGAGGCGATCCTGCAGTTCGACCGGATCGACGAGCTCGACGAGGAGAACCGGTTCCGCGTCGGCGTGCGCAACAAGCTGCAGACCAAACGCTACGGCGGCGTGTGGGATCTCGTGGACTTCGACACATTCATCGACTACTTCGTCAACGACAACGACGAGGGCGAGGCCTGGGGTGACCTGCACCACGACATCGAGATCCGGCCAAGCCGCTCGTTCTGGATCGACGTCGAGATCGCCTGGGACGTCGACAAGACGGACCTGACCGAGTTCAGCACCCAACTGACCGTCTTCGACGAGGACGTCTGGCTCCACAGCCTCGAGTACCTGTACCGCCAGGAGGACGACGCGCACCTGATCGCGTACCAGTCCTACCAGAAGCTGACCGAGCTGTGGTGGATCGAGACCTACCTGCGGCACAACATCGAGAGCGACGACCTCGAGGAGGGCGAGATCGCCCTGTCGCGCGATCTGCGCACGTGGGTCGTCACACTGGCGTACCGCAACCTCGACGACGACGACCAGGTCTGGGTCATGTTTCACCTCAAGCCGTATCCGGAGATGGGGATCCGGGCGAGCCAGTAGGGCCTGCGGAACCGGCCCGGACTGATAACGGGAATAAGCATGCCGGGTGCCGCGCACGGCGCCCGGCTTTCTTCCTACACGAGAAACACCAGCACACGAGCGGCAAGGGAACGCGCGCGCTATGGGCAAGCGAGTCGGCATCATCGGCGTCGGCTACGTCGGCCTCGTGACCGGCACCTGCCTGGCCGAGGTCGGCCACGAGGTCTACGGCATCGACAGCAACACGGCCAAGGTGGACATGCTGCGCCGTGGCGAGGTGCCCATCTACGAGCCCGGCCTCGGCGAGCTCATCGCCAAGAACATGGCCGAGGGCCGCCTCGCCTTCGGCACCGAGACCGACGAGTGCGTCGCGCGCTCGGACATGATCTTTATCTGCGTCAACACGCCGCCGAAGCCGAACGGACAGGCCGATCTGCGCTACGTCGAGCTCGCCGCCCGCAACGTGGCCCAGGCGATGGACGGCTACCGGATCCTCGTCGACAAGAGCACCGTGCCCGTGCACACCGGCGACAAAGTGCGCGAGACCGTCAAGCGCCACAACAAAAAGAACCTCGAGTTCGACATCGTCTCGAACCCCGAGTTCCTCCGCGAGGGCAGCGCCGTCGCCGACGCCATGCACCCGGACCGCATCGTCGTCGGCGTCACGAGCGAACGCGCCGCCACGGCGATGCGCGAGCTCTACGAGCCGTTCGGCGCGCCGATCATCGTCACCGACATCGAGAGCGCGGAGATCATCAAGCACGCGTGCAACTCGTTCCTCGCGATGAAGATCTCGTTCATTAACTCGATCGCCGCGATCTGCGAGGCCGCCGGCGCCAAGATCGACCAGGTCGTCGAGGGCATGAGCCTCGATAAGCGCATCGGCCGCGAGTTCCTGCACGCCGGCATCGGCTACGGCGGCTCGTGCTTCCCCAAGGATGTCTCCGCGTTTATCCACATCGCCGAGGACTTCGGCTACGACTTCTCGATCCTCAAGGCGGTCCAGGCCGTGAACGCGCACCAGCGAACGCGCTTCGTCAAGAAGATCGAGCAGACGCTCTGGGTCATCGGCGACAAGACGATCGGCGTGCTCGGCCTCGCGTTCAAGCCCAACACCGACGACATGCGCAACGCGCCGTCGATCGACATCATCCAGGCGCTCGTCCACGATGGGGCCAAAATCCACGCGTACGATCCGGTCGCAGTGCCGAATGCAAAGAAGATCCTCGACGAGGGTGTCACGTTCTGCACGGACCCGTACGAGGCCGCCGACGGCGCGGATGCGCTCGTGATCGTCACCGAGTGGGACGAGTTCCGCGAGCTCGACCTCGAACGTGTCCGCACGCTGCTCGCGCAGCCGATCATCATCGACGGGCGGAACATCTTCGACCCGGCCCGGATGGAAACGCTCGGCTTCGTCTACGAGAGCATCGGCCGATAAGAACGGCTGGAGCACGCCCATGAGCGTACGCAGTGAGCTCGAGAAGAAGATAGAATCCCGCACGGCGCGGCTCGGCATCATCGGCATCGGCTACGTCGGCTTGCCGCTGGCCGTCGAGTTCGCCAAGGCCGGGTTCCCGGTCATCGGGTTTGACGTCAAGCCCCACAAGATCGAGGCGATCGGCCACGGTGAGTCGTACATCGGCGACGTCGCCGACGACGAGGTTCGCCGGCTCGTCGAGGCCGGCACGCTCTCGGCCACGGGCGACTTCAGCCGCCTCGGCGAGTGCGACGTCGCCATCATCTGCGTGCCCACCCCGCTGCGCAAGACGAAGGACCCGGACATCTCGTACATCGCCGCCGCGTGCAGCGAGATCGTCGAACACGGCTGGAACTGCCGCCTCGTCGTGCTCGAGAGCACCACCTACCCCGGCACGTGCGAGGAGGTGATCCTGCCGATGCTCACCGACGGCGGACGCGAGGCGGGCACCGACTTCTTCCTCTGCTTCTCGCCCGAGCGCGTCGATCCCGGCAACGCCGAGTTCCCGACGGGCCGGATCCCGAAGGTCGTCGGCGGCATCACACCCGCGTGCACGGCGGTCGCCGCGAAGCTCTACGAGAAAGCCATCGTTGAGGTCGTCCCCGTCTCGTCGGCGCGCGTGGCCGAAACGGTGAAGCTGCTCGAGAACACGTTCCGCAGCGTCAACATCGGCCTGATCAACGAGATCGCGCTGATGTGCCACGCGATGCAGATCGACGTCTGGGAGGTGATCGCCGGCGCGGCGACCAAGCCGTTCGGCTTCATCCCGTTCTATCCCGGCCCCGGCCTCGGCGGCCACTGCATCCCCATCGACCCGCTCTACCTGTCGTGGAAAGCGAAGCTCGCGCGGTTCAACCCGAAGTTCATCGAGCTCGCCGCCGAGATCAACGCGTCGATGCCGGCCCACATCGTCCAGCGCGCCGCCGACATCCTCAACGAGCGCGGCAAGCCGCTCAACGGCTCGACGGTCCTCGTGCTCGGCGTCGCCTACAAGCGCGACGTG
>CAYUZG010000010.1:0-27469 GCA_964449605.1 uncultured Verrucomicrobiota bacterium | reverse complement strand
TACCCCACCGTTCTGCCACATGGAGTTCGGGGCAGGGTGAAGGCTCCCATGCATCTTGTGTGAAACCGGACCGTGCCATTCTCCGTCCAAGGGTCGGCACTAAGGGAACTCCATGTCAAGGAGGGGAGAAACCATGCGTCACGCAGCCCTGTTACTCGTTCTTGTTTCGTTCGTGGTGGCCCTCGGGTGTGGCTCGGGCGACCGCCAGATCGAGCAGCTCCGCACGGACCACGACAAGGCCATCGGCGACCTCCAGAAGCAACTTGACGAGCTCAGCGTCGCGATGCGCCAGAGCCAGGCCCGGCTTGAGGCCATCAGCAAGGACACGCTGAGCCTCGATTCCCAGCTTGAGATGCTGTTGGACACTGAGCGTCGGCCCCGGGTTGCCGACGCCACGACGGCCGGCGGGGAGAACGCGTCTGGAGAGGCCGTGGCGACATCGGCCGCGGATATCCACCTTGCCGAGGGGGACATCGCCTCGCTGTCGGCCGAGCTGTCGAGGATGCGCGAGCAGGTAGCGGCGATGCGCGAGCGCTACGACACCGACAAGAAAGCCGAGAAAATGCGCGACCCGTCCCGGACGTGGGAGGCGATGGGCGACACTGCGGAGTTGGCGCAGCGGATCGACGCGCTTGCCGAGGAGCACGGCAAGACGATCATGGACGACCGGGAGCGCCTGGACTTCATGGACAACGTCGCGGCGCTCAAGGCGGACATCGACGAACGCGCCAAGATGACGTTCGAGGAGAAGCTCCAGCACCACAGGGACCGGATGTACGAGTCGATGCAGTACATCGAGAACGACGAGCACCGGGAGCTGATGAACCGACAGCTCGAGGGGCTCGATCGGGGGACCGACACCGAGAAGCGGGTCATGGTCGATGCGTATGACCGGACCGAGAACGCCGCCGCACTCATGAAGTTCGGCCTCGAGCACAACATCCCCCAGGAGACCATGAGCGATCACGGCCTGCAGGGCTTTGGCGGCGGCTCGCAGGTCATCTTCCAGAAGGCCGAACCAGCCGAGTGACAGTGCGGTGGCCGTGGCCACCGCTCCCTGATCGTGGGAGGCTCTGCGCGCCGCGCGAGGACGGCGCAGCGCGCATACGATCGACCGGATGGCGGGCGCATCTAGCGGTTGCGCTGGACGGCCTGCGCGGGTAGCATGAACGCATGCTCGATTTTCTGGCGAATGCCGGGGCCGCATTCATCCCGCTGTTCCTGGCGGTCGATCCGCTCGGGACAGTGCCAATGTACCTGGCGCTGGCCGAAGAGTTCCCGATCCCCGAACGGCGCGCGATCGTTCGCCACTCGATGCTGACGGCGGTGCCGCTGTCGATCGGCTTCGTGCTGGTGGGCAACGCGATGTTCGGCGTCCTGGGCATCCAGGACAACGACTTCTTCATCGCGGGCGGCGCGATCCTGTTCGTCATCGCCCTGCACGATATCGGCGGGTTCAAGAAGGCGCCGACCGCCTCGTTGGGCCGGTTCATCGGCGTCGTGCCGCTGGGGACGCCGCTGATCGCCGGGCCGGCGACGCTGGCGGCCGCGCTCGCGATGCTCAAGCGCCACGGCATGGGGCCCACGCTCGCCGCCCTCGTCGCCAACCTCGTGCTGTTATGGATCGCGCTCCGGTTCGCCGAGCCGATCTCGCGCGCGCTCGGCACAGCCGGCCTACGCGCGATCTCCAAGCTCATCATGCTCCTGCTTGCCGCGCTCGCCGTCATGCTCATCCGCGAGGGCGTCGCCGAGATCATCGCCGGCGGGTGAGGAGAGGGATTAGACAGGATCAACAGGATTGACAGGATTCCTCTCGATCCTGTCAATCCTGTTGATCCTGTCTAAGAGACTCTTCTCGATATGGGACGGGCTACTTGGTGCTGACGGCGAGGCCGTCGATGACGGCGTGGGGGAAGCAGCCGGTGTAGTCGAGGTCGGCGCTGAGCACGACGTTCTTGGCGAGCAGCTCGTAGAGGTTGCCGGCGATCATGGTGTCCTTGACGCGGCCGACGATCTCGCCGTTCTTGATCCGGAAGCCCAAGCCGACGTTGCCCGAGACGTCGCCGTTCATCACGTTGCTCTGGCCGAAGCCGATCAGGCCGCGGATGAACAGCCCGTCGTCGATGCTCTTGAGCAGCTCGGCGCTTGGCTGCGTGCCGGGCTGCACGACGAGGTTGTTGGGCGTGCAGCCGTTGTTGCCCGTCGGCTCGGTCTTGGCGAGGCCGGCGGTGTCGAGGTCGTAGAGGAAGCGCTGGAGCACGCCGTTCTCGAACAGCGTCTGACGCTGGGTCGGCACGCCGTCGTCGTCGATCGAACGCGCGCCCGGTGCGAACGGCTGGTGCGGGTCGTCGATAATCGTGAGCGTCGGGGCGAGGACCTGCTCGCCGACGCGGTCGCGCAGGGGCGACTCGCCCTTGGCGACGTTGCGTCCGCTGATGCCCAAGACGAGGGCGAACAGGAACCTGGCGAGCGTGTCGGGCGGCAGGTAGGCCTTCACGCGGCCCGACGGCGGCTCGACGATCGTCTCGGCGCGCCGCATGTCCTCGATGAGGCGCTCGGCTATGGCCTCGACGTCATAGGTTCCGTCCAGCTCGCCCCAGGCCCGTTGGTCGTGCGTGAGCACCATGTCCGTGCCGCGCATTCTCTGCGCGAACAGGCCGAGGCTCCACGCGGTCCTTTCCCACGAGTTGCACACGCCGCCGGTTGTGACCAGCAGCGATTCGCTGGCGGTTCGGTCGCCGCCGCAGCGGATGTAGAGGTCTGCGCCGTAGGCCTTGACCAGCTCATCCATTCGCCTCGAGGCCTCGATGATCTCGTCGGCGGAAAGGGCAAGCGTGCGCTCGGAGCGGGTCTCGACGGGGGTGGTGTCAGCCGGCGCGGGATAGGCGTCGAAGTGGGCGGCGCTCCCGGCGGTCCTGGCCAGGGCGACGGCGCGCTCGACGATCGTGCTGACGTCCTCGAGCCGATTGCCTGTGCTTGTTCCCTTGCTGCCGTTGATCAGAACCTCGGCCGTGCAGATGAGAGTTTCCTTCGAGCCGGCGGACTTGACCTCGCCGGCCTCGAACTCGCACTCGAGCTTATCCTCGTGCCGGAGATGGAGCTTCGCGGCGGAGGCGCCGAGGCGGCTCGCCTCTTCGAGGCCTTGCTTGAGCCGTGCTTCTGTCGAGGCTGTCAACACGCTTCGCATGATGCGCTGTCCTTGAGGTTCGCGTTCACTTGCCGCCGATGACGACGTTGCGGATCCGGACGTGCGGCGCGCCGAAGGAAACCGGGAGGGGGGCCTGACTCTCCTTGCCGCAGCCGCCGAGGCCTTCGGGAATCGTGAGGTCGTTGGCGATTGCGTCGATCGACTTGAGCGTTTCGAACACGTTGCCGGTCAGGATGACGTCGCGCAGCAGCTCGCCCTTCTGGCCGTTCTCTATCCGGTGCCCGTACGAGGCCGAGAAGGTGAACATCTCGAAGGCGGTCTGGCCGCCGACGCCGTCGCACGCGTAGATCCCCCTGTCGACGCCGGCGAAGAGCTCGTCGACGGGCATGTTGCCGCTATCAATGTAGGTGTTCGTCATCCGCACGATCGGCGGGTCGGTCCGGTGAACGGCGCGCGCGTTGCCGGTTGGCTGGGCGCCCATGCGGGCGGCGGTCTCGATCGAGTGGAGGTGGCCGGCGAGGCGACCCTTCTTGATGAGGTACGTCTTGCGGGTCGGCGTCCCCTCATCGTCGAAGGAGTGGCCTCCCACTCGGTCGCTGAGCGTGCCGTCGTCGATGATGTTGAGGTTCGCCGGCCCCATCTCGCGGCCGATGGCCATCAGCTCGCGCAGCTTCGGGTTCTTGTGGATGAAGTCGGCCTCGCTCAGGTGCCCGAACGCCTCGTGGGTGAAGAGGCCGGCCATCTTCGGGTTCAGGATGACGGTGTGCGGTCCCCCTTCCGGCTGCGGCGCCTTGAGCAACGCCTGGGCCCGCTCGGCGACCTCGCGGGCCTTCTCCTCGAGGCCGACCACGATGCCGTACGTCGTCGGCGAGCCCGTGCTGAAATGCGCCCGTTGCACGAGCGCGCCGTCTCGGGCCGTGGCGACGAGGTAACAGCCGACCTGCGGCCGCTCCTCCATGTAGTAGGCGCCGCGTGTCGAGGCGAAGTGGACGCGCCTGAACGAGTCCACGTACGCCACGTACGACGTCTCGATGGCCGGCCCGGCGCCGAGGATGATGTCGTTGTAGCTGCCCATGAGACGGACCTTCTCGTCAAGGCCGACGCCCCGGAAGTCGCGCTCCAGCCGGGCGGGCCGCTCGGCATCGACGGGCTCGACCTGCGCCAGTTCGGTCGTGCTACGACCGGCCAGCGCGGCGCAGCGGCACGCCTCCTCGACTTGCCGCCCAAGATCGTCGACCGAGTCGAAGGCCGCCGTGCCCCAGCCGCCCTTGGTGCAGGCGCGCACGATGCCGCCACAGCACGAGGACGACTCGGCGCGGTCGATCTCCGGGCCGCGATAGGTTAGGGCGGTGTTGTCTGTGAACTCGACGCGGATCTCGGCGTAGTCGGCCGTGCTCTTCTTCAGGGCTTCGAGAAGCCTATCCCGCATGAGAGTCTCCCAGGGGTATCGTCTGAGGCCGCGTGTCAAGGGCGTTGAGTGTGCCCTTGTATCAGAAGATGCTGGGGGTGCAAACGCTTTTTCGTTTGACAGGGTTCGCGGCGCGGCCTAAGTTGCACTGTTACATTGGCGGGGCGGGGGGCGCCTGCTCCGCCGTCGATGTCTCGTGGGCGATTAGCTCAGTTTGGTTAGAGCGCTAGCTCGACACGCTAGAGGTCACTGGTTCAAGTCCAGTATCGCCCACCATTTTTGTCTGATTGCGGGATAGGCCAATGAGCGGCGAGTACATCTCGGATACCCATCCGGCGGACGAGGAGCTGGAACGCTACCGGCACTCGATCGCCCACATCATGGCGTCGGCCGTCAAGCAGCTCGTCCCGGAGGCGAAGCTCGGGTTCGGGCCGGCGATCGAGGACGGGTTCTACTACGACTTCGACGTGCCGGAGCCGTTCACGCCGGAGATTCTCGGGGAGATCGAGGCGGGCATGCGCCGGATCATCGAGGCCGACGAGCCGTTCGAGCGCCGCGAGCTGCCGCACGCCGAGGCGGTCGAGCTGTTCCGCTCGCGCGGCGAGTGGCTCAAGGTCGAGCACCTCTTGAGCGACCTGCACGACGCGACCGTGTCGGTCTACCAGCACGATGACTTCATCGACCTATGTCGCGGGCCGCACCTGGAGCGCACGGGGCAGGTCAACCCGGACGGCGTGAAGCTGCTCAGCATCGCGGGCGCGTACTGGAAGGGCGATTCGCGCAACAAGATGCTCCAGCGCATCTACGGGACCGCGTGGCGGCAGAAGGGCGAGCTTGAGGCCTACCTGGCGCGGGTCGAGGAGGCGAAACGGCGCGACCACCGCAAGCTGGGGCGCGAGCTCGACCTGTACAACACCTACGAGGAGGCAGGCGCCGGGCTGATTCTGTGGCACCCGAAAGGGGCCAAGATCCGGGCCATCATCGAGGACTTCTGGCGCGCCGAGCACGAGAAGGCCGGCTACCAGTACGTCTACACGCCGCACTTCTACCGGGGCGACTTGTTCAAGCGCAGCGGTCATCTCGAGAAGTACGCCGAGATGATGTACAGCCCGATGGACATCGACGGGATCGACTACTACGCCAAGCCGATGAACTGCCCCGGCCACATCCTGATCTACTCGAGCCGGACACGCAGCTACCGCGACCTGCCGATGCGGTATTGCGAGTTGGGCGCCGTGTATCGCTACGAGCCGTCGGGCACGCTGCACGGGCTGCTGCGCGTGCGCGGCTTCACCCAGGACGATGCGCACATCTTCTGCACGCCCGAGCAGATCGAGGACGAGCTGGTCGGCGTGCTCGAGTTCGTCGAGAACATGATGCGTACGTTCCACTACACGTTTACCCGCTACTTGGCGACCCGGCCCGAGACGTCGCTGGGCGATGATGCATCCTGGGAGATGGCCGAGACCGCGCTCCGCAAGGCGCTCGAGCGGCGCGGCTCGGAGTACGTGCTCGACGAGGGCGGCGGCGTCTTCTACGGGCCGAAGATCGACTACAAGCTGATCGACGCGCTCGGGCGCGAGTGGCAGGGACCGACGCTGCAGCTCGATTTCAACCTGCCCGAGCGGTTCGACATGGTCTACACCGCCCCGGACGGCACAAAGCAGCGGCCCGTCATGCTGCACCGGGCGTTGCTGGGCTCGATGGAGCGGTTCATCGGCGGGCTGATCGAGCATTACGCCGGGGCGTTCCCGGTTTGGCTGGCGCCGGTGCAGGCGCGCATCATGACAATCACGGATGCGCATGTTGAGTACGCCAAGTCGGTCGTTGAGCGGCTGCGGGAAGCTGGGCTGCGACCGGAGCTTGACGGGCGGAACGAGAAGATCGGGTTCAAGATCCGCGAGGCGCAGGTTGAGAAGATTCCGTACAGCGTTGTGGTTGGCGACAAAGAGGTTGCAGCCGGTACCGTGGCTGTGCGAAAGTATCAGACGGGCACGACTGAACCGTGCCGTGTTGAGGAGCTCGTGACACGACTGCGCCGTGAGGCCGAGAGCAAAGAACCGCTTGTAGGAGGGGACTGAGCATTACGGTTCACGCGCGAATCAACAAGCAGATCCGAGTCGTGCAAGTCCGCACGATCGACGAGGAAGGGAAGCAGCTCGGGATTCTGCCGATCGAGGAGGCGCTCCGGCTTTCCGAGGAGCGCAGTCTCGACCTGGTCGAGGTGGCGCCCCAGGCCGATCCGCCCGTGGTGCGGATCATGGACTACGGCAAGTACCGCTTCGAGCAGACGAAGAAGGAGAAGCTGGCGAAGAAACACCAGCACGCGGTCAAGATCAAGGAGATCAAGCTTCACCCGCGGATCGACCCGCACGATCTGTCGATCAAGGAGCGGCACGCTCGCGAGTTTCTGGACAAAGGCTGCAAGGTCAAGGTGACCGTGCAGTTCAAGGGCCGCGAGCTGAGCCACATCGAGTTTGGGCAGCAGCTTCTGACCGACATGCTCAACGCGGTCAGCGATGTCGGCGCGATGGAGATGAAGCCGCGGCTTCAGTCGCGCCGGCTCTCGATGGTGATCGGGCCGCTCAAAGGCAAGCACGCCGGCGCCCCGCAGACGGCCGCCGGGAGTGAGGCGCGCGAGTGACCCGTTCCGAGCGGAGCGGGTGACCCAGCACCGAGAGGATAGACGCAACACCATGCCGAAACAGAAGACACGCAAGGGCGTCGTCAAGCGGTTCAAGATCACGGGCACGGGCAAGATCAAGCGCCGCAAGGCGTTTGCCCGGCATCTGATGACCGATAAGACGTCGAAGCGCGCGCGGCAGCTGCGCCACGGCACGACAGTATCGGCGTCGGACGCGAAGCGCATCCGCAGGATGCTGCCGGGCAAGTAGGCGCACGGGAGCAGCAGCAATGGTTCGAGTCAGAACATCGGTGGCGACGCGGCGTCGCCGCAAGGGAATACTCAAGAAGGCCAAGGGGTTCCGAGGCGCTCGGAGCAAGCTGTTCAAGAGCGCTAAGGAGACGCTGATCCGCGCCGGTGTCTACTCGTACCGCGACCGGCGCGTGCGCCGGCGCGACTTCCGCAGCTTGTGGATCACGCGCATCGGCGCGGCCGCCAAGCTCAACGGGTTTTCCTATTGCCGGTTCATCGACGGGCTGAAGAAGGCCGGCGTGGAGCTCGACCGCAAGGCGCTCGCCGAGATCGCCGTGCGCGACGAGGCGGGCTTTGCCGCCCTCGTCGAGCAAGCCAAGGCGGCGTCGGAGAAGGCGTACGCGTCCTAGGAAAGGCGTAGGCGCCTTGGGAACGGCGTAAGCGCCTTCGGAACGGCGTCAGCGCCTTCGGCTAGGCAAGGTCGCCGCCCGCCCTTCACTCCTTCTTTCGGTTCCGGCCGGCTTCTCTTCGCAATGCGGCGGCCGGCCCGTGCCCGAGCGAGACGAGCGTCCGGGGGCCGGGCTGGGGACAAGACAAAGCTGGCTCGGCCGTGCTACAGTGCGCGCGCGTCAAAGGACGCGCCGCGTCGAGGGGAACCGGCGCGGGCACGAGGGTTCGATGGATGTCGGACGATCTGAAGAAGATAGAGCGCGAACTGCATGAGGCGGTGGCGGCGAGTGCCGACCTGCGCGCGCTCGAGGCCGTCCGCGTCGACTACCTTGGTCGCAAGGGGGCGATCACCGGCCTGCTCAAGCAGATCGGCACGCTGCCGGCCGAGGAGCGGCGCGACTTCGGCGCCCGCGTCAACGTGCTGAAGCAGGCGGCCGCCGACGCGATCGAGTCGCGCAAGGCCGAGCTTGAGGCCGGCGAGACGGCGGCCAGGATGACGGCCGAGGCGGTCGATGTGACGCTGCCCGGCCGGCGCCCGACGATCGGCCGCAAGCACATCGTCACGCAGACGCTCGATGAGATCATCGAGATCCTCGAGGGGATGGGCTTCGCGGTCGAGTACGGACCGGAGCTCGAAACTGAGTACTACAACTACGACGCGCTTAATTTCCCGCCGAATCATCCTGCGCGCGACATGCAGGACACGTTCTGGATCGACGACGGCCGGCACGAGGCCGGCGAGTATCTGCTTCGGACGCACACCTCGCCGGTGCAGATTCGCGTCATGGAGCGGATGCAGCCGCCCGTGCGCGTGATCATGCCGGGCAAGTGCTTCCGCAACGAGTCGGTCAACGTGCGCAGCCACGTGATGCACCACCAGGTCGAGGGGCTCTGCGTCGACGAGGGCGTCACGTTCGGCGACCTGAAGGGGACGCTGTACACGTTTCTCAAGACGTGGCTCGGGATGGACGTCGAGCTCCGCTTCCGGCCGAGCTACTTCCCGTTCACCGAGCCGAGCGCCGAAGTGGACGTGAGCTGCATTCTGTGCAGGGGCTCGGGCTGCCGGGTGTGCAAACAGACCGGGTGGCTCGAGCTCGGGGGCTCGGGCATGGTGGATCCGAACGTGTTCGGGTCCGTCGGGTACGATGCCGAGAAGTACACGGGGTACGCGTGGGGCTTCGGCATCGAGCGGCTCACCATGATGAAGTACGGCATCGAGGACATCCGGCTCTTTTTTCAGAATGACATGCGCTTCCTCGAGCAGTTCTAGGATCCAGGCAACCCGCAGTGGTTCGCGATGAAGGTACCGTATAGCTGGCTCAGAGAGTTCGTGGAGGTCGACGTGCCGGCCGAGGCGCTGGCGGACCGGCTCACGATGGCGGGCCTCGAGGTCACCGACCTCGTGCGCGTCGGCGACGAGCTGCGCGACATGAAGGTCGGGCAGATCAAGACGTGCGGCAAGCACCCGAATGCGGACAAGCTGCAGCTCTGTACCGTGTTCGACGGCGAGCGCGAGCTGCAGATCGTCTGCGGCGCCACGAACCAGAAGGCGGGCGACAAGGTGGCGCTCGCGTATCCGGGCCAGCGCTTCGTCTCGCTCAAGACGGGCGAGGAGACGGTGCTCACGAAGGCGAAGATCCGGGGCGTCGAGTCCGAGGCGATGATGTGCTCGGAGGTCGAGCTCGGTCTCGGCGAGGACGCAACCGGGATCATGATCCTGCCCGACGACGCGGCGGTCGCCGCGCGCTTCGTCGAGGCGATGGGGGTCGCCGACGCGGTGTTCGACATCGACGTGATGCCCAATCGTCCGGATGTGGCGAGCATCGTCGGTGTGGCGCGCGAGGTGGCCGCGATGTTCGACCTGCCGATGCGCGAGCCGGACTGCTCGGTGAGCGAGTCGAAGGGCAAGCCGGTCGAGGAGTGGGCGACGATCGAGATTCTCGATCCAGACCTGTGCTCGCGGTACGTGGGGCGGATCATCGACGGCGTGACGATCGGGCCGTCGCCGCTGTGGCTGCGGCAGCGGCTGACGAAGGTCGGCGTGCGTGCGATCAGCAACATCGTCGACGTGACCAACTACGTGATGATGGAGCTCGGGCAGCCGCTGCACGCGTTCGACTACCGGCGCATCAAGGACGGCCGCGTGATCGTCCGGCGCGCGAAGGCGGGCGAGAAGATGACGACACTCGACGACCAGGAGCGCGTGCTGGACGCCGAGATGCTTCTGATCACCGACCCCTCGGGGCCGATCGCGCTCGCGGGCGTGATGGGCGGCGCCGATAGCGAGGTCGAGGCCGACACCTCGACGATCCTGCTCGAGAGCGCCCATTTCGACCCCGGATGCATCCGGCGCACGTCGAAACGGCTCGGGCTACCGAGCGAATCGTCGTACCGGTTCGAGCGGGGCGTCGACCCGGGGCTTCAGGCGCGGGCGGCGGCCCGGGCGGCGCAGCTCATGGCGGAGCTTGCCGGTGGGCGCGTGATGCCTGGGGCGCTTGACGTCGTGGCGCGCGAGATTGCGCCGCAGCGAGTCGCGGTGCGCACGGCGCGCGTGAACCTGCTGCTCGGCACCGAGCTGAGCCAGGGCGAGGTCGAGACGATTCTTGGCCGAATGCGGTTCCCGGTCATCGAGACCCGGGACGGCGAGACGGTGCTTGAGAACCCCTCCTACCGGGTCGATCTCGAGCGCGAGATCGACTACATCGAGGACATCGCGCGGCTGTACGGGTACGACAACATCCCCACCCCGGTGTCGACGGCAAAGATCGTGCCGCACGAGAAGGGCATCGCCGAGCGGCTGGAGTCGGTTTCGAGGAACC
This sequence comes from uncultured Verrucomicrobiota bacterium, assembly GCA_964449605.1. GTDB lineage: Bacteria > Auribacterota > JABMQX01 > JAFGEW01 > JAFGEW01 > CAYUZG01. Next base: position 16,769 of record CAYUZG010000010.1, on the reverse strand, counting down.
TGTTGACGGGGACCGGTTTTTTTGAGATAATAAACTGCAACTTAGTCAGCGACCGGACAGCTTCGGCCACTGGCGAATTGTTCTTTGACCCGCCGGTTCGGCCGGTTCGGGTTCTGCAAGCTAAGAGTGCTGACCTGAGCAACTTACGAACGACCCTGCTCGGTGGGATGCTCGAGACGATCTCGCGCAACCACCGTCAGCGGCGCTTCGACCTGAGGCTGTTTGAGATCGGCCGGGTCCATCTGCCCGGCAAGGGCGGGAGGCCGCTTGAGCGGGGCATGCTGGCCCTGGGCCTTTCGGGCAAGCGGGACGGCACGGCTTGGGACCTCGATCCGGATGACGTGGACTTCCACGACTTGAAGGGTGCGATCGAGGCGTATCTCGAATCGCTTGAGGTCCAAGCGGTTACGTTTGAACCCGCCGCGAACCGGCTCTTCATGCCCGGTCAGTGTGCGAGCGTCGCGGCCGGAGAGGTCGCGCTTGGTCTCTGCGGCCGGGTGAGCGCCGAGGCAGCGGGAGCGTTCGAGCTCGGAGCGCCGGCGTACGTGGCGGAGCTTGATGTGGAGGCGCTTGCCACGCTGGTGCGCTTCGTGGGGGAGTACGAGCCGCTGCCCGTCTACCCTGGGACGCGGCGGGATGTCGCCCTGATCGTGGGCGAATCGACCCCGTTCGGGGCGGTGCGCCAGGCGGTCGAATCGGTCAAGGTGCCGATTCTGCGTGGCTTCAGGCTGTTCGACCTGTACCGGGGCGAGCAGGTGGGGCCGGGGCGCAAGAGCTTGGCGCTGGCGTTCGAGTACCGGTCGGAGACCGGGACGCTGACCGACAAGGAGGTCGAGAAGGCGCACGGGCGCATCAAGAAAGCATTGATTGACGCGCTCGAGTGTGAGATACGAGAGGCAGAGCGATAAACGGCTATTGACATAACCTGAGAGTGTTTGGCGCAAGGTTGTTCAGTGTACGATAGAGGCATAACGACCGTCCGGATCTTCGGCAAGGAGTACCCGATCGCCAGCGATCAGAACCCGGAGTACGTGCGCATGCTGGCCGCGTTCGTCGATGAGAAGATGAACGAGGTGAGCGGCGGCGCGGACACGGCGACGGCGACTCGGGTGGCCGTGTTGGCGGCGCTCAATATCGCCGACGAGTACATGCGGCTACGCAACGAGAAGGAGAAGTTCATCAGTCTCGTCGAAGGGCGCGTGTCGAAGGCGATCAAGATGGTCGAGGAGAAGCTCGCCCAGTAGCCGGGGAGGCTGCTGCGGTACGGGCTTGGATGCAGACGCGAAATACCCTGCTGTGTCCGTAGTGGAACGGCAGTTTCTTTGAGCCAACACTTTCAGCCAGGGAGCCCGGATAGGGCTGGACGGCGCGTGCGGCGGCCGGCACCGGCTGTCGTCGGCGGCCGCGGCCGAGGCGCCGGCGGTCCCGAGGGCACCCACCTGCACGAGCAGGCGTTCAAAGAAACCGTCCATACGGCACTGCGCAGGGTATTTCTTTAGGCGATGCCCGTCGCGCTGATGCCTTGGGAGTCGGCTGCGAGCGTGCCTGCAGATGCCAGGCCCGCGGGGGAGCTTGCGGTCGAGAAGGAGAGGCGATGGACCTGTTCGGCGACGAACGGGCTGAGCATGAGCCCCCAGCGTATGCCCCCTTGGCGGCCCGCATGCGCCCGCAGTCTCTCGACGAGTTCGTGGGGCAGACGCACCTGGTCGGCCCGGGCACGCTGCTGCGCCGGGCGATCGAGGCGGACCGCGTTGGCTCGGTGATCCTGTATGGGCCGCCCGGGTCGGGCAAGACGGCGCTCGCGCACGTGATCGCCACGGTCACCGAGAGCCGGTTCGTTGCCATGAGCGCGGTGACCTCGAACGTGGCCGAGCTCAAGCAGCTCGCCGCCGACGCGGCGAACCGGGTCCGGCAGTCGGGTCGCCGCACGACGCTGTTTCTCGACGAGATTCACCGGTTCAACAAGGCCAGGCAGGACGTGCTGCTGCCGTTCGTCGAGCGCGGCGTGCTCACGCTGATCGGCGCGACGACGTACAACCCGTTTTTCTACATCAATGCGGCGCTCGTCTCGCGCTCGAAGATCCTGCCGCTCCGCCCGCTTGACGACGAGGCGATCCGCACGATCGTGCGCCGCGCGCTCGCCGACTCGGAGCGCGGCCTGGGGCGCCTGCGCATTGAGCTGACCGATGAGGCGCTCGAGCACATTATCGCCGTGAGCGACGGCGATGCGCGCAAGGCGCTCAACGCGCTCGAGATCGCGTCGCTTTCGACCCCGCCGCGCCCCGACGGCACGGTCGTCGTGGAGCGAGAGGCCATTGAGGAGTCGATCCAGCGCAAGGCGGTCGTCTACGACCGCGACGGCGACCAGCACTACGACACGGCGAGCGCGTTCATCAAGAGCATGCGCGGCTCGGACCCGGACGCGGCGCTGTACTGGCTGGCCAAGATGCTCGAGGCGGGCGAGGATCCGCGTTTCGTCGCGCGCCGGATCGTGATTGCCGCCGCCGAGGACGTGGGCAACGCCGACCCCCGTGCGCTCGGCGTGGCGACGGCCGCGTTCCAGGCGGTCGATTTCGTCGGGATGCCCGAGGCGCAGATCCCGCTCGCGCAGGCGGTGATCTACGTGGCGACGGCGCCGAAGAGCAACTCGGCGGTCGTGGCGATCAACAAGGCGCGCGAGACGGTTCGCGAGGAGAAGACGCGCGAGGTGCCCGTGCACTTGCGCGACGCGAGTTACGCCGGGGCCAAGCAGCTCGGACACGGCGAGGGATATCAGTACGCCCACAGCTTCGAGGGCCACATCGTCGAGCAGGAGTACGTTCCCAACGCGCAGGGGGACCTGCGTGAAGGCGAGCGTTTCTACGTGCCGAGCGATCAAGGCTACGAGCGGCGGATTGCCGAACGGCTCGAGGCGTGGCGTATAGCGCTGGCGGCGCGTCGCGACGAGGAGGCGCGAGGCAACCGATGAAGGCGGCGTTGCGCGAACAGATGAAGCAGACCCGCCTGGCGATGAGCACGACCGACGTGCAGCGCCGGAGCGGGTCGATCGTCGCGCAGCTCGTCGAGCTCGAGGCGTTCCGGCGAGCGGGGAGCGTGATGCTCTACCTGCCGGTGCGCAACGAGGTGGACACGACGCCTGTCGTCACCCGCTGCCTCAACGAGGGCAAGGCCCTCGTGCTGCCACGCATGGACTACGAGCTCGACCGGATCGTGGCCCGTCGCGTCGATGACATGACGACGCAGCTTGTGCTGGGGCGAATGGGCCTGGTCGAGCCGGACCCGGCGAAGACCGAGGTGGTCTCGCCGGCCGAGATCGATCTGGTGGTCGTGCCGGGCCTGGCGTTCGACCGCCGGGGCTACCGGATCGGGTGGGGGCGCGGCTACTACGACGCGTTTCTGGCCGTGGCCGATGCCCGGGCCGTGCGGGTGGGAGTGGCCTACGAGTTTCAGCTCGTCGACGCCGTGGAGCACGACGGGCACGACGTGCCGATGCACGCGGTGGTGACGGAAGGCGCCACGGTTCGATGTGACGACGCGAGGTAATCATAGATTGAGATAGATTGGGTAAAGGAGTCGGACATGATCGTCTTTGCATACACGTGGTTGCTGGCGCAGACCGGGCCGAAGCCGGACGCTGGTCCAGCCATTCTCATCGGCGCCGCGGCGCTCGTGGTGGGAGTCCTGGCCGGCGTGTGGATTCAGAAGCGGCTCACGACCCGGCGGATCGGGTCGGCGAGGGCCCAGGCCGACGAGCTCGTCGAGCGAGCGGTCAGAGAGGCCGAACAGGAGCGCAAGCGCCGGTTGCTCGACCTGAAGGATGAGCAGCTGAAGCTGCGCGCCGAGTTCGAGCAGGAGACACGCGATACGCGCAAGGAGCTGCGCCAGCTCGAGAAGCGCATCCAGCAGCGTGAGGAGAACCTCGATCGCAAGGTGTCGCTCATCGACAAGAAGGAAGACGAGGTCACCAAGCGCGAGAAAGACGCCGAGCAGCGGGACAAGCAGCTCGATGAGAAGGACCGGAAGCTGACACAGCTTATCGACGAGGAGAGCCGTCAGCTGCAGCGCATCTCGGGCATGAGCCGCAACGAGGCGCGCGAGCAACTGCTGATCCGGATGGAAGACGATGTAACGCGGGACGCAGCGACCCTGATTCGCCGGATCGAGGGCGAGGCCCGCGAGACCGCGGAAAAGACGGCGAAGAAGATCATCGCCGACACGCTCCAGCGCATTGCGAGCGATTACGTGCCGGAGGTGACGGTTTCGTCGGTGTCGCTGCCGAACGACGAGATGAAGGGGCGCATCATCGGGCGCGAGGGGCGCAACATCCGCGCGCTCGAGGCGGCCACGGGCATCGACGTGATCATCGACGACACGCCCGAGGCGGTGATCCTGAGCGGGTTCGACCCGGTGCGCAAGGAGATCGCGCGGATCGCGCTCGAGCGGCTGATGCTCGACGGGCGCATCCACCCGGCGCGCATCGAGGAGGTCGTCGCCAAAGTGCGCAAGGAGATGGATCAGACGATCAAGGAAGCGGGCGAACAGGCTGCATTCGAGGTTGGGGTGCACAATCTGCATCCGGAGATCATCAAGGCGATTGGGCGGCTCAAGTACCGTTACAGCTACGGGCAGAACGTGCTGCGCCACTCGATCGAGGTGGCCCACATCATGGGGATCATGGCGTCTGAGCTCGACCTGGACTCGCCGCTTGCCACGCGCATTGGGCTGCTGCACGACGTGGGCAAGGTGCTCACCCACGAGGTCGAGGGGCCGCACGCGCTGATCGGCGCCGAGTTCTGCCGGCGCTACCGCGAGTCGGCGACGGTGGCCAACGGCATCGCCGCGCACCACATGGACGAGGAGCCGAAGACGATCTACGGCGTGCTCTCGCAGGCGGCCGACTCGCTATCGGCGGCGCGGCCGGGGGCACGTTCCGAGACGTTGTCGATCTACGTCAAGCGGCTCGAGAAGCTCGAGGAGCTTGCGAGATCGTTCCGGGGGATCGAGAAGGCGTACGCGATGCAGGCGGGGCGCGAGATCCGCGTGCTCGTCGAGCCGGACCGGATCAACGACGACGAGGCGCTCGTGCTCGCGCGCAAGCTGTCGAAGAAGATCGAAGGCGAGCTGGAGTATCCCGGGCAGATCAAGGTGACCGTCATCCGCGAGACGCGCGCCATCGAGTACGCGCGGTAGGGGCGCCGAGAGCGGGTCTGCTATGAGAATGCTCTGCATAGGCGACGTGGTGGGTCGTCCCGGGCGCGAGGCGGTCGAGCGGCTCGTCGGCATGCTGCGTCAGGAGACCGGGGCCGAGTGCGTCGTGGTCAACGCCGAGAACGCCGCCGGCGGCTCGGGGATCACCCAACGAATCGCGCGCGACATGCTCGCGGCGGGCGTCGATGCGATCACGCTCGGCGATCACGCGTGGCGGCAGCGCGACGTATTCGAGGCGTTCGGCGAGTTCTCGACGCTGGTGCGGCCGGCCAACTACCCGTCGGGCGCGCCGGGGCGGGGCGCGTGCCTCGTCGAGCTCGAGGGCGGGCTTCGGGTCGGGGTGATCAACCTGGTCGGGCGCATCTTCATGGACCCGAGCGAGTGCCCGTTTCGCGCGGCGGACGCGGCGATCGCCGAGCTCGCGCCGAAGACGCGCATCATCGCCGTCGATATGCACGCCGAGGCGACGAGCGAGAAGGTCGCCATGGGCCGCTACCTCGACGGGCGGGTGAGCGTGGTCTTCGGCACGCACACGCACGTGGCGACCGCCGACGAGACGATCCTTCCCGGCGGCACGGCCTACATCACGGATATCGGGATGACCGGGCCGCACGACTCGGTGCTGGGCCGCGAGGTGAAGCCGGTGCTCAAGAAGCTCACGACGGGCGTGCCGGCGCGCTTCGAGGTGGCGACCGGCGACGTGCGGCTCTCGGGCATCGTCGTCACCGTCGACGAGCAGACGGGCCGGGCGACCGAGATCAAACGCCTCCAGGTGTCACTCGATTCCGGGGGGTCGGCGTGAGCACGCCTGACCGAGAGGCGGAGCACGTCTACAGCGTCTCGGAGCTGACGCGCGGGGTCAAGATCCTGCTTGAGGCCAAGTACCCCTCGATCTGGCTCGAGGGCGAGGTGTCCAACTACCGCACGTCGCCCGCCGGCCACCGCTACTTCACGCTCAAGGATGAGTTCGCGCAGATCAGCGCGGTGATGTTCAAGTCGGCGCGCCCGCCAAGCGGCTTTCGGTTCGCCGACGGGATGAAGGTCGTCGTCCAAGGCAACGTGTCGGTCTACGAACCGCGCGGCGCGTACCAGATCATCGTCAAGCGGATCGAGGAGCGCGGCGTCGGTGCGCTTCAGCTCGCGTTCGAGCGGCTCAAGCGCAAGCTGTTCGAGGAGGGCCTGTTCGACGAGGCGCACAAGGTGCCGATCCCGATGCTGCCCGAGCGGATCGGCGTGGTGACTTCGCCGACGGGTGCGGCGATCCGCGACGTGCTCACCGTGCTCGGCCGGCGATTCGCCGAGGTGCGGCTGATCATCTGCCCCGTGCGGGTGCAGGGCGAGGAGGCAGCAGGCGAGATCGCCGCGGCGCTCGACGATCTGAACGCGCTGCGGCTCGTCGACGTGATCATCGTCACGCGCGGCGGCGGCAGCCTCGAGGACCTGTGGCCGTTCAACGAAGAGCAGGTCGCGCGGGCGATCTACCGGTCGGCGATCCCGGTCATCTCGGCCGTCGGCCACGAGATCGACTGGACGATCAGCGACTTCGTCGCCGATCTGCGCGTGCCGACGCCGTCGGCAGCCGCCGAGCTCGTGATTGGGCGCAAGGCCGAGCTGCTTGAAAGGGTTGGCATCCTGCGCGAGAAGCTCTACACTTCTGCGACGGGTCGGGTGGCCGAGCTGTCGCGCCGGCTCGAGCTGGCCCGGAGGAGCTACGTCTTCCGGGAACCGGCCAGCCTGGTTCGGCAGTATCAACAGAGGGTGGATGACGCCCTCGACCGCATGGCGCTGCACGGGCGCCACCGGGTTGCCCGGCTCGCGGACCGCATCGACGGGCTCGATGCGCGGCTCGGGGCGCTGAACCCGACAGCGGTCCTTTCGCGCGGCTACAGCGTCACGACCGATGCGGCGACGGGCCGGATCGTGACCGATGCGGCCGTGTTGAAGCCCGGCAAGCGGGTGCGCACACAGCTGCACCGCGGCGCGTTCACGGCGGACGTTGAACGGGTCGAGGCCGAGGATGCTCCGCCCGGGAGCGAGGTCGAGTAGGCCGTATGGCGAAGGTCGATTTCGAGAAGGCGCTGGCGAAGCTCGAGCAGATCGTCGCCGAGATGGAGACGGACGAGCTGGGCCTCGACCAGATGCTCGCCAAGTTCAAGGAGGGCGTCCAACTCGCTGCGGCGTGCTCGAAGCGCCTGCACGAGGCCGAGCGGGCGATCGAGCTCCTTGTGAAAAACGAGGATGGCACCGTTGGGACGACGCCGTTCGAGGGTGGAACCGAGCCGGGCGAGGAGTCTCCCACCTAAGGTACTCACGAGACGAAGGATGACAGGGTCGTGTCGCGCTACCTCGACATGATCGATTCACCGCGCGATCTGGCGAAGCTCCAGCTCAGCCAGCTCGAGGCGCTCGCCCACGAGATCCGGGAGGAGATTATCCGCACGGTGTCGCGCACGGGCGGTCACCTGGCGTCGAACCTCGGCGTGGTGGAGCTGACGCTTGCACTGCATCGGACGTTCGATGCGCCGAACGACAAGATCGTCTGGGACGTCGGGCACCAGACGTACGCGCATAAGCTGATCACGGGCCGGCGCGAGCGATTCCGGACGCTGCGTCAGTGGGGCGGCGTGAGCGGCTTCGCGAAGCCGGCCGAGTGCGAGTACGACGCGTTCGGCGCCGGCCACGCGAGCACGGCGGTTTCGGCGGCGCTCGGCCTGGCGGTCGCGCGCGACATGCGCGGCGGGAGCGAGAAGGTGATCGCCGTCATCGGCGACGGCGCACTCACGGGCGGCACCGCGTTCGAGGCGCTCTATCAAGGCCATTCGGGGATCAAGGATCTCCTCGTCGTGTTGAACGACAACAAGATGTCGATCTCGCGGAACGTGGGCGCGATTGCCCGCTACCTCAACCGGGTCATCGCCAGCCGGCTGTACAACCGCTTCAGCCGAGCGCTGGACCGGTTGATCCTGCGGATCCCGACGGTCGGCCTGCGGCTGGTGCGGTGGCGCGAGCGTGTGCTCGAGACGATCAAGGGTCTCCTTGTTCCGGGCCTGTTTTTCGAGGAGATGGGGTTCCGCTACTTCGGCCCGGTCGACGGGCATGATCTGCCGATGCTGCTGCGGCTGCTCGGCGAGATCAAGAGGGAGCGGAAGCCTGTGCTGCTGCACGTGCTCACGCGCAAAGGCAAAGGCTACGCGCCGGCCGAGACGGCGCCGGAGACGTTCCACAGCGCGGGCAAGTTCGAGCCGCGGACCGGCCGCTCGGAGCCCGGTGGGCGGCACCCGGCCTACAGCGAGGTGTTCGGCCGGACGCTGTGCGAGCTGGCGGCCCGCGACACGCGCATCGTAGCGATCACGGCGGCGATGGCCAAGGGCACAGGGCTCGACGAGTTCCGGCGCCGGTTTCCGGGGCGATTCCACGACGTGGGCATCGCCGAGGAGCACGCGACGATTTTCGCCGGCGGCCTGGCGATCGCCGGCATGCGGCCGGTCGTAGCGGTGTATTCGACGTTCTTGCAGCGCGCGTACGACCAGCTGCTGCACGACGTCTGCCTGCAGCGGCTGCCCGTGGTGTTTGCGATCGACCGCGCCGGCCTCGTCGGCGAGGATGGGCCGACGCACCACGGCGTATTCGATATTTCATACCTTGGCATGATGCCGAATATGACGCTGCTCGCGCCGAAAGACGAACGCGAGCTGCGCGACATGCTGCATTTCGCGCTCAGCTTCGACGGGCCGGTGGCCGTTCGCTACCCGCGGGGCGAGACAACCGGGGTGAGCCTGGACGCGCCGGTCGAGAAGATCGAGTACGGCCGGGGCGTCGTCGAGAAGCGTGGCAGCGACGTGGCCATTCTTGCGGTGGGGACTGCGGTGTCGGCGGCGCTCAAGGCGGCCGAGCTGCTCGAAAGCGCCGGGTGGTCGGCGATGGTGATCAACCCGCGCTTCCTCAAGCCGCTCGACGAGGAACTGCTGTCGCTCGCGGCGTCGACGGGCCGGATCGTCACGGTCGAGGAACACGTGCTTCGCGGCGGGTTCGGCAGCGCAGTTGTCGAATGGCTCAATGACCGGGCGCGGCGGCCGGTCGCGTGCGTGCGCATTGGGATCCCGGACCAATTCGTCGAGCAGGGGCCGCGCGACGTGCTTTGCGAGCGGCTCGGGTTGACGCCGCGTGCGATCGCCGAGCGCGTGCAGGCTGAGTTTCCGCGCAAGACGATTCTGGACAGGGCACTCGAGTGAAAGCTGTCTCGATCGTCCCCAACACCACGAGGGCCGGTTGGCTCGAGCTGACCCGGCGGCTGCTCGCGGCGCTCGAGGAGCGCGGCGTGCGCGTGGCGTTGCCGCCGGAGGTAGTGAGCGAGCACGGGTTGAAGGGCTCTCCGCTCGACGAGAAGGCGCAGCTGTGTGACGGCGAGCTCGTGTTCTCGCTCGGCGGCGACGGGACGATGCTGAGCACGATTCGGCGCGTCGGCAATTGCGGCGTGCCGGTGGTGGGCGTCAACATCGGCGGGTTCGGGTTCCTGGCCGAGTTCACAGCCACGTCGCTCTTCGACTGGCTCGACCGGTTGCTCGGCGGGGAGTACGAGATTTCCGAGCGGATGATGCTCGAGGTGACCGTCGAGCGCGGGGGCCGGGCGGCCGAGACGCACACGGCGCTCAACGACGCGGTGATCGACGCGGGCACGCTTGCGCGCATGCTGCGCCTCCGGGTCTCGGTGGGCGGCGAGCCGTTGACGCGCTACGAGGCCGACGGGCTGATCGTGGCGACGCCGACCGGCTCGACGGCGTATTCGCTTTCGGCCGGCGGGCCGATCGTGCATGCCGATATGAGCGCGATCTTGCTGACGCCGATCTGCGCGCACACGCTGACGAACCGGCCGATCGTGTTGCCGGCCGAGCAGACGGTGACGGTCGAGCTCGACGAGGAGCATGATGGCGCCGGCCTGACGGTTGACGGCCAGGTCGGGATCAGGCTGAAGGCAACGGACGCTGTCAGGATCGGCCGATCGGCCGATTCTGTTCGGCTGGTGACGCATCCCGAGCGTTCGTACCTGGGGATTCTCAAAGACAAGCTCCGGTGGGGCGGCGCCCGGGACGACTAGCCGCGTCCGGGACGACTAGCGGCGCCCCGACTCCCGGGCTGGGATGATCGCTGCTGAAGGAGGAGGATGTTCACGCTTACGATTCGCCGCGACTGGTGCAAGAGCTGCGGCTACTGCATCGCCTCGTGCCCGGAGGAGGTTCTTGAGTTCTCCGACGAGCTGAACGTGCGCGGCGTCCATCCGGTGGTCGCTGCTCGCCCAGAGCAGTGCACGGGCTGCCGCACGTGCGTGGTCGTGTGTCCGGACATGGTCTTCGAGGTGTACAAGAATGGCTCGGACTGACGGCGACGGCGCCCGTGACGAGCGGGTCCTGATGTGCGGCAACGAGGCGATGGCCGAGGCGGCGATCGCCGCCGGCTGCCGCTGTTACTTCGGCTACCCGATCACGCCCCAGAATGAGGTGACCGCCTACATGGCGAAGCGGATGCCCGAGGTGGGCGGCGTGTTCTTGCAGTCCGAGAGCGAGCTGGCGGCCGTCAACATGGTGTTCGGCGCGGCGGCCGTCGGTGCGCGGGCGATGACCAGCTCGTCGAGCCCGGGCATCAGCCTCAAGCAGGAGGGGATTTCGTACCTGGCCGGGTGCGAGCTGCCGTGCGTGATCGCCAACGTGATGCGCGGCGGGCCGGGCCTGGGCAGCATCGGGCCGTCGCAGTCGGATTACTTCCAGGCAACGCGCGGCGGCGGCCACGGCGATTATCGGCACCTGGTGCTTGCGCCCTCGACGGTGCAGGAGCTTGCGGACATGACGATCGAGGCGTTCGACATCGCCGACCGCTACCGCAACCCGGTGCTGATCCTGAGCGACGGCGTGCTGGGCCAGATGATGGAGCCGGTCGTCATTCCCGAGAACCCCGAGACGCACGAGCCGGACAAGCCGTGGGCGCTCACAGGTTGCGCGGGCCGCGAGCCGAACGTGATCAAGTCGCTTCACCTCGACGTGCTCGCGCTCGAGGCGCACAACGATCGGCTCCAGGCCAAGTACGCCGAGATAACGCGCCGCGAGCTTCGCTACGACACGCTCGAGGCCGATGATGCCGACGTGCTGCTTGTCGCGTTCGGGACCGTGGCGCGCATCTGCCGCTCGGCCATGCGCGCGATGCGCGAGCGCGGGCACAAGGTGGGGCTGTTCCGGCCGATGACGCTCTGGCCGTTCCCGACCGAGGCGCTTCGGGCCACGCGCGAGCAGGTGCAGGCGTACCTGGTTGTCGAGATGAACGCCGGCCAAATGGTCGAGGACGTCCGGCTGGCGGTCGAGGGCCGGCGGCCGGTCGAGTTCTACGGGCGCACGGGCGGTGCGGTGATGGCCGTCGACGAGGTGGTCGAGAAGCTCGAGGCGCTCTTCGCGCGGGAGGGCGCGTCATGACGAAGACCCTGTGGCAGATGCCCGAGAGCCTCAAGCAGGCGGTGACGCACTACTGCCCCGGCTGCGGCCACGGCATTGTGCACCGGCTGATCGGCGAGATTGTCGACGAGCTGGGCATTCGCGAGCGGACGGTGGGCGTCTCGCCGGTCGGCTGCGCCGTGCTCGGGTACGACTACTTCAACTTCGACGTGAGCGAGGCGGCGCACGGGCGCACGCCGGCGGTGGCCACGGGGATGAAGCGGGCACGGCCGGACCTGATCGTGTTCAGTTATCAGGGCGACGGCGACCTGGCGGCGATCGGCACGGCCGAGATCATGCACGCGGGCAACCGCGGCGAGAACATCACGGTGATCTTCGTCAACAACGGCGTCTACGGCATGACGGGCGGCCAGATGGCGCCGACGACGCTCGACGGCCAGGTGACCAAGACCACGCCGCGCGGCCGGATGCCCGAGGACGTGGGCGAGCCGCTCAAGGTGCCCGAGATGCTGGCCGTGTGCGAGCGGACGGCATTCCTGGCGCGCTACGCGCTCAACACGCCGAAGAACATCCGGGCCACGAAGCGGGCGCTCAAGAAGGCGTTCCAGTACCAGATCGACGGGGCCGGCTTCTCGCTCGTCGAGATCATCTCGCCTTGCCCGACCTACTGGGGTCTCGAGCCGCTCGAGGCGCTCAAGCGGATCGAGGACGAGGTGATCCCGTACTACCCGCTCGGGGTCATCAAGGACACGCCGCATGGGGCGGGTGGCAAGGCCGGGGAAGGCGACTAGCGCGTCTGGGCCCCGCCCCGAGCTTGCCTCGGCCTTTGTTCCAGGTTTGCGTATCTGACGGGGCGCCCGGCCTTCCTGGGAAGTGCTCGGAACGAGCGGGGCTTGGTCGTTGTCGAACAGGTGTGCAGGAGGCCCCTTGCCGAGGGGCAGCTTGCAGGGTATTATAGGGGTGCCATTCACCTACACGAGCGGGAGACAAACGATGAAATCGGCACTCGCGGCCGTTTTCGTGGTGCTGCTTGGTGGCTTCATTGTCGCGGCGCTGGGCGACATTGTCATTTTCAAGGACGGCAGCTACGAGGACTGCACGATTGTAAGCGAGAGCGAGGAAGGGCTCAGCATCAAGGGCCCGTATGGGGAACTGAAGTACCCGCGGGAACAGGTCGTGTGGCATCAACGAAGTTCAGCAGAACGCCCCGGGGACGAGTACTTCCAGGCTGGGCTCAGGATGGTGGGGCTTCACCGGAAGCAGACGGCCATCGAGCTGTTCAAGAAAGCCGGTTTGTACAACAAGGACTACGAGCGGGCCGGCAAAATGGTGATCGACCGAACGACCCCCAAGAGGCCGACCACCGCCCCGACGCAGATCGAGGAGATCGTGCCGGGGACCGTGCTGATCCGATTGAAGTGCCCGATCTGTGAGGAGGATGCCCCGGGCTACGCGGATCGCCTCTATGACGGTCGTGTCTTGGTGAAGGGCCGCTGCCCAGCATGTGGCGGGAAGGGGTACCGCGACCTGCGGATCGGGCCGGAGGACGGCTTGTGCCCGGCATGCGGGGGCATCGGCTCGGTCAGAGGTGAGGACGAGGGGCCTGTTATCACGTGTCCCATATGCGCGGGGCACGGTGTCTTGCCGGTCAAGGCCGGGGGCGTGCGGGAGCCGATCGAGAAGGCAATGCAAGCGGCATCCGACTTCAACAATGGTGGGGACGTCTTTGACGACGGGGGATCCGGCGAGGAACCGGAATCCGCCGCCGACGATGATAGCGACACTGCCGCCTCCGACGATGAGTTGGACAGCGGCAAGAGCGGCAATTTCTTCACGGACTACAAGTGGTATCTCATCGGCGGCGGCGGCGGGCTGCTGATCGTGGCGCTCGTGGCGATGCAGTTGTCGAAGCCAGGCAAGTAACGGAGGAGACGGCGCGTGCGACAGACCAGGGGTATGTGGGTTTGGATCAGCGCGCTTGCGGTGTGCGTGTTCGCGGCCGCGAGTGCACAGGCTCAGCCGAAGCTTCGCGTCTTGGACGAGGAGCGAGTCTGGGACTTGACGAACGAGAAGTCGATAGGTGTGCCAATTGGCGAAACGGTCGAGCACGAGTTCGTGCTGAAGAACGAAGGGACCGAGCCGCTCGAGATCACCGAGGCGAGCGCGGCCGAATCGTTCCTGACGGCCGAGCTGCCGTCCGAGCCGATCCCGCCGGGCGAAGACGGGCAGCTTAAGGTGGCGTTTTGCACCGAGGGGATGGAGCCGAGCTGGATCGAGACGCACATCACGCTCAGGGCAAAGGGCGTCGCGACGCCCACGATCCTGACGGTCAAGGCGCACGTTATCCCGAAACCCGAGACACTCCTGGTCGTCATGCCGCAGGAGCGCAGCGTGGGGCTCGTGCGCCCAGGCAACCCGGCAACGCTCCGCTACCGGTGCGAGAACGCCGGCAGCACGGACCTTGAGCTCAAGGCGCTCAAGACCCGGTACCCCTGGATCGACGAGCGGTTCGAGGTCGTCGAGGACGCGGGGCCTACGGTGCTCAAGCCGGGGGATAAGAAGGAGTTCGAGCTGAAGTTCACGCCCCGGCCGGACGACGCCGGCCGGGAGATAGACACGTTTTTCACCGTCCAGACCGATTCCGTGGAGCAGCCGCACGTGGTGTGCCGTGTGCGCGGGTACGTTGCGCCGCCGGAAGAGGGCGTACAGATCGTGCCGCGGTTTGTGCCGGGCGCGGAGCCGCGCTACTTCTTCCACATCGCGAACTACACCGAGCACGCTGCCGAGGTGGTCGCGTTGCGCGCCGGCGCCGAGATTCGGAACGTCACCGTGGAGCCGGGTGGGAGCACGTTCTTCGAGGAGAATGTGGACTCGGCCGACGCGCTCAATGAGATCTCATTCCAGATCAAGCTGCTGTATGCCTCCGCGACGCCCGAGGGCGAGGTGAGCGAAGAAGCGGTCGACGAAGTGCCGATCCCCGAGGAGGCGACTGAGACTGAAACGCCTGCCGAGGGCGAGGCGACGGAGCCAAGCGTGGAGGCTGAGGGCGAGCCGGCCGAGTCCAGCGAGTAGTCGGCCACGCAGAAGGCAGCATAACGCCAGAGCATACTGAGCGCCGCGGCTCTTGTTGGGGCCGCGGCGTTTCTGTCTATTTGCGGCGCGCCATGCGTGCCATGTAGCCGCCGTCGGGTCCGTCGGCGGCGGGCAGCACGAGGTCCTCGCTCTCGAGCCGGTATTCGCCGTGCCGGCTCAGGAACGCGCGCACGGCCTGGTCGTTTTCCTCGGGCTCGAGGCTGCACGTGCTGTAGACGAGGACGCCGCCAGTGCGCAGCATGCGGATTGCGGCCTCGAGGAGCTCGGCCTGGCGGGCGGCGAGCGACGCGATGTCTTCCGGGGCGATGCGCCAGCGCGCCTCGACGCGGCGGCGCAGGACGCCCGTGTTCGAGCATGGCACGTCGAGCAGCACGCGGTCGAACGCGCCCGTCGGGATAAGCTCGGGCACGTGGCGGGCGTCGCAACGGGCCGGCTCGACGCACGTGAGGCCGAGGCGGGCCATGTTGGCGCGGAGGGTGTTGAGCCGTTTCTCGTCGAGGTCGCACGCAACGAGGCGGCCCTCGTCGTGCATAAGCTCGGCGCAGTGGCTCGTCTTGCCGCCGGGCGCGGCGCACAGGTCGAGGACGCGCTCGCCCGGCTGCGGGTCGAGCAGGCGCGCGACGCGCATGGCGCTGACGTCCTGCACGTAGAACTCACCGCGCCGGTAGGTCTCGAGCGCGTCGAGCGGGGCCCTCGCATGGACGCGGACGGCAGCTTCATCACCGTCGGCCGGCTCGGCTTCGACCTGCTCGGCGCGCAGGTGGTCGACGAGCTCGTCGCGCGTCACCTTGAGCGTGTTGGCCCGCAGCGTGACCGGCGGCGCGAGGTTGTCGGCTGCGCAGACGTCGATCGTGCGGTCGCGGCCGAACTGGCCGAGCCAGCGGCGCACAAGCCACCGCGGGTGCGAGTGGACGACGGCGATGTGCTCGACGAGATCGTCGTCGGGCGACGGGTAGGGGAGCGCGTCCTTGGCGCGCAGCACGGCGCGCAGGACGCCGTTGGCGAACTTGGCGGCGCCGGCGTGCACGCGGCGCTTGGCGATCTCGACCGCCTCGTCGACGGCGGCGTAGTCGGGCACGTTGTCCATGAAGAGCAGTTGGTAGAGGGCAAGCTGCATGATGAGGCGGAGCTCAGCGTCGAGCTTGTCGAGCGGCCGCTTTGAGGTGTGCTCGATGAGCCAGTCGAGCGTGAGCCGGCGCCGCGTCGCGCCGTAGACGAGCTCCATGACGAAGGCGCGGTCGGCGTGCGAGAGGCCGGCGGCGGCAGCGTGCTGGTCGAGGATCTCGTCGATGAAACGCTTCGGCCGCTCCGAGGCGGCGTGCAGGACGTCGAGCGCGCACTGTCTCGGGTCTGTTCGGGACACCGTCGGGCTCACGGCTGGGCCGGTCTAGCCGGGCTCGTCTTCGGACTTGCCGACCGCGTCGAGGACCTTGCGAGTGACGAACAGCGGCGCGCCCTTCATTTTTGCCACGGCCATGCCGTCGCTCGGCCGGCAGTCGATCTCGACGAGCTTGGTGCCGAGCTCGTTTTCGGCGCGCAGGATCATGCGGGCGAAGTAGGTGTTGTCGCGCAGGTCGTTGATGATGACGCGCTCGACCGTGGCGCCGAAGCCGTCGAGCAGGCTGCCGATCAGGTCGTGGGTGAGCGGGCGCTGCTTCTCGACTTTCTCGATGAACATCCTGATCGCTGCGCCGATGGCCGGCTCGATGTAGATCGGGAACTCCCGCTCGTCGGTGCCGACGGCGACGGCGCAGGCGATGTTCGAGATGGCGATCTTCTTGATGTCGACTGGGATCAGGTCGTCGTCGGCCATGATGGCTCCGTCTGATACAAACGGGAGCGACCCGCGCGCGGGCACTCCCTCCGTGGGTTCACTGATTCGCTAGCTTTCCTTCGTAGGATATATCGGGCGTGTTTGGGAGTCAAGGGGCGGTTTCGCGGACCGCGCTGCGCTGCGTGGTCACAGGCCTTCGTCCGGTGACGTGTCGTCGGTGGGTTGGCGTTCGATCCAGTCCTTGATGAGCGTTTCGG
>CAYUZG010000009.1:0-27642 GCA_964449605.1 uncultured Verrucomicrobiota bacterium | reverse complement strand
CCGTCGAGTCCCCCGACCTCGACGCGAAATGGCAGAGCTACCAGAAGAAGTAGCCACAGATCACACAGATCGGCACGGCCGGAAACCTCACAGCGTGGTCGTCGGCCGGAGCGCCGTAGGCGTGATGGCCGGAAACCTCGCAGTTGTTCTTGGCCGGAGCGCCGTAGGCGCGATAGGTGGTAGCCTGGGCCGTAAGGCCCAGGTAGTATGCCACGCAAAGCCCACCAGAGCCCCGTGGGGGCGGCAGATTGCGAGGTCGGACTATGGGCAACACCTACGCGTGTCTGCACTACCACATCATCTTCAGCACGAAAGACCGTGAGCCCCGCATCAGCGACGAGACCCGCCGACGACTCTACGACTATGTCGGCGGCATCGTGCGCGCAGCGAAGGTCAAGCTCGTCGCGATCGGCGGAACGCCCGACCACGTTCACCTGCTCATCGGCATGGGCACCGAGCCATCCGTGGCGGCAGTAGTCAGCAAGATCAAGGCGAACGCGTCACGATGGATGAATGAGACCTTCCCGGGCAATCCTCGCTTCGAATGGCAACGCGGCTACGGCGCCTTCGCCGTCAGCAAGTCGAACATCCCCGAGGTGAAGGAGTACATCGAAAACCAGGCCGAGCACCACCGGCACAGAACGTTCCGCGAGGAGTTCATCGCCTTCCTCAAGCACCACGGCATCGATTACGACGAGCGCTACGTGTGACGCGATTCCCTGCCGCGCCTACGGCGCTCTGATTGGGTGTTCGACGCCTCGCAACCTGGGCCTCACGGCCCAGGCTACCGCCTGCCGCCGCTCCGCGGCTGTACGTGACCCTCGCACGTGTGGCGATGGTGGTTCGACAGAACATGCTCGCACCATGTGGGCTCGCAACGAAGCTCCACCGAGAGCCGAGCGCCGGAGGCGCGGCAGGCGGTAGCCTGGGGCGTCAGGGCTTGTTGAAAAAAACCGAGCTACCCTCGTCATCGTGCATGCCCCGAAGGGGCTTCATAGCAGAGCCCAGGGCAACGCCCTGGGTTGCGAGGAAACAAAACATCACCGCATAGCCCAAAGGGCTTACATAGAGCGCCTTTCTCAACAAGCCCGTCAGCCCCAGGAATGCGGCACACAACACAAGCTCCGAGCCCCGTAGGGGCGGCACAACTCGGGGGACCCTTGCGCGGTCGCTCCCCATGGTGTACCCTCCCGCCCGTCTTGGGGCGGGTTTTCCGGAACAGAAGGAGGATGCGTTTCGGTGGCGAGGAAGGTTGAGCGGGCGCTGATCAGCGTCTCGGACAAGACGGGCCTGGTGGAGTTCGCCCGGGGGCTGCACGAGCTGGGGATTGCGATCCTGTCGACGGGCGGCACGGCGCGCGCGCTGAGCGAGGCCGGCATCCCGGTCACGCAGGTCTCGGACCACACCGGCTTCCCCGAGATCCTCGACGGCCGGGTCAAGACGCTGCACCCGAAGATCCACGGCGCGCTTCTCGGCTTGCGCGACAACCCCGCGCACCAGAAACAGATGGCCGAGCACGGCATCAAGCCGATCGACCTCGTCGTCGTCAACCTCTACCCGTTCGAGGACACGGCGGCCGAGGAAGGCGCCACGCGCGACGAGGTTATCGAGCAGATCGACATCGGCGGTCCGTCGATGGTGCGCTCGGCGGCCAAGAACTACCAGGACGTCGGCGTCGTGACCAGCCCCGCGCAGTACGACCGCGTCCTGGCCCAGCTCAAGGACAACGGCACGTTGTCTGGGGAGTTCCGCCTCGAGCTCGCGGCCGAAGCGTTCAAGCTGATGAGTCGCTACAACGCGGCCATCTGCGCCTACCTCGACGGGCTGCGCACCAAGGGCCCCGTCGAGCACGCGAAAGAGCTGCAGCTTTCGTATCAGAGGGTGCGCGACCTGCGCTACGGCGAGAACCCGCACCAGCAGGCGGCCCTCTACCGCGAAAGCATCCTGAGCGAGCCGTGCGCCGTCGCCGCCGACCAGCTCTGGGGCAAGGAGCTGTCCTTCAACAACTACCTCGACCTCAACGCCGCCGTCGAGCTCACCAAAGAGTTCCACGAATGCGTCGCCGTCATCATCAAGCACACGAACCCGTGCGGCGTCGCGATCGGCAAGGACCCAAAGGAAGCGTACACGAAGGCACGCGCGACCGACCCCGACTCGGCGTTCGGCAGCGTCGTCGCGTTCAACCGGCAGATCGACGCCGAGACCGCCGAGGTGCTCAACGAAACGTTCATCGAGGTGATCGTCGCGCCCGGCTACAACGTCGACGCCCTCGATCTCCTCAAGAAAAAGAAGCAGCGGCGTCTTATGCTGCTCGAGGGGATCGAGACGTGGGCCATGGTCGGCGGCACCGTGCTGCCCGACCGCGACCTCCGCAAGATCGTCGGCGGCCTGCTCACGCAGGATCGCGACATCAAGCAGGTCACCCCGCAGACGGTCAACGTCGTCACCAAGCGCGCGCCGACCGACGACGAGATGCGCGCGCTCATGTTCGCCTGGAAGGTCTGCAAGCACGTCAAGTCGAACGCCATCGTGTACACGAACGCGACCGAGACGCTCGGCATCGGCGCGGGCCAGATGAGCCGCGTCGACTCGTCGAAGATCGCCGTGATGAAGGCGCGGAAACCGCTCAAACCGTGTGTCGTCGCCTCGGACGCGTTCTTCCCGTTCCGCGACGGGGTCGACGCGGCCATCGACGCCGGCGCCACGGCCATCATCCAGCCCGGCGGCTCGGTGCGCGACGAGGAGTCGATTGCCGCGTGCGACGAGCGCGACGTCGCGATGGTCTTCACCGGCATCCGCCACTTCCGGCACGCATAGCACGAAGGTCATTTTCGGCAGAAGGCTGATGAAGAAGACGCTCATCACACACGTTATCGTGCTCGTGCTTGCGGTCTCATCGATGGCTGCTGCCGACGAGGCCACGTCCGGCAAGCTCGACCTGCACCTTCACTTCGAGAAGGGGCAGACCTTCCAATGCACGAGAACGACGGAGACCGTGCGCGTTGACTGGTTCGGCATGGTCGAAGAGGAAACGACCACCTCGACCACATCAACGAGAACGCTCGAGGTTCTGGCCGTTGACGAAGAGGGAACGGCCACAGTCAAGGTCACGAGCGACCGGGAAACCTTCTCCATGCAGCATCCGTACGGCGGGCTCGAATACGATTCGGAGACGACCCCGCTCGAGGGAGACATCTGCTGCGTCACTCCGCTCGCTGCCGTGGTAGGGCTCTCCTATACCGCGAAGGTCACGCCCACGGGGGAGGTCCGCGGGATCAAGGGAGGTGAGACGCTGCGAAAGGCGGTCGTGAATGCCCTCCCGAAAGACAACGACCCCGGTGAGATGATCATCGAATGGGCCAAGAACACCTGCAGCGACAAGGCCCTCAAGCAGCTCACGGTCTCTCTGGCGTTCCCGGTCGGCCTGGTTCCTGCCGAACCGGTCGCCGTTGAGGACTCGTGGATCGTGGAGACTGTCTGCGACGCCATGCTCACGAACACCCTGCGCGCGAAGAACACATACACGCTCATCTCACGTCGAGACGGCACCGCGACGGTCCGCTGCGAGGCAGTGATCAAGCCGGACCCAGACGCCGAGGCGAGCCCCCCGACCATACGGTCTGTGTTCAGCGGTACGCAAGACAGCACCTTTCAAGTCGATGAGAAGACAGGCATGCTCGTCGAGGCCCAGACGAAACTCGATCTCGAAGGCAAGTACCTGATGCGCGAAACGCCGGAGGTGGAAGAGGAGACATCGATCCCCAGCACACTGGCGATCACCGTCGAACTCAAGCTCGAGCAGAAAGCACAGGACACGGAGAAGGAGCCGGTGCGCCCGGCCCTCGACACGCAGAAGGCAGGAAAGCACTGATGAAGATACTGGTCGTAGGCGGCGGCGGACGCGAGCACGCGCTCGTGTGGAAGCTCAAGCAGAGCCCGCAGGTCAAGCCCCTCTACTGCGCGCCCGGCAACGGCGGCATCGCCCGAGACGCCACGTGCATCGACATCGCCGCCGACGACATCCCCGGCCTCATTGAGTTCGCGCGCACCGAGAAAATCGACCTGACCGTCGTCGGGCCCGAGGCGCCGCTGTGCGCCGGCATCGTCGACGCGTTCCGCGACGCCGGCCTGCGCATCTTCGGCCCGACGGCCCGCGCGGCCCGCGTCGAGGGGAGCAAGATTTTCGCCAAGGAGCTGATGACCCACTACAACGTGCCGACCGCGCCGTATCGCGTCTTCGACAACCCCGACGAGGCGGCCAAGTACATCGCGAAGGTCGGCGCGCCGATCGTGATCAAAGCCGACGGCCTCGCCGCCGGCAAGGGCGTCATGGTCTGCTCGACCGACGAGGATGCGCTCGCCGCCATCGACCGCACGATGCGACAGCGCGCCTTCGGCGACGCCGGGCACCGGGTCCTCATCGAGAAGAAGCTCGTCGGCGAGGAGGCATCGCTCCTCGCCTTCGTCTCGGGCGAGTCGTTCGTGCTCATGGACTCGTCGCAGGACCACAAGCCCGTCTTCGACGGCGACAAAGGCCCGAACACCGGCGGGATGGGCGCCTACTCGCCCGCGCCCATCGTCGACCGCCTCGCCTGGGATCGCATCCGCACCGAGGTGTTCGAGCGCGTGGTCGCCGGCATGGCGGCCGACGGTCTGGATTTCCGCGGTGTGCTCTACGCGGGCCTGATGATGACCGACGACGGGCCGCAGGTGCTCGAGTTCAACGTCCGCTTCGGCGATCCCGAGAACCAAGCACTCATGCCGCGCCTCGAGAGCGACCTCGTTGACGTGCTCCAGAGCGTCATCGACGGCACGCTCGAAGGCACCGAGCTGTGCTGGTCGAGCAGCGCGGCCGTCTGCGTCGCCATGGCGAGCGGCGGCTATCCCGGCAGCTACGAGAAGGGCAAGCCGATCACGGGCCTCGAAGAGGCCGCCGCCGATCCCGACGTGGTCATCTTCCACGCCGGCACACGGCTCGACGGCGACAGGCTCGTGACCGCCGGCGGCCGCGTGCTCGGCGTCACCGCGCGCGGGCGCACGCTTGAGTCGGCGATCGAAACCGCCTATAACGCCGTCGAGATGATCAGCTTCGACGGCGCTTACTACCGCACAGACATCGGCGCGAAAGCGCTCCGGTAGCACGAGGGGAGGCCGACGCACGTGATGAACCGCGCACAGCCAAACACCCAGCCGCTCGTGAGCATCGTGATGGGCAGCACGTCCGACCTGCCGGTCGTACACAAAGCCATCGACGTACTCAAGCAGTTCCACGTCGAGTATGAGGTCAAGGTGCTCTCGGCGCACCGCACGCCAGACAAGGCGGCCGAGTTCGCCAAGCAGGCCCGGGCCCGCGGCATCCGCGTGTTGATCGGCGCCGCCGGCGGCGCCGCACACCTCGCCGGCGCGCTCGCGGCCAACTCGACGCTGCCCGTCATCGGCATCCCCGTGCCGACCGAGCACCTCGGCGGGCTCGACTCGCTGCTCTCGACGGTGCAGATGCCGGCCGGCGTGCCGGTCGCCACCGTCGCGATCGGCGAAGCCGGCGCGAAGAACGCCGCCCTGCTCGCGATCGAGATCCTAGCGCTTTCCGATCCTGCGCTGCTCAAGCGCCTCACCAACTACCGTCAGGACCTCGCCGACGACGTCGAGAAAGCGGCACGCGACGTGCGCCAGGAATGACTGTGGAAACGAAGGTCCTCAAGACCGATCCGACACACCCTGAGCTCGATGCGCTCGCACGCGCGGAAAGAATCCTCGAGGCCGGCGGCGTGATCGCGTTCCCGACGGAAACCGTCTACGGCCTCGGCTGTCTGGCCGAGCAGACCGAGGCGGTCACACGCATCTACGAGATCAAGCAGCGGCCGCGCGAACGCCCGCTCGCCATCTACCTAGCCGACTCCGCCGACGTGTTCGACCACGCCGCGCACGTCTCGATCGACGGCCGCCGCCTGATCGAGCGCTACATGCCGGGCCCGATCACGCTGATCTTCAGCGACCGCACGTCCGGCAAGACCGGCTTCCGGGTTTCAACGCACCCCGTGCTGACTGAACTGCTCCGCATGGCCGGTCGTTCGCTCGTCGGCACGAGTGCCAACATCAGCGGCCGGCCAAGCCCGACGAGCGCGGCGGAAGTGCTCGCCGCGTTCGAGGGTCGCATCGACGCCGTGCTCGACGCCGGCCCGGCGCCGCTCGGCGTCGAGTCGACCGTCATCGACTGCACCACGTCGCCGCCGACGCTCCTGCGCGAGGGCGCGATCGCCGCCGAGGACGTCCGCGCGCTGCTTGGCGGGCCGCTCGCCGACGGCCGGCATCCGGCAGCGCCCCCGACGTGAATTGGGTTGACTTGGCCGGGCGCCCCCACTAGCCTGCTGCGAAGCACGGGAACGGAGCATGATGCCGAAACGCGTCCTGTTTGTCTGTACAGGCAACACGTGCCGCAGCCCCATGGCGGTCGGCCTGCTGCGCAGAATGGCACCGCACCTGGAACTCGACATCCGCTCGGCGGGCACCGCCGGGTACAGCGGCGCGCCCGCCAGCACGCTGGCAGTCGATGCAATGCACGAGGTCGGCATCGACATCGGCGACCATCGCTCCTCGTCCCTCAACGGCGACATGATCGAGGAAGCCGACCTGATCTTCTGCATGGCCGAGCGGCACCGGCGCCACATCGTCGACTGGTTCAAGAGCATGAGCGACAAGGTCTACCTAATGCGCGAGTTCGATCCCGAGCGGACCGACTCGGATTATCCTGACGTCCCGGACCCGATCGGCCTCGACATCGACGCCTACCGTCTCGTGCTCACCATGCTTGAACGCTCCATGCACGAGGTCATCAAGATCCTATGAAAGTCGCCGTCGCCGCTGATCACCGGGGATACGAACTCAAAGAGCACGTCAAGCGCTGGCTCGCCGCGCACGGGCATGAGGTGACCGACTTCGGCACCGACAGCACCAAGTCGGTCGATTACCCCGACTACGCCTTCGCGGCAAGCGAGGCGGTCGCCGGCGGCGAGGCCGATGCCGCCATCTTGTGCTGCGACACCGGCATCGGGATGAGCATCGCGGCCAACAAAGTGCCCGGGATCCGGGCCGCGCTCGTCCTCGACCCCGAGTTCGCCGCTACCAGCCGCTCGCACAACAACGCCAACGTGCTCTGCTTGGCCGGCGAGCGAACGCACGGCGCGGAAGCCGACGCGATTCTTGAAGCGTGGTTCTCGACCGAGTTCCAGGGCGGGCGGCACGCACGCCGCCTCGGCAAGATCGCCGACAAGGAGCGCCCCAGAAATTAGGGACAGGCACTAATTTCGGCCGAAACTAGTGCCTGTCCCTAATTTCCCGTGTCGGACGGGGATTCTTGCTCGGGCGCAACGTTGCCCATCGCCTTGAGGACTTCTTTGCGGAGCTGATCGGCCTTGATCATGATATCGATCAGCTCGTCCTCGGCTTTCTCGTCCTCCTTGGGCCGGATCTCGTACGCCTTGCGCAGGTTCTGCATGAGCCGGCTCAGATTGTCGCCCATCTTCTCGATCAGCTCCTCGGCCGTCGGCACCCGGCTGTGCAGCATCACCTTCGGCCCGCGGAAGAAGCCCATCTTCTCGAGCTTGAGCTCTTCCTCATCGTCGGCCGGCTCGTCCTCGGGCAGGTCCATGTAGTAGAAGCGCGGGTCGTCGCGCAGGATGTCGGCCAGCTCCTGGAGCGAGACCTCGGGCCGCTCGCTCTGCTCGCAGTGCACGTACCAGAGCTTTTTGACCGGGACGAGGTAGTCGCTCATCTCGTTCATGATGCGCTCGGCCCAGTCGGCGAACTTGTGTGCCATTCGCTCCCTGCTCCTTCTGTCTCCTTTGCGGCCACACAAGTGTATCGGCAGCCGGCCACGGACGCTACAGGATTCGCACGCAGGCGCGTCACCCCGCGATGCGCCGCATCACCAGGCCCGTGAGCAGCTTCGGGTAGAAATCCGTCGACTTCTGCGGCATCACCGCCCCGCTCGAGGCGACGGCTCGCACCTGGTCGATCCGGGTCGGATTGACAAAGAACCCGGCCTGGTACTCGCCGCTCTGGACGCCGTCGAGCCCCTCCTGGATCGTCGGCACGTACCAGATGTTGCCGACCTCGTTCTGCTGCTCTCTCGACATGCCGAGCAGGTGGTCGAGGATGAGGCCGTGCAGCACGGTCACGTCGAGCTCGAGCAAAGGCCCCGCGGCCGCGCGACGCACCGCCTCCGGCATCATGCCACGGGCCGTCAGCGTCAGGAGCAGCGCGCTGCCGCCGCCCGTGTAGAGCGCCATCCTCGTCTGCGTTTGCTCGTCGGGCCGGAGCCGGCCGGCTAGCCGATCGGGCGGGCACTCCTCGATGGCGAAAAACGGTGCGAGCTTCTCGCGCACGCGCGCGGCGTCGAACCCGGCAAGGTTGCGCACGAGCCGGTGCGTCGGCCGGATCACGAGCCCCTCGTCCTCCATGTTGACCAGCGTGATCATACGCCAGTCGTACGGGCCTCCGGCGCCGTGCTCGCGCCGCATCTCGTCGCGGTAGTTGATCGCCGTCTCGTACCGGTGATGGCCGTCGGCGACGAAGAGCTGCTTGTCGGCCATCACCTCGGTGATCGTCGCAATCGCCTCGGCATCCGTGATCGGCGCGAGCAGATGACGAACCCCGAGCGCCTCGACCTCGGCCGCCGGCCGGCCCTGTGCGTCGATCTGCTCGAGCACGCGGCTGATTGTCCGCGTCGGGTCCGAGTAGAGCATAAAGACGTGGCCGAGGTTGGCCTGCGTCGCCCGCATGAGGCGGAGCCGGTCTTCCTTGTACTTCCCAAAAGTACGCTCGTGCGGGAAGATGAGGCCCGAGCCGAAGGGCTCCAGCTTCAGCAGCGCCACGAACCCGCGCCGCCGATACGTCTTGCCATCGACCTCGTAGACCTGCGTGCTCGCGTAGATGGCCGGGTCGGCGTCCTCGACGAGCACACCCTCGTCCATCCACCGGCCCAGGAACTCGGCCGCGCGCGTGTACTTGTTGCCCCTACCGCTATCGCCCGATGCTTCATCGGCGGGCTCCTCGCGGCCCAGGATGAGGCGCACGACGTTGTACGGGCTCGCCTCGTAGTAGGCGGCCTGCAACTCGGGCGTGATTCTGTCGTACGGCTGCGTGACGACCGACCCGATCGCCGCCTTCGCCGCGTCGTACCGAAGCCCTCTGAACGGACGAACGTCAGCCACTGCGATTGCCTCCTGATGTCTCCGCCACCGCCCGGATCCGGACAGCGGAGCGAACACCGTACCGAAAACGGGCTCCATGTCGCCACCACTTTTGCCGGCCCAACGGTCGCGATCGCCCCGAAGAATCGAAAAACAGGGTGACTGCCCGACGCTGTCAGATATGATGACGCCGAGACGATGGATGGCGATATCGAACAGATGTTCTCGCGCATCTCGCGCCGCTACGACCGGCTCAACCACCTGCTTAGCCTCGGGCGCGACCGGCGGTGGCGCGCCCGGGCGATCGAGGAGATCGAGACGCGGCGCGTCAAGCGCGTGCTCGACCTGTGCTGCGGCACCGGCGACTTCGGCGTCGAGTTCCTCAAGCAGCACGAACGCGGCCGGGTCACGTTCGTCGATTTCTCTGTGCCGATGCTCGAGCGCGCACGCCGGAAGCTCGCGAAGAAACCCGCGTGGTCGGAGCGGTCGGGCGTTGTCGCAGCCGACGCGCTCGCCCTGCCGTTTGCCGACCGTACATTCGACGCGGCGATCTGCGCTTTCGGCATTCGCAACATCAGCCGCGAGGCCGAAACGCTCCTCGAGCTCAAGCGCGTGCTCAAGAGCGGCGGCGTGTGTATCATCCTCGAGTTCTTCCGCCCGGCGACGTGGCCCGCGCGCCTGTTCTACCGGACCGTGGGCACGACACTCGTGCCGCTCGCCGGCTGGATCGTCTCCGGCAACCTCGGCGCGTACCGCTACCTGACACGCTCGATCCTCAACCACATGCGGCTCGACGAGTTCGTGTTCCTGATGGAGACGATCGGCTTCCGCCGCGTCGAGAGCCGCCACATCTCCGGCGGCATCGCCGGCCTCGTCCACGGGCGACTGCCGTGAAGCACGGGAGGTCATCATGAAGTTCGTCATCGGCATCACGGGCGCAAGCGGCATCATCTACGCCGAGCGACTGCTCCAATTCCTATCGGGCAGTGAGCACACGGCCGACGTGATCGTCAGCGCGCACGCGCGCGAGGTCAACGCGCAGGAATCCGAAACCGACTTCGCCTCGTTCGGCTTCCCCGTCCACGACAACGATGCGCGCGACGTCCCATCGCTCAGCGGCTCGCAGCCGTACGACGGCTGCGCCATTGTGCCGTGCAGCATGGCGACGCTCGGCCGGATCGCCTCGGGCGTGGCCGACACCGCGATCGCCCGCACGGCCGACGTCTTCCTCAAGGAGCGCCGACGCCTCGTGCTCGTCGTGCGCGAGTCGCCCTACTCGCTCATCCACATCCGCAACATGGAGCAAGTCACCCTCGCTGGCGCCATCGTCCTGCCGGCCTCGCCCGGCTTCTACACCAGGCCGAAGTCGATCGAGGCGCTCGCCGACACGGTCGTCGCCCGCGTCCTCGACCATCTCGGCGTGGCCCACTCGCTCGCCCCTCCCTGGTCCCCGCCGCGATAGCCGCCGCGGCACGATAGCCGCACAGAATCCTGTTGAGCGCCGGGCACAAAAGCGCTATAATCCCCGTCACCTGCTTATCTTACGGGCTGGATAGCGCAGAGCGGGGGCAACGATGACCATCACTGAGGCGGACCCGCCGCAACTGGCGACACCGACGGCGCCTCCCGAGGAAGTCGCCCGCCTCATCGAACTGATCCAGCGTCGCCGCGGCTTCGACCTCTCCGACTACAAGCGGAGCTCGCTTGCGCGCTCGATCGCACGCCGCGCGGCCGCCTGCAAGTGCACGACGGTCGAGGCGTACCGCGCGATGGTCGAGGCGAGCGAACAGGAAGTTGACGCGCTGCTATCGCACCTTATGGTGGGTTACAGCACATTCTTCCGCGATCCCGAGCTGTTCGACGTGCTGCGCAGCACCGTCCTGCCCGACATCATCGCACGCCGCAAGACGGCCGAGTCGCCGCGCATCCGCGCCTGGTCGGTCGCATGCGCCACCGGCGAAGAAGCCTACTCGCTGGCGATCCTCATCTTCGAGGCGCTCGACGGCCGGCTCGACCCGTTCGAGGTGAAGCTGTTCGCCACCGACGTCGACCGCGCCTCGCTCGACGCCGCGCGCACCGCCCGCTACACGCGTGACCAACTCGAGAACGTCGACGCCCGGACCAAGCGGCGCTACTTCACCGGAGCGCGCACATTCATGGTCCGCCCGTTCCTGCGACGGCTCGTCTGCTTCGGCACGCACAACGTCGTGGCCAATCCGCCGATCTCGCAGCTGGACCTGATCACGTGCCGCAACGTGCTCATCTACCTCGAGAAAGACGCCCAGATCGCGGCGCTCAACAACCTCCACTATGGCCTCGTGCCTGGTGGGTATCTGGTCCTGGGCAGATCCGAGAAGCTCCGGCCCGAGCTCGAGGCCGCGTTCGAGCCGGTCGACACGCGCTGGCAAGTGTACCGCAAGACCGAGGACCGCTCATGATGGCTGCGAATCTCATCGGTGCGTTCCTGCCACCCTTCGCCGCACTCGCTATAGACACCCCCGTGCTGCTCGGGCTCGCCGCGATCCTGATCGGCGTGCTGGCCGTCTTCCTGTTCGTGCGCGCGCTGCGCGCCCAGGTGAAGTCGCGCACGGCCGAGCTCGAACGGCGCACGAACGAAATCGGCGATCTCAACGCCCAACTCGAGATCAGCAACGAGGAGCTGCAGACAAGCAAGGAGGAGCTCGAGTCGGCCAACGAGGAGCTGCAACTGCTCAACGCCGACCTCGAGGCCCGCAACCGCGAGCTGAGCGCGATCAACGACGAGCTCACACGCCTCAAGGAGTTCAAGGAGCGCGTCATCGCCACGGTCCCCGCCGCGTTGCTTGTTATCGATGGGACGTCTAGGGTACTCGCGGCCAACTGGCGCTACGAGCAAATGCGCCATGTCTCCGAAAGAGAGGTCGTCGGGCTACCGCTCGCGGAAGCCCTACCGGCCGAGGTACTGCACGATGGCGGGTTGCTCGACGGCATTGACCAGGTTGTTCAGGAGCGGAAGCCTGTGCGTCTGCGCGCAGTTCGAACGCCTGACATACACGGAACTCCGAGGTATTACGACATCATCGTGTCGGCCCTTCTCGAGACGGCGGTCGAGGATCAGACGAAGGCCCAATACCTTATTGCGCTGCGGGACATGACCAAAGAGCACTGCCTCGGCCAAGTCCTTCGCGAGCAGGAGCGCTACCTGCGCCGCCTCGTCGACAATCCACTCGTCGGGATCGTCACGTGCACGCCCGACTGGAAGATCAACCTGTTCAACGTCGGCGCTGAGCGGCTCACCGGTTATGCAAGCGCCGCGATGACGGGCCGCGATATCGGCTCGTTCCTCGTCGAAGGATGGGACACCACGCGCGAGCGGCTCGAGTCGCACCGCCCCGTCGAGAACGCCGAGGCGATCGCCCGCGACCGCGACGGCAACGCCGTGCCCGTGGCGGTGTTCGCCGCGCCGCTCGACGACGGCGCCGGCGAGCTGATCGGCTACCTGATCATCAGCACCGACCTGCGCCAACGCAAGGCGATGGAGGAGAACCTGCTACGGCGCAACCGCGAACTCGCCATGCTCTACGGCGTCGCCCGCGCGCTCAGCCAGTCGCTCGACCTCAGCGAGCTGCTCGAGGCGGCCATGCAGCGCCTGATCGAAACCTTCCCGGTTGAATGCTCCTGCGTCGTCCTGACCGGCGACGGCGCCAAGGCACGGCCGCCGGCCATCCTGTGCCGCCACAGCGAATCCGCGACTTCGGAGCCCACGTGCCTGCAGTTGCACGCGTTCGCCACGCGGCGGTTCGCCCACGACCACGCGCCCGTCATCGTGCCCAACTTGCTCGAGGAGCCCGAGACGTCGAACCTGCTGGCGCGGGCCGAGGACAACGCCTCGGCCGTCTTCGTGCCGCTCGTCGTACGAAACGAACTCGTCGGTATGCTCGCACTCATGAGCCACTCGTTCCACCGGTTCACCGACGAGGAGGTCGCCCTGCTCTCGTCCGTCGCCCAGTCGATGGCGGCCGTCGTCAAGAACGTGCGCCTCTACAACGACCTGACCCAGACGCTCGCCGACCTCAAGCAGGCCCAGGAGCAACTGCTGCGCACCGAGAAGCTGCGCTCGATCGGCGAGCTCGCCGCCGGCGTGGCGCACGACATCAACAACGTGCTCGGCATCATCCTCGGCCACGCCCAGCTCCTGCTCGAGGCGGGCACCGACCCCCCAACGCACGAAGGCCTCCACGCCATCGAACAGGCCGCCAGAGACGGCGCGCGAACCGTCGAGCGCGTCCAGGACTTCGTCCGGGCCAAACGTGTCGAGGGCTTCAAGCCGATCGACCTCAACGCCGTCGTCCACGAGCTGGCTCAGATCACCGAGACACGCCTGAAGCAGGAAGCCGAGTTCCGCGACGTCCACGTCGAGCTCAAACGAATCGCCGGCCGGATCGAGCCGATCGAAGCCGACGAACGCGAGCTGCGCGAGGCGCTCACCAACATCGTCTTCAACGCCATCGACGCGATGCCGCGCGGCGGCACGCTCACGATCGAGACCGGCCAAACGGGCCGCCGCGTCTTCGTTCGGATCGAGGACACCGGCGTCGGCATGAGCGCCGACGTCAAAAGCCGCATGTTCGACCCGTTCTTCACCACCAAGGGCGTCAAAGGCACCGGCCTCGGCCTGAGCGTCGCCTACGGCATCATCCGGCACAACCGCGGCCTGATCTCGGTCGAAAGCGAGGTCGCGCAGGGAACCACCGTGATGGTCAGCTTCCCCGCCGCCGCCGAGACGATGCAACCAATCCCCGAACCCGAGGAAGCACCCCAAGAGATCGTCGAGGCGGTCCGCGTGCTGCTCATCGACGACAACATCGAGCTGAACCGAGTCATCCGCGACATCCTCACTCGCGCCGGCCACACGGTCGAGATCGCCCACGACGGCGCCGAGGGCGTCGGCGCGTTCAAACGCGACCACCACGACTTCGTCATCACCGACATCGGCATGCCCGGCATGAGCGGATGGGACGTCGCCAAGGCGGTCAAGCAGGAAAGCGCCGACACCGGCGTCATCCTGCTGACCGGCTGGGATCGCCAGGGCTACCGCCACCACCCGCACAGAGCCCACGCCGACGCGCTCCTGGCCAAACCCATCGACAGAAAGAAGCTCCTGCGCGTCCTGAGCAAGATGACCGCACGCCGACCCAAGTGGCCCGAAATCAGCCGGGTGGCCGAGGACAACGCAAGCGACAGAAAGCCAAAGGCTTAGCACAGACGCCTCCCCCGCCCCGATTCCCTAACCGCCTGAATAATCAACGCGGTAAAATAAACGAGCCCCACGGCCGTCCAACCCGGTGGAAAACGACTTCAGCTCCCCAGAAGATGGAGGAGGGACCAGCGATGAAAACGCTTCTACGACCGGCCGCCGCGCTGCTCATCCTTGCCGGGCTCGGGCTTTCAGGGCTCGCGTGCGACGACGGCCGCGATGTCGTCATAATCGACGATGGCGCCTATGCCCTCGCCTCGATCGAGAACCAGTCGCCCGATGCGATCGTCATTGAGCCGTTCGGCGACCTGCTCTATCCGGGCGAGGCCGTCGACTACGACCTCGGTCCCGACATGGTGCACATCCTCATCGTGCGCGACTGGGACGGGCTCGTGCTCCTCGAGACCAACCTGGCCGCCGGCGACGTCTGGATCGTGCAATAGCCCCGCCCCCGCGGTGCGCGCGGCCTCCGGGCGGAGTCAGGTGGCTATTCCGGCCGATCGTCGGCCGCGCGCTCCCGCTCGATCATCCCCTCGTGCTTACGCAGGGCGCCGCTGAGTCAGTGCCGCAGCAGCAATGCCGCGGCATAGTAAAGGCAAGCCTGTGCACGCTGCAGGGGGAAGGAGCGGGGCACGGGCGGGCTCAATCACCCAGTGAGTCACTCGCCCGCGACCCGACGGCGGGAGTGTGCTCGCGGATCGCCGCGATGAACCTGGCGCCGTACTGCTGGCGCTTCTTCTCACCGACACCACTGACTTCGAGGAATTCGTCGAGCGATCCGGGGCGGCGGCGTGCCATGTCGCGCAGCGTCGCATCGCTGAAGACGATGTAGGCAGGCACCTTCTTCTCGTCGGCAATCGTGCGCCGCAACGTCCGTAACGCCTCGAACAGCCCCCGATCGACCCCTTCCCACGAGTCTCGCGCCGCCTTCGATAGCTTTGACGGCCGAGCCTTTCCCCGGCTCGGCGTGAGCAGGCTCGGCACCTCGCGCCCTTCCAGCACGCGCCGCCCGCCATCGGAAACCTCCAGCATGTTGTACTCCCCGACGCGGACAAGATGACCTTGCGCAACGAGCTGCTCGATCCAGTCGCGCACGGTGCGCTTGCTGTGGTCGGCCAGCAACCCGTAGGTGCTCAGCGCATCATGGCCGTTCTCGAGGAGCCGCTGCTCGCGTGAGCCGATCAGGACCGCCGCCGTGTAGTCGCCGCCGAACCGCATGCCGAGCCGCACGACGCACGACAGGATCTTCTGCGCCACCAGGAGACAGTCTTCTTTGCCCATGCAATCGAGCTCGCCGAGACACACGTCGCACGCGCCGCAGTTATCGGCCGCCGTGTCCTGGCCGAAGTAGTCGAGAATCGCCCGGTGACGGCATGTGATCGCCTGACAGTAGTCGTACATGCGGCTCAGCTTGCCCAAGGCGATCTCGCCCGCCTCGGGATCCATCTGCCCGATGACGTGCCTCCAGATCCCGTAGTCGGCACCCGAGTAGAACAGGCAGCATTCCGCCTCGAGCCCGTCGCGGCCGGCGCGGCCGCTTTCCTGGTGGTAGTGCTCGATCGACTTGGGCATGCCGGCATGCACCACGTAGCGCACACTCGACTTGTCGATCCCCATGCCAAAGGCGACCGTGGCAACGATCGTGTCAACGCGCTCGGTGATGAACCGGTCCTGGCTCGCCTTGCGATCCTCGTTCGCCATGCCCGCGTGATACGGAGCCACACGGTAGCCTCGGCCGGCAAGCGTCTCACACAACGCGTCGACGTCCGCCCGGCGAATGCAGTAGACGATGCCCGACTCGCCCCGATGCCGGTCGAGCACGGCGCAGACTTGAGCGACGCGGTCGGTCCGGCGCTGGACCTTGTAGACGAGGTTCGGCCGGTCGAACGAGCCGACGAGCACGTCGGGCGACTCGAGGCGCAACTGCTCGACGATGTCGTGACGCACCTGCTCAGTCGCCGTGGCCGTGTACGCGTGCACGGCCACGTCCGGGAAGGCGTCTTTCAGCACCCCGAGCTGCCTGTACTCGGGCCGGAAGTCGTGACCCCACATGCTGACGCAATGCGCTTCGTCCACCGCGATGAACGAGAGATCGATGCCTCGCAGGAACTCGACGAACCGGTCCGAGACGAGCCGCTCGGGCGCTACGTAGACGAGCTTGAGCCTGCCGTCCCGAACCTGCCCGAGCACCGTGTTTCTCTCGCGAACCGACAGCGTGCTGTCGATTCGCGCGGCCGCAACGCCGCACTCGGCGAGCGCGTCAACTTGATCCTTCATCAGCGAAATCAGCGGCGACACGACAACGGCCAGCCCCGGCATCGCTACCGCCGGCGCTTGAAAACAGAGCGACTTGCCGCCACCCGTGGGGAGCACGACGACCGAATCCCGCCCCGCCACAACAGACTCGATCGCCCGCCGCTGAAGCGGCAGGAAGCGGTCGTAACCCCAGTACCTCTTCACAGCCCCTTCGACAGCGCGAATCACGGCATCCTCGCCCCCAGCCTTCGTGCAAATGACTCAGCCGGCACACGTTTACCACAAGGAGAACGCGCTGTCTTCGTCTTTTTTTCGCCTCCCTCGCAGAATGACAGCACGGAGGGAGATCCCAGGGGGACGGTCTGGGGGGACGCCGCCTACACGCTGAAACGGAAGTAGATCACGTCGCCGTCGCGGACGACGTATTCCTTGGCCTCGATCCGGAGGTGGCCGGCGTCCTTGGCCGCCTTCGGGCTGCCGGCGGCTTTGAGGTCGTCGAACGCGAGCACCTCGGCGCGGATAAAGCCGCGCGCCATGTCGGTATGCACCCTGCCGGCGGCTTCGAGCGCCGTCGTGCCGGGCGGCACGGTCCAGGCGTGCACCTCGTGGTCGTTGGCGGTGAAGAACGCGTGGAGGCCGAGCGCGCCGTAGACGGCGTGGACGAATTTCCCCAGTCCCGACTCGGCGATGCCGAGGTCGTCCAGGAACGCCTGCTGCTCGTCGGTCGGCAGCTCGGCGATCTCTTCCTCGATCTTGGCGCTCATCGCGAACACCGGCAGGCCGCGCGCCTCGCATGCGGCGGCGATCTCGCCGGGCGGGTCCTGGCCGGCGACTTCGTCGCCCGTGTTGAGCAGCACGACGGCCGGCTTCTGCGTCAGGAGCCGGAACCCGCTCAACAACCGCTGCTCGTCGGCGCTCAGCTCGAGGCGCCGGATCGGCTGCTCGGACTCGACCGCGTCCTTGCAGCGCACGAGGGCATCGAGCTCGGGCGAGTGCTTGTCCTTGGCTGCCTGCAGCTCCTTGTGGATCCGCTCGATGCGCTTCTCGATCAGCTCGAGGTCGGCCACCATCAGGTCGAGCTCGAGCGTCTCGACGTCGCGCACCGGGTCCACCGTTTCGAACGGGCGAGTGACCCGGTCATCGTCGAACGCCATGACGACGTAGACGAGCGCATCGGTGTCGCGCACGCTGGCGAACAGTTGCGCCTTCGAGCCGTGCGCCGGGCCGCCGACGGGCACGCCGGCCATGTCGACGAACGTCAGCTCGGCGTACTTCATCTTCGCGCGGGGATAGAAGGTGTGGATGAAGTCGACCCGCTCGTCGGGGATGTGAACAGCGCCGAAGTGGACCGCATGCCCCTCGGTGAAGAACGGCTCGGCGGGAAGCTGCTGGCCCGTGAGCAGGTTGAAGACGGTCGTCTTGCCGGAGTCCGGCAGGCCAACCAGGCCGACCTTCATCGGTCCTCCCCTCCGCGTCTCCTGCGCAGGCTGGTCTGCAGCGTGCCCGGGCGCGCTAGCCGGTGGCCGCCTTCTTGCGCCGGCCTTCCTCGATCCGCGCCTCCGCGAGCTGCTGGGCGGCCTTGTAGGTTGGGATCTTCCGCTCGCGCGCCATCCCGAGCACTTGCTTCATGTTCTCGTAGATGCCGGTGGGCGACCAGGCAATGCTGTCGCTTTTCCGGCCCTCGATGTCGCGGTAGTAGATGTTGATCAGCCCGCCCGCGTTGACCACGTAGTCGGGCGCGTACAGGATGTGGCGCGACTCGAGCAGCGCACCGTCGCGCTCGATGTCGGCGAGCTGGTTGTTCGCCGCGCCGGCGACGATCCGGCACTTGAGCCGCGGGATCGTCTCTCTGTTGAGCACGGCACCGAGCGCGCACGGGGTGAACACATCGACGGCCACGTCGAAGATCTCGTCCGGGTCGACCACCGTCGCGCCGCACTCGGCGGCCACTCGCTCGGCCTGCTTCCGGTCGATGTCGCACACGGTCAGCTTGGCGCCCTTGGCGCTCAGGTTGCGGCAGACGATCGCACCGACGTGCCCGACGCCCTGCACCGCGACGCGCAGCCCGTCGAGCAGCTCGTCGCTCTGCGGCGTGCCGCCGTCGAGCGCCTCGACGCACGCCATGATGCTCTCCTCGACGCCGGCCGCCGTCGTCGGCGACGGGTCGCCGCTGCCGCCGCCGGCCCGGTCCGTGCCGGTGACGTAGCGCGTCGTCTCGCGGATGTGGTTCATGTCGGCGACGCTCGTGCCGACGTCCTCGGCCGTGATGTAGCGGCCGCCGAGCCGCTCGACCGCGCGGCCCATCGCCCGGAACAGCTCGGGCGTCTTGTCCGTTCCTGGATCGCCGATGATGACCGCCTTGCCTCCGCCGAGATCAAGCCCCGAGGCCGCCGCCTTGTACGTCATCCCCTCGGCGAGCCGCATCACGTCCTCGATCGCCTCGGCCTCGCTCTTGTACGGCCACATTCGCAGCCCGCCGAGCGCCGGGCCGAGCACGGTGGAATGAATGCTGATGATCGCGCGCAGTCCCGCTTCACGGTCCTGCGCGAAGATGATCTCCTCATGGTCGCGGTCAGCCATCCGATCGAAGATTGTCATCATCCCCTCTCGTCGTTGTGTCTTCCGGGACCCCCCTCTCGCGGCCCTGTTGATACAGACATCGAGCGCCTGTGTCAAGACCTGGACCGCCGCTGGAATTCGTCCTTGCCACGCTGCGTAGGTGTGCATAGTATGCGCCGACCGCGTGTGGTCGGCGACTCCTCTCCAACCTGCCGGGGCAAGGAGCACGATGGCAAAGCTCAGGTTCGGCTATCACTCGCTGTGCTGGATCTCGTACGAGCCCGAACGCTACGAGGTCGACCGCATCGCGCGCGAGATCGCCAAGGCGGGCTTCCGCGGCATCGAGTTCGCTCACCAGCTTCAGCACTTCGCCCGGGTGCCCGACCTCGACGCCGTCATGCGCGATCTCGGTATCGAGCTCGCCTCCCTCGCATGCAGCGTCTCGTATCAGGCCGACGACCCGATGGCCGAGACGATCGCCCGCGCCGAATACGCCGCCGCGCGCGGGGTGACCGACCTGATGGTCGTCGGCGGCTGGGGCGCCGATTGGTGCGACAAGTCCGACGGCCAGCTCACCCGGCTCGCGCACAACCTCGACGCAATCTGCGAGCGCTTCCGCGACCGCGGCCTCACCACCGCGTTCCACCCGCACCTCGAGACGTGCTGCGAGAACGCCCGCGACACCGAGCGCCTCCTCGGCTTCTCCAAACACACCCACCTGTGCCTCGACAACGCGCACTTCGACCTGACCGGCGACAGCTCGGCCCGGTTCGCGAAAGCGCACGCCGACCGCATCGGCCTGGCACACGTGAAGGACTTCCAGAAAGCCCCCGGCGAGTCGGCCTCAAGATACGGTGGCCGGTTCTGCGAGCTCGGCGAGGGCGAGCTCGACGTCGAGGGCTACCTCAACGCGCTCGTCGAGATCGGCTTCGCCGGCTGGGTCATCGTCGAGCTCGACCGCCCGACGCGCACGCCGCTCGAGAGCGCCCGGATCAGCGCCGCCTGGCTGCGCGACCACGGCTTCATGGACTGAACCCCACCAGCGAAAAAACGGCCGCCGCAGGCGCGCGGCGGCCGAAGCAGTCGGATGCGGTCCAGGCGCGTCAGTCGTGTTCCCGTTTCTTGCGCCGCCCACCGCGCAGGATGTAGCCGACGAAGAGCCCCACCGCCAACGTGATGAAGATGATACCCCAGACGGGCACGTTGTAGATGGTCCACCCTTTCAGGAAGAACTGAATGCTCGTCGCGTGCCCCTCGCCGCTGTTGAACAGCGCAAAGACGAACAGCACGATAATGACGAGAATGCCCAGGATCAGCCGTACCTTGCCCATCGGGAGCCCTCCTCCGTGGACGCGGCCAGCAGCCGCGCGCCTACTCGATCTCCTCGGGCATCACGACCTTGAACTCGACCCGCCGGTTGCGCTGGTAGTCGTCCCGAGAGGCTTCGCTGCCGGTCGCGGAGTTGTAGTACTTGAGCCGCGTCTCGCCGTAGCTGACGGCAGTGAGGCGCTCGGCCGCGATGCCCTGGCTAACGAGATAGTCGCGGACGGCTTTCGCGCGCCGCTCGCCAAGGCCCTGGTTGTACTCCTCGGTGCCGATCGAGCAGGTGTGGCCCTCGAGCGTCACCGTCGCCTCCGGGAACTCCTTGAGCTTGGCCACCACGCCGTCGAGGATCTTCTTGCCCGTCGGCGTGATCTCCGACTTGTCGAACTCGAAGTGCACATCCTCGAAGACAAGCGCCTCGACCTCCTTGAGCCCGCGCGGCAGCGTCACCTTCTCGCCGGCGACTGCCTCGCGCCCCGTGCGCCGCAGCACGTAGACAAAGCCGCGATTGCCCCAGAGCGGGTCGTGCTCCTGGGCCCGATCAGTCGGCCACCACCATTCGCCCTCCATCGTGGGCCGTGGGTCGGCCTTCGGCGGGAGCTTGGCCCCGGTCGGCCACCAGCCGAGCGTGTCCATTTTCGTCGGCGGCGGCTGCTTCTGCCCTTGGAGGCAGCCCGTCGTGACGAGCGCCGCACCGGCAATGACGAACATGACGAAGACAAATCGCTTCATGAGCGTACCCTCCCGACGGTACATGTGCCGCCCAAGGCAAGCAAGGACTGTACCGTTTAGCCGCTTATAGGACCATCCCGGCGAGCTGTCAACGGTTTGATGCCGAGCCGCGCGGCGCGCCGCTCGGTCGCCTCGAGCACCTCGATCGTCAACCCGGCGATCTCGACCGTCTCGCCCCGGCGCGGGATGCGCCCAAGCTGGGCCACGACCAGGCCGCCGACGGTCTCGGCCTGCGCCTCGGGCAGGCGCTGCTCGAAGCACTCGTTGAACTCCTCGGTGCGCATGCGGCCGTCAATCACGGCGGCGCCCTCAACCAGTTCCGGCTCGCCCGGCTCGGGCCGGTCATACTCGTCGGCGATCTCGCCGACGATCTCCTCGATCACGTCCTCGGCCGTGATGATGCCGGCGACGCCGCCGTACTCGTCGACGACGATCGCGAAGCTCGTGTTGGTGAGCTGGAACTCGAGCAGCAGGTCGTCGATCGGCTTGCTCTCGGGCACCACCTGCGGCCGGCGCATCGCCTCGCGCACCGTGTGCGGCGCGCGGCCCGACTCGAGGAAGTCGAACGCCGACACCACGCCGACGATCTCGTCGATGCGCGCCTCATAGACCGGCACGTTCGCGTGGCCGCTCTCGCGCATCATGGCGACCACCTCGTCAGCCGACGCATCGGCCGCCACCGCCGCCACGTCGATCAGCGGCGTCATGATGTCCTTGGCGAACGTCGTGCGCAGATCGAAGATCCGATGGATCATGCGCCGCCCCTCAGGGTCGAGCAGGCCGGTCCGCGCGCCCTCTTTGAGCAGCAGCCGCAGCTCCTCGCGCGAGACGAACGGGTTGCGCCTCGTTCGCCCTCCCCTGACGAGGCTCGCCACGGCCCGCGAGATGCCCGAGGCAAACACGACCACGGGGAACAGCACGTAACGCATCGCCACCACGAGCGGGCCGATGTTGCGGCGCGCCACGTGCCAGTTGTGGTGGCGCGCCAACGTCATCGGCACGATCTCGCCGAAGATCACGATCAGGATCGTCAGTGGCACCGACGCGAGTGTGTCCACCCACGGGCTGCCCTCCGGCAGGATGTTGTAGGCCACCGAGTTCGCCACGGTCGACATGATGATCACCGACAGATTGACCCCGACCAGCGTCGTGCCCAGAAACCGCTCGGGCGCCCCGAGCAACCCGAGCACGGCGGCCGAGCGGCGATCGCCCCGCTCGGCGTGGTGCCGCAACCGGAGGCGGCTGCACGAGACGATCGACATCTCCGACGAGGCAAAGAACGCCTGCACGCCGAGGAAGAGCGCGATCACCACCAGCCCGAGCAGCAGACTCATCGGCGCCCGCCCCCCTTCTTGTCGGTGCGCCGCACGCGCACCAGCTCGACCCGGTGCTTGCGCGCCCGCAGGATGTCGATCGTCACCCCCGGCAGCTCGAGCCGTTCGCCCGCTTCGGGGATCCGCCCGAGCCGGTGCGTCACCAGCCCGCCGATCGAGACCGAGAACTCGTCTTCGAGCGCGGTGCCGATGAGCGCGTTGAGCTCGTCGAGCGCGAGCGCCGCGTCGGCGAGCACGGTGCGGTCGTCCTCGAGCGAGTAGCGCAGCGGCTCGCCCTTCTTGAGGTCGAGGCGGCCGACGATCACCTCGAGCAGGTCCTCGAGCGTCACGAAGCCGGTCACCGTCCCGTACTCGTCGACCACTAGGGCGAAGTGCATGGCGCGGCGCCGCAGCTCGGCCAGCAGCTCGTCGATCGCCATTGTCTCGGGCACGAAGTACGGCTCGCGCAGCAGCTCGCTCACGGCAGCCGTCTCGAGCGCCGCGCCGCGCAGACCGAGCAGGTCACGCGCGTAGATCATGCCAACGATCTGGTCAGGGTCCTCGTCGTAGACGGGCACACGCGCATACTCGTGCTCGCGCACCTGGCGTACGAGCTCGGCCGGAGGTGTCGCCACGTCGAGCGCAAACAGGTCGCGCCGCGGGCGCATCACGTCGCGCACCTGCTTGGCCTCGAGCTGGAACACGCCGTGGATCATGTCGCGCTCCTGCGCGTCGAGCACCCCCTCGCTCAGGCCGATCTTGACGGCGGTCCTTAGCTCGTCTTCCGAGATCGACGCGTCGGCCGGGATGTGCCGGTCGACGAGACGGACGATGCCGCCCGTGACCCACAACAGCACCGCCCGCAGCGGCGCCACCACGCGCGAGAGCCCATAGATGACCGGGGCGGTACGGCGCGCCAGCGGCTCGGCGTTCTGGATGGCGATCGTCTTCGGCGTGATCTCGCCGAACACGAGGATCAGGAACGTCATCACCACAACGGAGATGACCGAGCCCATCGGCCGAGAGATCAGCGCGTCCTCAGACTCACTGAGCCCGCGGAACAGCGATGCCGACAGACTCGAGGCGAAGACGTTGACCAGGATGTTGCAGATCAGGATCGTCGAGAGCAGGCTCCGCGGGTGCGCGAGCAGCGACGCGATCAGCCGCCCGACCTTGCTCTCGCTTTGGAGTCGGCGCACACGCAGGCTCGAGAGGCTAAACAGCGACGTCTCAGAGCCCGACAGGAACCCCGAACACGCCAGCAGAAGAACAAGAGCAGCGATCGTCAGGCCCACGTCACTTTCGACCCCGCCGGCCCGCTAGCTGAACCGCAGGTATTCCTGGCGGCGGTCGCTCTCAAGGATGTACTTGTCGATCTCGCCCTCGACGGCGACCGGGTAGTCCCCATCGAAGCAGGCCGTGCAGTACGAATCGGCGTTCGTGTTCATGCACCGCAGCATCCCGTCGATCGACAGATAGCCGAGGCTGTCGACGCCCAGGAAGTCGCGGATCTCCTCGACGCTCTTGTTCGCCGCCACCAACTCGCCGCGTGTGGCGAAATCGATCCCGTAGTGGCACGGCCACCGGATCGGCGGGCAGCTCACCCGCAGGTGCACCTCCTTGGCGCCGGCCTCGCGGATGCTGTTCATGCGCAACACGGTCGTCGTGCCGCGCACGATCGAGTCCTCGACCACCACGACACGCTTGCCGGCAATGGTCTCGCGCACGGGGTTGAGCTTGACCCGGACACCGAAGTCGCGGATCGCCTGCTGCGGCTGCAGGAACGTCCGCCCGATGTAGTGGTTGCGCGTGATCCCGAAGTCGAACGGGATGCCCGAAGCCTCCGCGTAGCCCATCGCGGCCGAGTTGCCGCTGTCCGGGATCGGCACCACCACGTCGGCCTCGACCGGGTGCTCGCGCGAGCACTCGGCGCCCAGCCGCTTGCGCACCAGATGGGCCACCTCGCCGAAGAGCCGGCTGTCGGGCCGGGCGAAGTATATGTGCTCGAAGATGCAGTAGGCCCGAGGCGTGTTGCGCCCGAACGGGAACAGCGACTCGATGCCCGACTCGCTGATGACGACCACCTCGCCCGGCTCGATCTCGCGCACGAACTCGGCGTGCAGCAGATCGAGCGCACACGTCTCCGAGGCGAGCAGGTAGGCCCCGTCCAGCCGCCCGAGGCACAGCGGCCGCCAGCCGTACGGATCGCGCACACCGATCAGCACGTCGGGCTTGAGAATCATGAGCGTGTAGGCGCCCTCGATGATCTGCAGCGTGCGCAGCAGCGCGTCCCGCTCGCTCGCGAGCCGGAGCGTCGACATGGTGTGGATGATGATCTCGCTATCGGCCGTGCCCTGGAAGATCGAGCCGGCCGCCTCGAGCTCGTCGCGGATCGCGCGCGCGTTCGTCAGGTTCCCGTTGTGGGCCACCGCGATCGGCCCGTGCGCGTAGTCCATCACGATCGGCTGGGCGTTCTTGAGGCCGCTCGCACCCGTGGTCGAGTACCGCACGTGCCCCATGCCGAGATGCCCGCCGAGCCCGCGCAACACGTCCTCGTCGAACACGTCGCCGACAAGCCCCATCCCCTTGTGCGACTGGAACGTGTGGCCATCGCTCGTGACGATCCCCGTGCTCTCCTGGCCTCGGTGCTGAAGCGCATACAGCCCCAGGTAGATGAGTTGCGCCGCTTCGGGATGGCCGAACACGCCGAACACACCGCACTCGTCGCGCGGCCGTTCCGACGGCGGGAACCACAGTTCGCTCATTCGCGGGATGCCTCCTCCTCGGTCGCCTCACCCTCAGCGACGGCTTCGTCGCCCTCAGCGATCTCCTGATCGCCCTCAGCGACGTCCCCGTCGCCGTCCGCACCGAACAACTCGTCCAGCACCTCTGTGTGCCGCGCCAACGCGGTCGGATCGGTGACGCCGCGCAGCTTCGAAACCGGGCCGTGGAGCAGTTGCTTGACCAGATGCTCCGAGAAGCGCTCGACCTGGTCGCGCAGCTCGGGCGTCAGTCCCCGCAGCCGCCCGAGATGTTCGTCGAGCTCGCGGCCCCGCACCGTTTCGAACTGCTCGTAGAGCCGCTTGAGCGTCGGCTCGATCCGGCGGCGGTGGAGCCACTGCTCGTAGCCCCGCGTTTCCTCATCCACAATAGCACGACACCGCTCGAGCTCCAACGCCTGAGTCGCGACGTGTTCGCGCACCTGCGCCTCGAGGTCGTCGATGTTGTACAGGTGGACGCCGTCAAGCCGGCCCACGTCCGGCTCGATGTCGCGCGGCACCGCAATATCGACCAGGAAGATCGGCCGGTTCTGCCTCCGCCCCATCACCGGGCGCACCGCGTCGGCAGTCAGGATCGGCCCGGGGCTGGCGGTTGTGGTAATCACGATATCGGCCCCGGAAAGCTCGTCGAGCAGCTCGTCGAAGCGCGCCGCGCGCCCGTCGAAGCGCCGGGCGAGCGCCTGCGCGCGCTCGAACGACCGGTTCACGGCAACCACCGACCGCGCCCCGCGCTTGACAAGGTGCCGGAGCGCCAGCTCGCCGGTATCGCCCGCGCCGACAATCAGCACGCGCGTCTTGCCAAGCTCGCCGAAGATCGCCCGCGCCAGCCGCACCGCGGCCGACGCGACCGAGAGCGCGCCGTGGCCGATGTTG
This sequence comes from uncultured Verrucomicrobiota bacterium, assembly GCA_964449605.1. Classification (GTDB taxonomy): domain Bacteria; phylum Auribacterota; class JABMQX01; order JAFGEW01; family JAFGEW01; genus CAYUZG01. The sequence goes on along the minus strand of CAYUZG010000009.1, from coordinate 1,379 downwards.
GTTTCGGTCCGCACCCGCTTCGACACCGACAGCGCCCTGCGGAACAACTCGTCCAACACCGGCCCGACCGCACCCGCGAGCTGTGCCTCGCGGAAGGCCCGCTTCACCTGCGCGACGATCTCCTGCTCGCCGAGCACCATCGCGTCGAGGCCGGAGACCACCTCGAACAAGTGACCAACGCTCTCGGGCTCTTCGAGCTCGAGCCAGTGCACCCCCGCACCCGCACCGCCGACACGGTCGGCTCCACCGACGATCGACTTGAGGAAGTCGATGGGAGCCGGTGCCGTGACGGCCGCGTAGAGCTCGACACGGTTGCACGTCGAGAGCGCCACGCACTCGGCCACACGCGCGTGCTCGCACGCGCGCCGCAGCCGCGCGCCAAGCGCGTCGCGGCCGATGGCGAGCTGCTCGCGCACCTCGACGGGCGCGGTCTTGTGCGTCACCCCAAGGGCGATAACCTTCATAGCGCCTCGGATGCTCTGTCAGCCCGGGCAATCAAGTCGCCCACCTGCGCACGGAACACCTCATCGGCTTCGGACGGCCCGGACTCCAAGTATCGCGCAACGACGCCCTCGGACGCGAGCGTCTCGAAGATCCGCCGTCGCGCCTTCGGGTCGGTCACCCGTTCGAGAACGAGCGCCCTCGCCTCGGCCATCTGCTCCAGGTAATCGGCCAGCCGAGGATCGAGCTCCCCCTCGAGCCGCTCGCGCAGCCGCCGGGCGAACGCCGGGCTCGCCCCCGCGGTCGACACCGCGACCTTGAGCCTGCCGCGCCCCACCGTGGCCGGGACGATAAACGTCGAGAGCGCCGACTGATCAACAACGTTGACGGGGATGCCCCGACCTCGAGCCGCCCGGCTCACCGCCTCGTTCACGGCCGGATCGTCCGTGGCCGCGATCGCCAGCACGGCGCCGTCGAGGTCCGCCGCCTCGAACGGCCGTCGCCGGAGCTCAGCGGCCGCACCCGCGCCGGCGAGCGCATCGAGTTCGGCGCATACCTCCGGACTCACGACCGTGACCGACGCGCCGGCCTCGACGAGCGTGCGCACCTTCCGCGCCGCCACGCTGCCGCCGCCCACCACAAGACACCCCCGCCCGCGCACATCGAGGAACACGGGGTAGTACGGCGACTTCGAGCCCTGGCTCGCTTCGGTCATCTGGCCTCCAAACCGATTATAGGCTGCCGCGGCCGGGTGTCAACGGAGCGGCGACCGGATCGCCCACAGAGAGGCAGCGCGATGCCGGCACCAGCCCGATCTTCACCTTGCGCCTTGACAGCTCGCCAGAGGGCGCTTATAAGTGTGGTTCCTTGTGGCGCCCGATCGAGGTCGATGCGCCGCCGGGCGCACCGTGGCACAGCATATCGGAGAGCTTGATGAA
>CAYUZG010000008.1:0-33291 GCA_964449605.1 uncultured Verrucomicrobiota bacterium | reverse complement strand
CGGCCGCGACGCGCTTTTCTTGCACGACCGTTATCCCGGCGGCATGGGGTACGCGCGCCGCTGCCTCGACCGGATCGAGGAACTCATGCAGACAGTCGCAACCGTCATCCGCGAGTGCGGCTGCGAGGACGGCTGCCCGTCGTGCGTCGGCGCTCCCGTGACCCCGTTTGCGGCCACGGACCTCGACTCATCCGTCCGCGGCCGCATTCCGGACAAGCAAGCCGCGCGCGTCTTGCTCGACATGCTTCTCAAGGACTAGGCAGCAGTAAAGGAGGTTTGCCGTGAGCGCACGCTTCGTTCTTTTCATTGCCGGTCTCGCGGTTCTGCTGTGCGGCTGCGACACGTACAGGTACGGATTCGAGACGACCATCAACGAAGACGGCAGCGTTGAGCGCACGATCACGTTCGTGAAGGTCGAACAGGAAGATGCGGAGCAGGTCGCAGTATCCGTGAAGGTGGAAGGACAGAGCGACGAGCAGCCGGTTACAGTCACGATCGTCGAGGAGGACGACGCGCAGTCGATTGGCGGCGACGCGCCAAGCGCCGATGCGCCCGCCGACGACGGCGAAGATGCGGAACCGCGCTCTGCGCTGCCCGACAACTTCGTCCTTCCCGACGAGAGCCGGTTCATCAAGTTCGAGCAGCTCGACAACGGCATCACGGGCACGTGGCGCTCCGACGGCCTGATCGATGCCGACTTCCGGGCCGTCGTACCGGCCCACGTCACACGCGGCACGCGGCTTACCGAGCCCCCGCCGCTGCTGCAACAGCCTCAGTGCCGGCGCGAGGCGTACAACGAAGGTGTCGTTGTCGTCACTGACCTGATACTCGTCAAGGCAATCACCTACATCGAGCAGTTCCACGACTACTACACGCGCGCGGAGTTCGAGGCACACGGCGACATCCTCCTCGAGGCGCTCGCAGACCTTGGCCTCGGCATCCTGCACGAGGACCTCGACGACGAGTACGACCTGAGTGAGTTCGACTTGTTCGTCCGCGGCACACTTCTCCCAATCGCGAAGCGGGCGAAGTGCTACCTCTATTCCGAGTGCTTTATCGGGCACGGCTTGTGGCGGAGGTCGTCACCCGTCGAGAAGACGCTTTGGCCAGGAAAGCTGGCGCTCGCGTATGATCTCATCAAGGTGGGTGCGATCCAGGACCCATTCTTCGACTTGGAGGACGATGCTGATGCACTTGCCGAGTGGGTTATGACCACGATGCACGCGACAGTCCGGCACAAAGGAACCGGCGAGCTCTGGCCAACGGAGGAGGTCGAGCGCTACTTCACTGAGTGCGACGGGACAGGCGCCACCGCGGCCGAACGGGCTGCGGCGCGGTTCATCGAGCAGCGCTCTCAGGCCAGCGAGGAGAAGGCCCCCGATTTGGGAGACTACTTGTCCGGTTTCTACACCTCGTTCGCGGAGTCATGGTCGGAACATCAGTTCGAGCTCACAACCCATCTGCCTGGCGTTGTGGTGCACGCGGTGCCGGAGCCCGACACCGTCGAGGAGGCTGGCGGTCGCTCGACGGTCCGATGGTCGTTCGACGCCGGCGCCTTGTTCCCCGACGGCGTTCTGCTCTCGTGTGTAGCCGTGGTCCCGTGCGCCAAGGAACAAGAGGCGCTTTTCGGGAGCGCAGTCCTTCAGACGCGGGAGGAGATCGAAGATTACCTCGTGTTGCTCCGAGACTTCTCCAAAGACGAGCGCGGCGAGATCCTCGTGAAGCTTGGCGAGTGTGTGGAGCAGCAGAGGCTCGCGCCGTTCAAGGACTATGCGCGCGATCTGCTCCCGGAGGGATGGAGCCCGGAGGCCGACGAACAGCCGCCGCTCGGGTCCTTGCTGCTGTTCCTCGAAGGCCTCGCGGCCAAGTAGGTCTGCTCACCAGCGGTTGCCCTGAGCCACACCGTAACGCAGCAAGCGGGCCGCCCAGCTCTGACAAGTGGAGCCTAGTTTGCCTCGGCCCGCTTCCGGTCTGTCACGTCAGCAAAGGCGGCCTGGACCGCCGGCTCGCCGCTAAACTCAATGCGGCTGGCGCGCATCTCGACCCACCGCACGGCGCCATCCTTGCGGACGGCGCGGATCTCGTAGTGCGCGGGCACCGACTTGCCCGCAACGCGATCCCGGTACCGCTGAAAGAACAGCTCCTGGTGATCGTCGTGAATGAGGTCGCGCACCTGCTCGGGCGACAGCGAGAGCAGCTCCTCGACCGTGTAGCCGAGCATGTCGGCAAGCGCCTGGTTCGCGAACACCAACCTTGGCGGCATGCCCTGCGCGACGACGATGCCCTGCAACGATTGCTCGACGAGGATCCGGTACTTCTCTTCCGATTCCCGGATCGCCTCCTCGGCCAGCTTGCGCTCGGTGATGTCCCTGACGTATTCGATGACACCGACAACCTCGCCCTCAGTATCCCTGAGAGGAGAAGCAACGAGAGCTATCCAGCCGGCCCTCGTATTGCCGACTCGATACGGGACGACCTCGCTGTGCATCTCGCCGGTCTCCATCGCCTTCTTGCTCGGGCACCACGGACAGACCGAGTCCCTCTGCTGATACGCTTCGTAGCACTTCTTGCCCACCAACGATATGCCGGCGGCGTATCTCGTCTCGTGCCACGCGTTCGCGCGGATGATGTTGAAGTCGCAGTCGAGAACACTAAGCCCGTCCTGCATCCCTTCAAACACGTCGTGAAGGAACCGCTCGCTCTTGCGCAGCGCCTCCTCAATCCGCTCGCGTTCGGTCACGTCCCTGCCCACCACGGCGATGCCGTACACGGCCGCATTGGTCCGCAGCGGCAAGATCATCACTTCCACGGGAAAGGCATCCGCCTCGCCCACGTGCACGACGGTCTCGAAACTGCCGGGCTCGCCATTGCGGAGGCATTCCTGAATCACGCCCCGGTGCTCGGGCACCAAAGCGAACAGCTCATTGAGCCGCTGCTGCGTCGTCGCCTCTTGCGTCTGCCCGAACGCGCGCGCGGCGGCCCGATTCGCATACACGATCCGGCCATCAGGATCGGCCGCCAGCACGAGGTCCGGGCTCCTCTCGCTCATGCCGGCGAACACGGCAAGCAGGCGGGATAGCTCATCGGGTATGGTCTGGGCTGGGTCGGACTGCTCTGCCATGTCGAAGACGCCCCTACGGTGCTCCGACACATGGCGGGCAGGCATCCTGTTGCGGCAATGGCGCGACGACGCGACACAACCACCCGTGCGCCCGGGCCGCTCCCGGACACCACGGGGAAAACACCTGACCGTCAGCGTCGGCCTCGTCCAGATACCTGATCTTACAGCCGCCGGCCACTTCTGTCAAGGCACATTCGGCGCCCGCTGGACCGCACGGGCATCTTGCCCATGCGCCACGGGCGGGACGCCTGTGCCGGCGCTGTATCAGGCGGACGCCAAGAACTGCCTCAGGAACTCGACACCGGCGGCGATGTCGGAGACCGGGTCGTCGCCTGCCTCGCGCTCGATCGTGAGGAAGCCCCTGTAATCGATGCCCTTCAGCTTCTCGAGGTAGCGCGGGAAGTCGACGCCGCCCTGCCCGAGCCGCACTTCGGCGCTCGTGCCGTCGTCGCGGCGGACGCCGTCCTTGGCATGCGTGTGGACGATGTACTCGCCCAGGATCTCGACGCCGCCGAGATGATCGTACCCGGCCATCACGAGGTTGGCCGGATCGTAGTTGACCTTGATGCCGGCACTCCCTACCTTCACGAGAAAGCGGTGCAGCACTTCCGGCGCCTCGCTGCCGGTCTCGCCCGCGAAGCCGATGCCGCGCTCGGCCGCGTAGTCGGCCACCTCGCGGACGGCCGCCACGCCGACGCGCCACTGCTCGCAGTACTCGTCGTCAGGTAGACAACCCAGCCGCGTCGTCACAACGTGCGTCCCCAGGTCGGCGGCCAGGTCGACAAACGCTTTGTGCTTGCGCACAACCCACTCGTTGGCGTCCGCGTCAAGCAGCCCCGTGCCGAGATCGCCGCACAGCGCGCTGATGACCATGCCCTGATCGCGGACGAAGTCGACGAACTCGAGCCGCTTCTCGGTCGTCATGCTGGCGGGCTCCATCGCGCCCGACGTGCAGTAGACCTGGACTCCATCGGCGCCGAGCTCGGCTGCCTTCTCGATCGCCTCCCGCGTGCCGAGCCGGAACGAGTCGATCATCACGCCGATTTTCCACGCGCACATTGTCGCCCGCTTCCTTCTCCGACGACGCCTCTGCTCGTATGCGCGGCTCCGTTTCGAGCGCAACGCGGCGCGTCACACTCCGAAAGCCCAGGGAGATCTCCCACCTCCTCACTTTAGCACAACGCGCGCGGTCGCCCAACCCTTCAGCCGCGTTCGTTGCGCCCGCCCGCCTTGAGGGCCGTGCGGCGACGTGGTACCCTCTCTCGAACCGCGCCAGAGGCGAGGTCCGAGGCAGTATGAAAGTCGCGCTCACCATAGCCGGATCCGACAGCGGCGGCGGCGCCGGCATCCAGGCCGATCTCAAGACGTTCGCCGCGCACGGCGTCTTTGGCACCTCGGCGATCACGGCGATCACCGCTCAGAACACCCGCGGCGTGACCGGCATCGAGGCGATCTCGCCGAAAACCGTCGCGGCGCAGATCCGCGCCGTCTTCGACGACTTCCCCGTCGCCGCAGCCAAGACCGGCATGCTGTTCACCGCAGCCATCATCGAGGCGGTCGCGAACGTGATCCGCGCACTCGACTTCCACACGCTCATCGTCGATCCCGTCATGGTCGCCTCGAGCGGCGATCGGCTCCTCAAGCGCGAGGCCGAGCAGACGCTCATCCGTAGCGTGCTTCCCCTCGCTCTCGTCGTGACGCCCAACATCGCCGAGGCAGAGACAATCACCGGAAGGACGATCGAGTCGATCGCCGGGATGCGCGAGGCGGCCAGGGAGATCTTCGACAAGCACGGCGCGCGTGCACTCGTCAAGGGCGGTCACCGCATCGAGCGCGCCACGGACGTGTTCTACGACGGCGAGACATGGCACGAGTTCTCGTCCGAACGCCTCGACCCGAAGAACACGCACGGCACCGGGTGCACACTGTCGGCCGCGATCGCCGCGAACGTGGCACTCGGGCGAAACCTCGTCGAGGCCGTCCAGCGCGCGAAGGACTACGTCGTCCGCTGCATCCGCCACGCGCCCGGCCTCGGAAGCGGCACCGGCCCGATGAACCACTTCCCGCCCGCCGAGTAGGCGATCGTTCAAAGAAGGCCGACGTCGCCGGTCGGTCTTGCGGCGGCGTCAGGAGCGGAAGCGGCCGCCTCAGGTGGGTGCGAACGGCCGTTGGCCCAGGAGCTGCTCGAGGGCCTGGTTGGCTTTGAAAATGACGTTGCGGTTGCGCTCGAACCGCACGGCGGCCTTGAGCGGCTCGATCGCGCGCGCGTCTGCGATCCTGCCAAGCGCCTCGGCTGCGTACATGCGGACCCGGTAGTCGTCGTCGCTGAGCGCCTTGAGCAGCGGCTGGACGGCCCGGGCGTCGCCGATTCCAGCCAGGCTGAGCGTCACCTGCAGGCGCATGACGGGATCCTCGTGACTGAGCGCTTCCTCGAGCAGGGTGATCCCCTGATCGTCACCGATCCTGGCAAGCTTCGCCGCCGCCTCGATGCGTGTCAGCGTCCTCGGGCTGCACAGGTCGTCCTGAAGCGCCCGCCGCATCATGGCCAGGTGCTCCTCGACAGCCTTGAACGCGCTTGCCTCGTCGCTGTAAACCCCCACGACCTGGTCCATCACCGTCACCCGGAATGCCTTCCGCACCGGGTTGCTCGGGTTGATGATCGCCAGCTCCCCGCCGAGCCCACGGACGCGGCTCTGCAGCGAGGCGAGCGTGGCGAGCAGCACGCTCGGCGCGGTGCGTACTTCGTTCATGTCCAACAAGATGCAGCGAGTGCCGGCGTGGGCCAGCCCCGAGCAGAGGCTTTCGAGGCTATCCAGCGCCTCGCGATCGCCCAAGCTCACGCTGGCGTCGAGTTCAACAACGGCCACATGATTCTTCTGCTTGGCAACATGCATTGGCACACTCCGTCCTTGACCGGAATCAACCGTAAGGCAAGACGAATCCCCTGCACGGCCCATATCGGTTAGGCCCGCGGCCGGCTTTAGCAGCAATTGAGGGTCAGTGCGTTTGTCGGTTTGGGAAGCCACCGGGGGCGGGCGGAAAAAAGCGGCCGCATCGCTGGCGCTTGCCACTCGATGCGACCGCCCGGAGGAGGAAGGAACGTTAGCGCAATCTTATTGGCGTATCGAAGGTTACGGCGACGCCCCTCCAGTCGGAGTTGAGCGTCCCGTCCGCTTCCTCATGCCGTGTCACTCTGCCCGATCCACAGAAGCGAAAACAGTGCCAGTTCTCGCTCCCGAATGGCCCGGGCAGAAAAAGGGCAAACTCAACATGGCCGCCGACTGGGAACACCCGCCAATGGGGCGTCTGAAACAGCACCCCTCCCGGTCCGATGTTGCTCGTCACCACACCGATCCTGCCGCTGCCGTCTGGCTCACCGCGCAGGCCGGCCGCATGGCTCAGCCGGCTGGCTACCTGCATGACCAGGGACAGGTCTCGCCTGGGGAAGCGCCGCCGCTCGAGTGTGGAAACCATGGCCCGACCTCCTGAGGAGACACCCGGTACGCGGATGGGTCGGCGCAAGTCGCGTGCCACGGGAGGCGGGACAGGAAGGCACACTACCCAGGGAGCCAATGCGAAAGCGGGGCGACGCCCCCCGACGTCGCCCCGCGAATGCCACAAGTCGGCCGTCGCGCCCAAAGAGGCGCGGCCAGCCGGTCGGGCTCAGGTTAGAGCCTTCACGGCCTTGTCAACGTTGTCGACCGAGAAGACGATGAGCGCCTCGCCGCCCCCGATGCCGGTCGCGTACGTGTAGTCGATGTTCACGCCGGCAGCCCCGAGCTTCGTCCCGAGGTCGGCCCCGGTGCCGATCGCGTTCGCGCACGCGACAGCCACCACGTTCGCCATCTCGGCCGTGTAGCCAGCCTCCTCCATCAGCTCGGCGACCTTGGCGTTGTCGGCCGTGATGAGCTTGAAGACGCCCTCGTTGTGCATCACGTACGCGACGAACGACTTGACGTTCACCCCGGCGTCCGCGATGAGCTTGAACACCGTCCCCATTGTGCCCGGTTCGTTCGGCGTCGTGATCGTGATCTCCTGAACCTTCTCCGCTCCCATCGTCCTTCTCCTTTCTGACATGCGCGTCCAGGCGTCCCGTGACCGCACAAGGTCCCGTTACGTTACCGACGCGTTCTCTTTCGCCACGTACACCGTCTGCGTCGGGTAGGCGAACTCGATCCCTTCCTCCTCGAAGCGCTCGTACAGGCCCAGGTTGATCTGCTCCTGGATGTCCATGTACCTGTTGTAGTCGCGATCCAGCACATAGTAGACGATCTCGAAGTCCAACGAGAACGCGCCGTAGCCCTTGAAGTGCGCGCGATCGAACCGCACCCGCTCCTGCGCCTCAACCACCTCCCGGACGACGCCGGGGATCTTCTTGAGCTTCTCGAGCGGCGTCTGGTAGGTCACACCGATCGTGAACAGGATTCGCCGCTCCTGCATCCGGCCGTAGTTCTTGATCCGGCTGCCGACGAGCTCCGCGTTCGAGAAGATGAGCTGCTCGCCCGTCAGGCTGCGCACGCGCGTGGTCTTGATCCCAATCCGCTCGACCGTGCCGAGGTGGTCGCCGACGATGATGAAGTCGCCCACCTCGAACGGCTTGTCCAACAGGATGGCCACCGAGTTGAAGACATCGCCCAGAATGCTCTGCGCCGCCAGCGCGATCGCCACGCCGCCGATGCCGAGGCCAGCGATCAAGGCGGTGACCCGAATCCCCAGATTCTGCAAAGCCAGCAGCACGACGATGGACCACAGCACGAGACGAACGAAGAACCCGATCACGCCGAAGGCCGACGCGCTCGCCGGATCCGCGTCCTTGCGCTGCGTGATCGCCTCCGTGATGGCCGCCGTCACGATCCGGTGGACCCACGCGGCGACCTGGAAGATGAAGGCAACGAGCGCGATTTTCGTGAACGCCAACACGGTTACGAGCGGGAGCCGAAGGGCGAACGTGCCCACGTACACGGCGATAATGACGACGAATAGCCGCGTCGTGCGCTGGACGATGGCCGGGAGCAGGTCGTCGAGGCGCGTGCGCGTCTTCTTGGCGGCCTTGGCCAGCCGTCCGGCCACAGGCCCTTTGAGCAGCACGAGAACGAAGTAGGCAACGACGGCCACCGCAACTGCCAGCACCCAGCGCCACACCGGGTTGCCGAGCACAGGCGTGCCCAGGAACGTCTCGTTCAGCGTCTCCTTGAGCGCGTCGAGCGCGTCGCCGACCGTGTGCATCGTGCCCCCGACTCTCATGTTCCTCTGTCCCCCCGTCTGCGCTGTCCCCGCGGACAGGATAGGAGTGAGCCGGCGCCGTGTCAACCGCCCTGCGGGGTGCGCGTGCTACGCCAGGGCCTTCGGGTAGAACAGCTCCTCGAAGCTGCGCAGCGCGAAGTTGTCCGTCATCGACGCGACGAAATCGAGCACGATCTGCTCGTCGGCCACGTCGGCCTCGTAGCCGATCGTCTCGACGTGGTCGTGCAGCCGGCGCGCCACGTCGAAGCCGAGGTCGTGCTTCGTCATCGCGCGGCAGCGGTCGGTGCGCTTGACGAGATCGAGGAACCAACCCCACAGCTGCTCGAGGATGTGGCACGCCTGCGCCTTGCGCTGCTCGACTTCGGGATGCAGGTAGATGTGCTCGTAGTTGAACTCGATCAGCGCCCGCATCGCGCCAAACACCGCGTCGCTCAGCGCGATCTCGTTCCGGCCCCGGCTCTGCCCGACGATATCCTCGACGAGCGAGCTGATGATCTCGCCGTTCGTGCTGCCCAGGACCGCCCGGACGTCCTCGGGAACCTGCTCGAGCGTGATCAGGCCGACGGTGATCGCGTCCTCCATGTCGCGCCCGCAGTAGGCGACGCGATCGACCATGCGCACGACGCACCCTTCAAGCGTCGAGGGCATCGGACCGAGCGCCGTGATTGACTCGAGCGGCTCGCTCTTCGGCTGCGGCCTGGCAACCTGATCGAACCGCTCGCCGCAATGGCACACGATGCCGTCGCGCACCTCCCAGCTCAGGTTCAACCCCTGCCCCCCGCCAGCAAGCCGGTCGACGACGCGCAACGCGTGGAGCTCGTGCACGAAACCGCCGATCCTGGCCGCGAGCTCGTTCAGCCGCTGCTCGCCTGAGTGGCCGAACGGACCGTGACCCAGATCGTGACCGAGCGCGATCGCCTCGGTCAGATCGAAGTTGAGGCTCAGGCAGCGTCCAACGACGCCGGCGATCGAGGCGACATGAAGCACGTGCTCCATGCGCGTGCAGATGTGATCGTTCTCGGGCGACAGGAACACCTGTGTCTTGTGCTTGAGGCGCCGGAACTCGCGCGAATGCAGGATGCGCGTGGCGTCGCGCAGGAAGGGCGTTCGGGTTGCGTCGCGGTCCATCGGCCGCACGCGGCCCCGGGAATCGGCCGAGCGCGTCGCGTGCGGCCCGAGGTGCTCCTCGAGGATTTCGTTCAGCGTCCTCGGACTGTCAAACCCGCGCTCACCCATGGCGCGGGCAGTCTCCCAGAAGCCACGGCGCATGTCAACAGCTCGTCGAGCACTCCGCGGCCACGGCCCGCGCTATTCGCCGCCTCCCCACTCGACCGTGTCCTCGCGCACGCGGTAGTACTTGTACGCAAAGAGGCCGGCATCGGTGTCCGTCCACGAGCTCTCCTCGCCGACGGGCACCTCGTTCCACACCGACAGGTTTGCCGACCACGCGACCACGTACGAGACGCCCGAACGTGCATTCCACGTGATGACCACGTCGTCGCCCACGCGCTCGATCGAGGTGATCACCGGATGTGGCCACGGGTGATAGCCCATGTCGACTGTGCTCGCGTCGGGCACCGCATCGGTCCGCGTCGTCGCCCCGTCGAGGCCGACGTTCGCCGCCGTGTCCGAGCCCGCGTCCACGCACGGGCTGTCCGAGCCCTGCCCGGCGGCCGTCTGACTCAGGTAATAGCTGTGATACGGCCCCGAGACAAATTGCGGGTCGGCGGTGATGTTGCCGTCCGAGCCGGCGAAGTCGCCGTCGCCGATGTCCGAATAGGTCACCGCGTACCCGGCCGGGTCGCCGGCAATGTCGTCGCCGTTGCCGTAGACGATCGTGTTGCTGATCGTGATCGTGGCCGAGCCGGAACCCCAGCGTGCGACGCCATACGCGCCGTTGTCGGCGACGGTGCAGTTGGCGAGCTCGACGTTCGTGCTCGCGCCGTTCTGCCACAGCCCACTCACCGTGTGGCCGGTCACGAGGCAGTTGTCCAGCACGAGCAACCCGCCGCCGTCGGCGCCGCAGCCGCTCTTGCTCGCCATGATCACGCACCGGCGCAGCGTCAACGTCGTGTTGATTGTCCTGACCGCGTTGCAGTCGGCGCCCGAGATGATCGTGAAGCCCTCGACGATGGCGCCGGTTACGCCGCTGGCGTAGATCGCCTCGCTGGTGTTGAGCGAGTCGATGGTCGTCAACGGGGCGCCCGAACCGACGATTCTCACCCCGTTAGCCATCACGAGGCCTTCGTTGTACGTGCCGGGCAGAACGCGCACGACGCCGGAGAAGCTGCCGTTGTCGATGCCGTCCTGAATCGTCTGGAACGGGTTCTCGAAAGAGCCATCCCACGGCGGCGTGGTATTTGAGTCGTCAACGTAAACGCAGGGCGGGGAGGCCGACATCTGCGCCGTCGCGTAGCCCGTGTCGTCGTCCGGGACGGTCACGGGCGGATCGGTCGAGGACACGGGCTGGTAGACGCCATTGCCGTCGACGTCCTCGAAGAAATCGGCGCTATCGATCGACCCGGGATACGCGGCCGAATCGTCAACGCTGAGCGCGACGAACACCTGCTTGGGCACATCGGGTGAGAGCAAGTAGGCGCCGTCGCTCAGATCAACGGCCACGCGGTCGTCGCTGCTGATTGCACGCTCACCCTGCGTGGTCGGCACGATCGCGTTGGGCCCGGTGAACTCGGCCGTCGGACCCGTCGGGCCGATGCCGCCCGTGAACGTGAGTTTGTTGCGCTGCAGATGGCTGATGCCGGCCACCGCGTACAGACTCGGCCGATACTGAGGCCGGTCATCATTGTAGTACACCTCGGGATGCAGCGAGTTGTCATAGCAGGGGTCCGTCCAGGCCCAGTCGTCGTCGTAGTAGCCGAACTCCTCGTCGAGGAACAGCTTGTATGCAAGCCACATGAAACCCTTGCTGCCCGTCTCGGTGCTGTTGTACCAGCCCCAGTAGCGCCCCTTGCTGTTGGCGGCGAGGAACGCGCCCTGATAGGTGTGTCCGTCGCGATGGTCGTAATAAGAACGTTCGTCGTCGTAGCCGACGATGCACATCGAGTGGCGTGACCTCAAGCCGTACTCGCGCGAGTAATAGACGCGGTTGTCGATCCCCAAGACGCTGTTGTCCGGATAATCGGGGTAGTTCTCGCCTACGACGCCCCGCGTGACCACGCACCCGCCGTTGGCGATGTGCTGCTTGATCGCCTCGAGCCCTTCCGTCGTATACGCCTCGATCTTGTGCGGCGTGCCCGTGCGGTTCTGCAAGGCCTGGATCCACGCTGCCTCGCTGGGCCAGTCCTGGTAGTCTATGTAGAACGGGTGCAGCGTCACGTTCGAGCAGCCGACGTCGGCCAGCCGCGCCATCACGTGCTCCGTGCACTCAGCGCCGGAATAGGCCTGACAGATCAACGAGAAGATGAACCGCGGGCTGCACAGCACGTCCTCGTTGCCGCTCGACGCGTCGAGCCCCTCGTCGCGCGCCTGGGTATACGTGTTGTAGTAGTAGCCCGACGAATAGCACGTGCAGTCGCCCAGAGGCTGAGCCACGATAGGCGGGAAGTAGATCAGCGTGCTGTTATCCGCCGAGGCGGGAGCATCCCCCGGCACCGGCGACGTGCCGCTGGCTGCCGCCTCCGCAAGCGAGCGCGCAACCGCGAGCGCGTTCGGCCGGACGGACCTCACTTCGGTGGTGGGCGATGGCTGAAGCGCGCACTGGGATGGAACGGCCACCCCGCCGTTGCCGGCCGCCAACCGCGAGAAGTCACTGGTGAAGTCGTCGGCCCCCTGAGACCACGCCGTGGTTACCGCCACAGCAATACTGAGGGCCGCGCACACACACCCGAGGCCGACGCCGAGCCGGCGCGGCCAAGCACGAACAGGCCTCATCATCTTTGTTGTTCCCCTGTCCTAGCCAGACCGCGCACGGTCATCTGCACAGAACTGACCTTCTTTCTTTGTGCAATGGTTTCGGCAACCACCGGCGGTGACTCCACCACCGGATGCCGGCGCACCCATGCGGCACCGGTCATCTGCCGACGTTGTCGGCCTCACGGACGTTGCCGCCGCCCCGGCGCACGTTGCCCGGACCGGCACGTTCAGCAGCGGACGACGTCAGCGGAGCGCTCGGGGACCCGGCGCTCGAGCCGACCGCGACTTCTCCGTCGCCGGCCGGATCCATCGCCGAGCTGCTTGCGCCGCCAGCAAACGTGTCCTCACTGACACGGTAGAACTTCTCCACATATGAACTCGTGTCGGTGTCCGTCCAGGAGCTTTCCTCGCCCACGGGCACCGGGTTCCACGTCGACAGGTTGTCCGACCACCCGACCACGTATGAGATGTCCGAACGCGCGTTCCACGTGATGACCACGTCGCTGCCTACGCGCTCAATGGTCATGATCACCGGCTGCGGCCAGGGGTGATAACCCATGTCGACGGTCCCGGCGTCCGGTACCGCGTCGGTGCGCGTCGTCGCCCCGTCGAGGCCGAGGTTGACCGCCATGTCGGAGCCGACGTCAACACACGGGCTATCCGAGCCCTGCCCGGCGGCCGTCTGGCTCAGGTAGTAGGCGTGATACGGCCCCGAGACAAACTGCGGGTCGGCCGAGATGTTGCCGTTCGAGCCGGCGAAGTCGCCGTCGCCGATGTCCGTGTAGCTGACGGCGTACCCGGCCAGGTCGCCGGCAATGTCGTTGCCGTTGCCGTAGACGATGCTGTCGATGATCGTGATCGTGGCCGAGCCGGAACCCCAGCGCGCGACGCCATACGCGCCGTTGTCGGCGACGGTGCAGTTGATAAGGTCAATGTTCGTGCTCGCGCCGTTCTGCCACAGCCCGCTGACCGTGTGGCCGGTCACGAGGCAGTTGTCCAGCTCGAGCAACCCACCGCCGTCGGCGCCGCAGCCGCTCTTGCTCGCCGTGATCACGCACCGGCGCAGCGTCAATGTCGTGTTGATTGTCCTGACCGCGTTGTAGTCGGCGCCCGAGATAATCGTGAAGCCCTCGACGCTGGCACCGGTTACGCCGCTAGCGTAGATCGCCTCGTCAGTGTTGAGCGAGTCGATTGTCGTCAACGGCGCGCCCGAACCGATCAGGCAGCTGCCGCTGGTGAGCTCAACGCCCTCGTTGTACGTGCCGGGAAACACGCGCACCAAGACGCCGACCGCCGCGTTGTCCACGCCGTCCTGGATCGTCTGGTATGGGTCGGTGTAGGTGCCCTCGTACGGCGGCGTCGTATTCGAGTCGTCGACGTAGACGTAGTGCGGCCCGTACAACATCACCGTCGCGAAGCCGTGGTCGTCAACCGGGACGGTCACCGTCGGATCCGTCGAGGCAACGTCTTCGTAGACGCCGTCGCCGTCGGCGTCCTGGAAGAAGTCGGCGCTCGTCATCGTAGCGCTCCCCGTGGCATCCTCGTGAACACGCAGCTCGACGAATACCTGCGTCGGCGTCTCGGGCGAGAGCAGCTCGACGCCGTCGGTCAGGTCGACGGCCACCCGCCTGCTGTCGTTGATGAACCGGATGTACGGGCTATCCGGCGTCGGCTCGATCGCCCATGGTCCTTCGAAATCGGGCGTGGTCGTCGAGCCAATGCCGCCCGTGAAGGTGAGCATATGGCGGTTGTTGTGATTGAGGCCGGCGACCGCGTACAGCTTCGGCCGGTAGTGCGGGCGGTCATCATGGTAGTAGACCGTGGGGTAGTCTTCGTCGTCGTGGCAGGGGTCCCCGATTGGCATGTTCCAATCGTAGTAGCCGAACTGAGGCGGCCTGTTGATGGGAGGACCGCAGTGGAGGAACATCCTGTAGGCGATCCACATGAAGCCCTTCGTGCCCGGCACACCGCCGGGGCCGTCGCTGTTGTACCAGTCGTTGAGCGGCCCCTCGCTGTTGGCCAAGATGAATGCGCCGGAGAACGTGTCCCCGTATTCATCGTCGTAGTAGCTTATGTTGTCGTCGTAGCCGACGATGCACATCGAATGGCGGTTGCCGTGGCCCGACTTGTCTTGGCGGAACATGACGTGGTTGTCGATGCCAACGCCCGCGGCATAGTCGCGATAGTCGTCGTAGTTGGCTCCGAAGTCGGCCCGGGTCACCACGCAACTACCGTTGGCGAGCACCGTCTTGACCGCCTCGAGGTCGATGTCGGCCATCGCGCTGCCCTGGATCTTGTGCAGCGTCCCCGTGCGATTGTGCAAGGCCTGGACCCATGCGGCCTCGAAGGGCCATTCCCCGTCCCAATTCTGGTTGTAGTCGCAGGTGTCCACATGCGAGCATCCAACGTCCGAGAGCCGGGCCATCGCGTGCTCGGTACACGTGGCGCCCCACCCGCCTTGGGCGATGATCAAAAACAGGAACCGGGGACTACAGATCACTGCCGGGTCGCCTCCCGAGGCGTCCTCCCCCTCGTCACGCGCCTGCAGAAACGTGTTGTAGTAGTAAGCCGACGAATAGCACGTGCAGTCGCCAATCGGCTGGTGCCTGATCGGGGGGAAGTACATTAGCGTGCTGTTGTCCACGAGCTCGGGGAGCGGGCCCGGCACCGGGGTGCCGTTCGCCGCAGCCTCGGCAAGTGCACGCGCACGCGACAACGCATTCGGTGCCACCGACGTGACCTTCACCGCAGAAGACGGCCGCATCTCGCATTGCGACGGCCCGACGCTCCCGCCACCGAGCGAGCGCAACCAGTGGAAGTCGCGGCCGAAGTCGTCGTCCTGCTGGGACCTGGCCGGCGTCACCACAACCGCCAGAAGCAACGCGGCGAGCAAACAGACGCACGGCCGAACGCCGCCCCCGCGAAAACGTGGGGGGACTTCAACAAGCCTGAGCATCGTTCTCTCTCCTCTGAGTCAACACCTCAGAACAGACTCTTCGAACGCCGCCGGTGCGTGCCTGTGCGGCCTAACGGCCTACGTTGCCGGTGCCCCGGCCCACGCTGCCCGTAGCGGCATCTTCGGCGTCAGACCGCGACGCTAAAACGTGTCCTCGCAGACACGGTAGAACTTCTCCACATACGAGCTCGTGTCGGTATCCGTCCACGAACTCTCCTCGCCCACGGGCACCGGGTTCCAGGCTGTCCGGTTGGTTGACCACTCGACCACGTACGAGACGCCCGGACGCGCGTTCCACGTGACGACCACGTCGTCGCCTACGGGCTCAATGGCCGTGATCACCGGATGCGGCCAGGCCTCATATCCCATGTCGACTTGCCCTGCGTCCGGCACCGCGTCAGTGCGCGTCGTCGCCCCGTCGAGACCCAGGTTCACCGCCGTGTCCGAGCCGGCGTCCACGCACGGGCTGTCCGAGCCCTGCCCGGCGGCCGTCTGGCTCAGGTAATAGCTGTGATACGGCCCCGAGACAAACTGCGGGTCGGCGGTGATGTTGCCGTTCGAGCCGGCGAAGTCGCCGTCACCGATATCCGAGTACGATACAGCGTACCCGGCCAGGTCGCCGGCAATGTCGTTGCCGTTGCCGTAGACGATCGTGTCGCTGATCGTGATCGTGGCCGAACCGGAACCCCAGCGCGCGACGCCATACGCGCCGTTGTCGGCGACGGTGCAGTTGCTAAGGTCGATGTTCGTGCTCGAGCCGTTCTGCCACAGCCCGCTGACCGTGTGACCGGTCACGAGGCAGTTGTCCAGCACGAGCAACCCACCGCCGTCGGCGCCGCAGCCGCTCTTGCTCGCCATGACCGCGCACCGGCGCAGCGTCAACGTCGTGTTGATTGTCCTGACCGCGTTGTAGTCGGCGCCTGAGATAATCGTGAAGCCCTCGATGACTGTACCAGTTACGCCGCTGGCGTAGACCGCCTCGTCGGTGTTGAGCGAGTCAATCGTGGTCAACGCCGCGCCCGAACCGATCACCTCCAGGCCGCTGATGAGCTCAATGCCTTCGTTGTAGGTGCCCGGCATGACGTACACGGTCATGCCCGATATCGCGTTGTCGATGCCGTCCTGGATCGTCTGGTAGGGATCCTCCGGCGTGCCTTCCCACGGCGGCGTCGTGTTCGAGTCATCGACGTAGATGGGCAACGGCGGCACAATGTACACCGTCGCGTAGCCGGAGTTCCCGGGCGTCACGGTAACGGTTGGATCGGTCGACGAGACCATCTGGTAGATGCCGTCGCCGTCGTAGTCGTAGTAGAAGTCGGCGCTCGTGATCGTGCCGTTCGAACCGGACGTGCCGGACACGCTGAGTTTCACAAACGCGTGCGTCGCCGCGCCGGAGTTGATCAAGTCGACGCCGTCGGTCAGGTCCACGGCTACGCGCGTCAAGTCAGAGATGGAACGCGTGTCGTAGTCGTTCAGCTTGAACACCTCCGGGCCCAGGAAGTCGGGAGAAGAGGGGGTGTCTCCGACCCCGCCGGTGAGAATCAGCTTGTTGATGTCGACGTGGTTGACCCCGACGACCGCGTAGAGCTTCGGCCGGTACAGAGGCCGATCGTCGTGGTAGTACATCGTCGGGTCGGGTTCGTTGTCATGACAGGGGTCGGTATAGACCATGCCCGGCCAGTTGTAGAAGCCCAACTGCCGCTCCCTGAACATGTCGTAGGCGAGCCAGATGAAGCCCTTCGTGCCCGGCGAACCGCCGAAGCCTTCGCTGTTGTACCAGTTCCACCAGGAGTACGGCGAATACCAGGCCCACGCGTCGCTGTCGGCCATGATGAACGCCCCGTAACGCGTTTCCCCCGCGTCCACGTCGTAGTAGCTGATGTCGTCATCGTACCCGACAATGCAAAACGAGTGCGTCAGACCGTGGCTCCCCATGTCACGCTCGTACATGACGTGATTGTCGATGCGGTACCCGCTGGCGCTGTCGTGGTAGCTCCCGAGGTTGCCGCCAAAGTCGCCCCGCGTGACCAGGCAGCACCCGTTGGCCAGCACTTGCTTGGCCGCGTCAATGCCTTCTTCCAAGTCGACCCGGATCGAGTACATCTGGCCGGGACGGTTGTTCAGCGCGGCGACCCATGCGGTCTCATCAGGCCAAGGACCGGGGGACGATGTAGGAGAGAAGTCGCTCGCAAACGGGGCACCACTCACGGTGACTCGCTCCATTGCCGTCCGAGTGCCCGTGGCATATGCCACCCCGCCGCCGATGATAGCCATCGTGAACCGGGGACTGCACACCCTGTCGTCGTAGCCGGCGCGGGCATCACGAGGCTCCACAATGTCGGGATACTCATACTGCGGGTCAAGCTCCGAGGCGTTGACACCCTCATCCTGCGCCTGCATGAATGTGAGGTAGTAGTAGGTCGACGAGTAACATGTGCAGTCACCGGCGAGCTGCCTCATCATCGGCGGGAAGTGGATCGACGTGCTGAGGTCCACCGCCGAGGGTGGATCCCCCGGCACCGGGTCGGTGCCGTTCGCCGCAGCCTCGGCAAGCGCACGCGCACGCGACAGTGCGTTCGGCGCGACTGATGTGACTTCGGCACTTCCTTGTGGCCAGGCCGTGCTCGCCGCAAGTGCGACGGCCAGAAGAACGGCCGCATGCCCGCATACACGAAGGACGCTGCTGAACCCGGCCAACCGGCGACGAAGAAATCCGCTCATTGCGATCTTTCCCCCCTTGTACTTCATGCGCTCCAAAGGCCACCTCGGCCACAGGCCGAGGTGTGCTGGCAGAACCTATCTGCGCAGTGCTGCAAAGATGTCGCTGCAACACCCCTGAATAGAACATACTCCGACGAGGCTTCTCTGTCAAGAGCTAAGTCCCCGAGTTGGCTATTCCGGTGCACTGGCTCGTTGAGTGGGAGAACAAATGCGCAGCTCAGGCACGCCGTGGGGATCCTGTCTCGCCTACCGCATGGAAACGGGGGCCTCGCCCGTCCGTGCAGGGCGAGGCAAGGCCGGCCAGACACAGCGAGGCCCGGGGTCGCGCAAGACCCCGGGCCTCGTCAATGATACTCTTGGCGGCGTGCTACTCTCCCACGCTCATGCACGCAGTACCATCGCCGCTGGAGGGCTTAACTGCCGTGTTCGGGATGGGAACGGGTGTACCCCCTCCGCCATGACCGCCAAGAATGACTTTCTGCCGATCGCGGCAGGAGTATATCGGACAGTCGAATCGAGGTGCTACTCGGAGCGATCCGAGCACGTCGCGTCCCGGGATCGGCAAGCGGCACATCCAGGCTGGATGGGCCGTGGCCGAATAAGTGCAATGGTCAAGCCGATGGACCGATTAGTACCGGTTAGCTTCACTCCTCGCGGAGCTTCCACACCCGGCCTATCAACCTCCTGGTCTTGAAGGGGTCTCATAGGGAGAATTCATCTTGGAGGGGGCTTGGCGCTTAGATGCTTTCAGCGCTTATCCTGTCCGGACGTAGCTACCCAGCGATGCCTTTGGCAAGACAACTGGAAGACCAGCGGTCCGTCAAACCCGGTCCTCTCGTACTAGGGTCTGCTCTCCTCAATTCTCCTACGCCCACGGAAGATAGGGGCCAAACTGTCTCACGACGTTCTGAACCCAGCTCACGTAACGCTTTAATCGGCGGACAGCCGAACCCTTGGGACCTTCTCCAGCCCCAGGATGCGTTGAGCCGACATCGAGGTGCCAAACAGCGCCGTCGCTGTGGACGCTTGGGCGCTATAAGCCTGTTATCCCCGGCGTACCTTTTATCCGTTTAGCAACGGCGATTCCACATTCAACCGCTGGATCACTAAGGCCTGCTTTCGCATCTGCTCGACGTGTAGGTCTCGCAGTCAAGCACCCTTATACCTTTGCGCTCGCCGCACGATTGCCAACCGTGCTGAGGGTACCTTTGCACTCCTCCGTTACCTTTTGGGAGGAGACCGCCCCAGTCAAACTACCCACCTGACACTGTCCGGCGCCCGGATTCACGGGACGGCGTTAGAACCTCACTACAGCAAGAGTGGTATTTCACTGACGGCTCCACCGAGGCTAACGCCCCGGCTTCATCGCCTCCCACCTATGCTACACATGCTGCACCGAAGTCCAATGCCAGGATGCAGTAAAGGTGCACGGGGTCTTTCCGTCTAACCGCGGGTACGTGGCATCTTCACCACGACTACAATTTCACCGAGTCCCTCGTTGAGACACCGCCCAAGTCGTTGCACGATTCGTGCAGGTCGGAACTTACCCGACAAGGAATTTCGCTACCTTAGGACCGTTATAGTTACGGCCGACATTCACCAGGGCTTCGGTTCACAGCTTCTCCCCGAAGGGATAACCGATTCCCTTAACCTTTTGGCATTGGTCACGTGTCACACCCTATACGTCGTCTTGCGACTTTGCAGAGTGCTGTGTTTTTGGTAAACAGTCGCCCGGGCCATTTCTCTGCGGCTCTCCAACGCAGCCCGTCTTGCGATGGGCCACCTCGGAGAGCACCCCTTCTCCCGAAGTTACGGGGTCAAGTTGCCGAGTTCCTTAACGAGGGTTATCTCGCGCGCCTTGGTATTCTCTACCCACCTACGTGTGGCCGTTTCAGGTACGGTTACCCACCGATTCACGTGATGCTGTTTCTTGGCGATGCTTCAAGCCGATCCGCGTTGGCCGTAGCCGCCACGTCCCCTTGCGGGCCGAGCACTTCCGATCGCTCGGGCGGCCATCTGCACCGCGTCACATCCCCGTGTCTTTGACACCGGTGAGGTAGTGCAGGAATGTTGACCTGCTCCCCATCACCTACGCCTTTCGGCCTCGGCTTAGGGGCCGACTAACCCTGGGTGGACGAGCCTTCCCCAGGAAACCTTAGGTTTTCGGCGAGGCGGATTTCCACCACCTTTATCGCTACTCATGCCGAGCATACTCACTTCCATGCCGTCCAGCCGTCCTCACGATCGACCTTCAACCAGCATGGAACGCTCCCCTACCGCTCACAGCTTGCGCTGCAAACCCACAGCTTCGGCACGATGCTTGAGTCCCGTTCATTTTCGGCGCGGAAGTACTCGACGAGTGAGCTGTTACGCACTCTTTAAATGATGGCTGCCTCTAAGCCAACATCCTCGCTGTTATAGCACTTCCACTTCCTTTCCCACTGAGCATCGATTTGGGGGCCTTAGCCGATGGTCTGGGCTGTTTCCCTTTCGACTACGAAGCTTATCCCCCGCAGTCTGACTCCCGCGATAGTCGCCACGGTATTCGGAGTTTGGTTGGGTTTGGTAGGCTGGTAAGCCCCCTAAGCCATCCAGTGCTCTACCCCCATGGCGTAGTGGCGCGAGGCTAGCCCTAAAGCTATTTCGGGGAGAACCAGCTATTTCCGGGTTTGATTAGCCTTTCACTCCTATCCACAGCTCATCCAAGAAGATTTCTCCTTCACTGGTTCGGGCCTCCATCGCCTGTTACGGCGACTTCACCCTGGCCATGGATAGATCACCCGGTTTCGGGTCTACCTTACACGACTCGTCGCGCATTTCGCACTCGCTTTCGCTGCGGCTCCGGGGCGCACACCCCTTAACCTTGCCGTGCACGGTAACTCGCCGGCTCATTATGCAAAAGGCACGCCGTCACCCGCGTGCCCCGAAGGGCATAGGGCTCCGACCGCTTGTAGGCTTCTGGTTTCAGGTACTATTTCACTCCCCTCACGGGGTGCTTTTCACCTTTCCCTCACGGTACTTGTTCACTATCGGTCGTCGGTGAGTATTTAGCCTTGGAGGGTGGGCCCCCCAGTTTCCCACGGGGTTCCACGTGTCCCGTGGTACTCGGGATTCCTCTAGGGCGCTTCGGGGTTTCGCCTACAGGGCTATCACCTTCTGTGGCCCGGCTTTCCAGCCGGTTCTGCTACCCGTCCACGTCCCATGTCGAGGTCCCACAACCCCGCCTCAATAAAGAGACGGTTTGGGCTGTTCCCGTTTCGCTCGCCACTACTCAGGGAATCTCGGTTGATTTCCTCTCCTCCGGGTACTGAGATGTTTCAGTTCCCCGGGTGTCGCTTCTTCCGACTATTTGATTCACCGGAAGATGCCCGGGTATTGCCCGGGCGGGTTTCCCCATTCGGAGATCCCCGGATCAAAGCTTGCTAGCAGCTCCCCGAGGCTTATCGCAGCTACACCACGTCCTTCATCGCCTACCGACGCCAAGGCATCCACCAAAAGCCCTTAATAGCTTGACCATATCTGGTAGTGGCGGACTTGGCTGCGCCGAGTCCGACCGCAGTTGGCTTGCGCCAACTGCGAGCGACCCGGCTGAGTCCGAGTCCGCAAGATCCAAGACGCGTCGTCTCGGTTCTTCCTTTCACAACCTCGATTCAACTGTCAAAGACCGTCGGGCGCCGGGGCCGGCTTCAGCCGCGCATGGCGACTGCGCCACTCAGGGCGCCCTGAATTCTATCGACTGGCCACCCTATGGGTGGCCGCTCTGTCGCTCGCTTCGCCGTTCGGGCTCGCGCGCTTGTGTGCTGAGCACGGCGCGTGGTTCGCTGCTGTGCTGAACGGCTCAGTGGAGATAACCGGATTCGAACCGGTAACCCCCTGCGTGCAAGGCAGGTGCTCTACCAGGTTGAGCTATATCCCCGCGAGGCGCGAGCATGCTCGGGGCCTGGGCTTGCCTTCGGCAAGTGTGACCGCCTCCTGGCGGGCGTCCCCCGCCCCTGGCGGGCGTGCCCCGTTCCTAGCTGGCACGCACGGCTGCGGGCCCATGCATTAGTGGGCCCAGGTGGATTCGAACCACCGACCTCTCGGTTATCAGCCGAGTGCTCTAGCCAGCTGAGCTATGAGCCCGCGCGAGTCCTCGATAGCGCTTCTCAAAGATCATGCGGGCCGCTGGGCGGCCCCGTCGACGGCTCGTGCCGTCGGACGACCCTTTGAGAGGCCAGCAATGTAGCGTGCCAGAGGCTGCGGACTCTGCCGGATGTCCTGCGGACTCCGGTCGAGTCCGATCGACCTCGGCTCGGGCACGTGGCCGGACGGATCCGGACCGTTTGCCCATGCCGTGCTCCTTAGAAAGGAGGTGATCCAGCCGCACCTTCCGATACGGCTACCTTGTTATGACTTTATCCCAGTCACCAGCTTCACCTTCGGCGCCTCCCTCCCTTGCGGGTTGGGCCAGCGACTTCGGGTGCTGCCGGCTTCCGTGATATGACAGGCGGTGTGTACAAGCCCCGGGAACGTATTCACGGCGCCATGGCTGATGCGCCGTTACTAGCGATTCCGACTTCATGGAGTCGAGTTGCAGACTCCAATCCGAACTGGGACCGGCTTTCTGGGATTTGCTCCACCTCGCGGTTTGGCTTCCCTCTGGACCGGCCATTGTAGCACGTGTGTCGCCCAGGACGTAAGGGCCATACGGACTTGACGTCATCCCCACCTTCCTCCGGTTTGACACCGGCAGTCTCGCCAGAGTCCCCGGCCGAACCGCTGGCAACTGGCGACAGGGGTTGCGCTCGTTGCGGGACTTAACCCAACATCTCACGACACGAGCTGACGACAGCCATGCAGCACCTGTGTAGCACCCTCGAAGGAGTCCTGGTTTCCCAGGATGAGCAGCTACATGTCAAGCCCTGGTAAGGTTCCTCGCGTTGCGTCGAATTGAACCACATGCTCCACCGCTTGTGCGGGGACCCGTCAATTCCTTTGAGTTTCAGCCTTGCGACCGTACTCCCCAGGCGGTGCACTTAATGCGTTAGCTTCGGCACTGAAGGGGTCGATACCTCCAACACCCAGTGCACATCGTTTACAGCTAGGACTACCAGGATATCTAAACCTGTTTGCTCCCCTAGCTTTCGGGCTTCAGCGTCAGTATCGGTCCAGAGAGTCGCCTTCGCCACCGGTGTTCTTCTCGATATCTACGCATATCACCGCTACTCCGAGAATTCCACTCTCCTCTCCCGTACTCAAGTCTGGCAGTTTCGAACGCAGTTCCACGGGTAAGCCGTGGGCTTTCACGTCCGACTTGCCAGACCGCCTAGGCTCCCCTTTACGCCCAATGAATCCGAACAACGCTCGCCCCCTCCGTATTACCGCGGCTGCTGGCACGGAGTTAGCCGGGGCTTCCTCTCGAGGTACCGTCAATCGGCCAGGGTATTGGCCCGGCCGGGTTTCGTCCCTCGTGACAGGAGTTTACAACCCGAAGGCCGTCATCCTCCACGCGGCGTCGCATGTTCAGGCTTTCGCCCATTGACAATGATTCTCGACTGCAGCCTCCCGTAGGAGTCTGGGCAGTGTCTCAGTCCCAGTGTGGCCGGTCAGCCTCTCAACTCGGCTACCCATCACAGCCATGGTGAGCCGTTACCTCACCATCAAGCTAATGGGCCGCGGGCCCCTCATCGAGCGGCAGGTCCGAAGATCCCCACCTTTCATCCTCGGGAGCACGCTCCCAAGGACTTCATTCGGTATTAGCCCGGGTTTCCCCAGGTTATCCCCAACTCGAGGGCAGGTTACCCACGTGTTACTCACCCTTTCGCCACTAGGAGAATGCCAATATTGCTATCGGCGTTCTCCCCGTTCGACTTGCATGCCTCATCCACGCCGCCAGCGTTCGTTCTGAGCCAGGATCATACTCTCCAAGTTAAACTTATCCAACCACTTGGGCGATCGCTCGCCCATGCGGCGGAAAGTCAAACACACCGAGCACCCTCCCCCTCACGGGGCAGGATACCTGGCCGAACGTCAACGCATCGCGATGCTATCCGACACGTCGGACAGCATCCGATCTCGCCGACGTCCGGATTCAGAATTGACGCAAGGTCCCGCGCTTGCGCAGCGCAAGCGCGTTCACCTGCTTAAGCTTGGCACACTACATTGCTGGCCTATCAAAGAGCCCGTACCGCGCCTCGAGTCACCCACGGCGTCAGGCGATAAAAAACCTGACGAACCGCACGAGCAACTGGCTCGCCCCGGGTCCATGGCCCGGGAAACGCAATCCACTTGATCGACGAGGAGCCGTCAGTATGGCTTGCGCGCTCAGGGAACGCGATATGTCGAGGGTACAAAGACCCCTCTCAAACTTCAACTACCTTTCTAGTCGGACAGGCCGCCTGTTGTCAACAGCTTTTTTCAGAAAACCTCACCCTATTCGACACGGCCCGGACCCATCGAGTTCCAGGATATTCACGCCCACACGCGGCGACAAGACCGCCTCTGTCCGCGCCCTCGGCCTCCTGCCACATGAGGCGCAAATCCGCTGCCAATCCGATCCAGGCTAAGCCCCAGCGCGGCAGGTTGTTCGCTATGCGGCAGCCAGGACGCGCTCCGCCAACGCCCGGCGGCGGGCGGCGAAAACCTCGTCGCTGGGTCGACGCTTGAGGAGCCGCTCACACACGGGCGCGACGTAGTGCAATTCCTTCCTCGCCGACGGGAGATCGATCTCGGTCAGCGCCAGCAGCGTGTACCAGAACGGATAGAGCCCCCAGCGGCCGTTGTCCTGGCGGCGCGACTTGAGGTGCTTGACGCCCGTGGCCAAACGGTGCTCGGCGTGGTCGAGACCGCCCACGGCGAGGTGGCGCCAATAGGAGACCGTGCACGTGCCGCAGCAGTAGAAGCCTGCACGCGGCCCATCGAGCGGCTCGAGGCGCCGCAGCATCCCCTCGGTCGCCTGCCGCAACGCGCTCTGTACCTGCGCGTCCTTCACGTCCAAAAGGATGAGCGCGCGGCAGGCTTCCTCGCCGAGGACGTGGGCCGTGCCCGCCCGCGTGCGCATCCTGTCACCCATGAAAGCCTGGAGGCCGCGTTCGAAGTCGCGCTTGGTCGGCGCGAACATGCCGTGATACGAACCAGGCAAGCCCTGGCGACCGGCGATCCAGCGCGCCGCCTCGACGCGATCGGCTTTGCTCAGCGGGCGGCTGAAAAAGAACGCCTCATCAACCGCGTCGACCGTCGCGTTGAGGCTCTGCTTGTTCACGACTCCCATGTGTCCTCCCTCCTCTACAAGTCGAGTTGCAGTCGCAGTGCCTTCTCGAACGACGCCGCAAGCCACTGCTCGACGGGCTCGTGCTTGCCGGGTGGTCGCGTCCCGGCTCCCTTCGTGGTGGTCCCCGCGCCGATCGCGGCGACATCCTCATCGCCGTCCGGCACATCGCAGTTGCTCCACCAGCTTCGCTTCTCGCCTGCCATCATGGTCATTCCTCAAGTGAGTCGAGAACGGCCCTGATGAACAGCTCTTTGTATTTGTCGAAGTGCTCGCCACCCCTGTTCCGAGTCACGACGAGGACCAGGTCGTGTGTCGGGTCGATAAGGAACGACGCGTTCGAGCCGGCCCCGTGGCCGAAGCAGTCCTCGCCGAAGCCGAGAGCCACCGTCTGATCATACCGCGACGTGCCGACGCCGTATTCGAGGCCGGCCATGAGGTTAGGCATCTCGGGATACGGGCGCGGGAGCATCTGCCCAAAGACTTCCTCGCTGAAGAAGCGCATGTCGCCGTAGGCGCCTTTATTGAGCAGCATCTGGCCAATCTTGGCCATGTCGAGCGGTGTGCTGAAGGCGTCGCCGCCATTGCCCATCACCTCCGTGTTGGTGCAGCCGAGCGGATCGAGCAGGTGGTTCTTGTAGAAACGCGCAAGCACCTCACCGCTCATCAGCTCAATGATCTTGCTCCCGAGCGAGAGGCCGGTCGCGCTGTACTCCCACCGTTTGCACACGTTCTGGGCCGGGTAGTAGCCGGCGGCCACCTCCTCAAGATCGTTCATGTCGTCTCCCCAGACATCGAGACGAAGCCCGTGGGTGTGGTTGTAGAGGGAGCGGATGGTGAGCGGCGTTTCGACTTCGATGCCCTGGAACGGCGGCAGGTACCCGTCGATAGTACCGTCGAGCTCGATGAGGCCCTGGTCGACGAGCATCATCAGCAGCGTGCCCGACATGAGCTTGGTGATCGACGCCATCGAGCTCGGCGTCGTGACCGTCATCGGCTGGCCATCGCGTGTGCCATACGCCTTGTGGAAGAACACGACGCCGTGGCGGACGAGGCAGACGGCGAACGCTTCGCCGCTCTCGTCAAGCCACTCCTGACATACTACGTCGATCTTCTCGACGGCATCCGGCTTCATGCCCGCTTCGGCGGCGGTGGCGTCGCGCAGGAGGGTTGCCGGCTTGCCCTCGATCGGACGCGGACAGACAAACGGCTCGGGGTAGCGCTTGTCCATACCGTAGAGCTTGCGCTTGAGCCCGATCCACCATTGCCGGTCGCGGGCAAAGACGTCGTCGGTGACGCCGGCGGGCGCGGCGGCGGGATCGGTCTCGGCAAGGCCCGCCAGGAGAGCGGCAAGGCCCGAGTCGCGTGACAGGTTGCCATCGAAGATCTCCCACTTGAGGAAATCGCCGATGATGTGCGACTGCGCCTCGATCACGCGCGCGTCCACGCCATACTCCTCAGGCAAAGTTGGCGTCGCGCGCACCTCGGTCCTCCACACCTTGAACTCATCAAGCTCACCGGGGACACAATAAAGGGTGCGGAAGCGACGGAACGTCCGGCCTGACTCGGTCGTGATCTCGACGACGGCGCCATACCGGCCGGGTTCGTTGGCCATTGTGACTTCGTTGTAGTTCTTGTCGTAGAACGTCGTGTTGATCGTGTAGCGGCCAATCAGGTCTTCGACACGCGCCGGCTGTTCAAACTCGCACGATGGGAAGTACGGCGACGAGAAGACAGCCGGTTCGAAGTGTAACGGTGCTTCGGCGAACGCGCGGGCGCGTTGCTCCGCCACGTCGGGGAGGGTGATCGTCTCGACAAGCTCTTCGTCAACAAAGATGCTGAGGGGATCATACGAGGTGCCTTGCGCCGGCATGGGCAGCTCGATCCCATACGAGGCCCGACCGCCTTCGTCCCTCAGCTCGCCTTTCGCAAGCTCGACGTCGCCCATTCGGATGACGACCGGCTTGCCGATGAACTCGGTCACGGCGGTCACGGCGATCTTCGTGCGGCGAAAGCGTTCGTACTCCCCCCTCACGAGCGATGCGACACGCGGGCTCGGCGTCTCGGAGAGCCGCACGCGGTGCATCTGGTCCGTGTAGTATGCCGTGTCGAGCCCCGGAAACCACCGCACGGCGAAGTCCGTGTCCGGACCGTCGGATTCGTCGACAAAGAGCTGGAAGCCGACTTCGCGCCCGAGTTCCGGCTCGATGCCGAGGTTGCTCCACGGCAGGAGAACCTCCAAGACGTAGCCGGTGTCTGTTTTCGTGCGAGCCGCCTCGATTGTCGGTGGCTGCTTCTTTAGCTCCTCGTCGCTGCGTTTGTCCGTGAGATACTGCCGCAGCTCGGGATACTTCGGATCGAGCCCCGGCGAGAGGAATGCGAACATCAGGTCCTTGCCGCCCTTTTTGTCGGCGAAGAACACCTGCACGCAGTCTTCCCGCCAGAAGTGCTCCCCGTCAGGATACTCGACGTGGACGTCGTCGGTGACCTTGAGAAGCAGCAGCAGACCACGCGCGTCCCACCCGAGGCGAAAGGCCACGTCGAGGTCGTCCGGGGGCAGGTATGTCTCATCCCTGCCCAGGAGAAGGTCAACGCGGAAGCCGTTGTCGGCCCAGTCGTCGGCTTTGCCGTCGATGACGATCTTCTCGAGCCGCGGCACGTCGAATATGGGCTGTTCCTGGGCACACAGCGGCGAGGCGCTCAAGAGCACGCTCGCAATGCACAACGTCAAGAGCAGCGCTTGCCTCATCATCTCAAACCTCACGTCTTGTCTGGTCATTCCCTTATCTGTCTCAGGACCGAAGCGTCCTCTATTCCACAGGCTTCACCCACTGATGCTCCTGGTACTTGGCTGCAGGCCCAAGCGATTCGTAGAGCCGATTGGCGGGAAAGGGGTCCGGACCGGTGCCGATGTAGGCACGCTGCACGCCGCACGCCTGCAATCGGCGGAAGCACTCGTTCAGCAGCGCTTTCGCCAACCCCTTGCGGCGATGGTCCGGGTGCGTGCCCACCGGGTCGATCTCGGCGATCCGGTTCCGCGCGTCCACCCACACGAGGGCGAACGCCACATACTCGCCGTCAGGCGACACGACGATCAGATGCCAATCGTGCGAGTAGCTTGGCGCCGAGGCCTTGCCGTAGAACCAGGCCTCATCGAGGTTGGTCCGGCCGAACGCCTTGTTCTCCAGTTCGATGAGCCGAGAGTGGTCACCGTCCTCACCCAGCGGCCTGACCGAGTATCCCGTCGGCAATTCCGGCTCTGGAGCCGGCTGGGACGTGTCGTACTCGTACATGTTTCCGCTGTTCCCCTGGTCCCGATAGCCCAGAGGGCGCAACAACTCGGAACGCTCTGTTTCGTCGGCATAGGCGTGCGTCTCAGCGCATTCCTTGCCTCGTTCGACGCCGTGCGCAATCCAGGACAGCATGTCAGTCTCGACGGCACGGTGTTCGGGATGAATCTGAAGATAGACACCGTTGTCCCCATGCTCGGAAATGGTGAAACCGACAAGCCGATCCGCGCTCTCTCGCCACAAGTGGACGTCGCGCGTGAAGAACGGCGCCGGCATGTGGAGCGAAGCGTATTTCCAGTTCTCGAGTCGGGCGAACAGCCAGTTGTGAGGCTTGCGAGTTATCGCATAGCTCTCCACCAACAGCTCCCACATCTCTTGGTACTCGGCATCACTGTGCATGTATGGATAGTCTCGTGCTGGCATGAGGGCCTCCTCGAGCGGAGTATTGCTATCCAGTGATAAGTCTGAACAGGCATCCAGCCATCGTCGACAGCCGAAAGCACTTTGTAGTCCAGCGCGATCACCAGTGTCAACTCGTCTCGTCTAGCGCCACTCGGGACGCGCGATGCTGCGGCGGCGCAGCTCGTTGTGGATCTTGCCCAGGTGATGGTGCGTGTGACGGATAAGGTAGAGGGCGCGGCCAAGCTCGCACGCGCCCGTCCACGGGAAGCGCTTGTCCTGCGGCTCGCCGAGCAGGCCGTCGTCGCCGCGCTTCGTGAGCCATGCGTCGAGCTTGGCCTTCGCCTCATCGAGATACGTCAAGACGTCTTGCCGGCTTGGCAGCTCGTCGGCGGGCGAGAACTCCCAGTTACAGCCGAGGCGCTCGCCCGTCGGGAACTTCTTCCCCGTCCAGTCGCCCGAGTAGAAGGCCGACGACTCGATGATGTGCAGGGCCTGGCGCGCAGGGATCAGGTCGTCTTCGTCGGCCACGCGCCATTGCTCGTCGGGGAACGCCTCGATCGCCCCACGCAGCATGTCCCAGGTGCGGTTGAGGTGATCGGTCAACGACCCGACGATTCGGTTCATCCTTGTTGTCTCCTTTCGCAACTGCTATCGCGACCTGGCTGGATCGGCGGCCGCAGGGGCGGCCGCCCTACAACGCTGGCGCGATGATGCTATCACCCGGTTGATGCGAGTGAGCGGATCAGCTTCAGGTCGAGGTTCCCCTTCGCACCCCAGCCGCGCTTGCCGGGCGGGATGCTGGGGCGGAACCGCTCGTAGAGCGAGTACGCCGCGCCGGCCAGGTCGTCCGGCACGAACGCACTCCCCAGTGTTCTCATCGTCTTGCGGACATCGCCGAGATCGTCGCCGAACTTCTTGGAGAGGTACTCCTCGACTTTCTGCGGCTCGATCGGCTTGTCCTTGACGACGGCGCGAACGCCGTCTTCCGTGTTCTTCGCAGGGACGGGCCGACCGCAGATCTCGACCCAGAACTCCTCGCCTAGCCCAACCTTCTTCGGTGGCTTGCCCTCGACGAGCTTGGGCGGCTTGAAGATGCCGAGAGAGCGGCCCTTCGTCTGGGCCGTCAGGCCCGCCATCGCCTTGCCGAGCGTGAGGGCGGCGTCACGGTCGTAGCCGAGCTCCTCGGCCACGACGGCCGCCCACAGCGTCAGCACCGGCGCCCGGTTGATCGTGATGGTGTTCGCAGGCATTCTCCACGCCCTCAGCTCGGCCCGGCTGCTTGCTTAAGAACACCCCGGAACAGCGGTGCGCCGTGCGCGCCCTCGACGTCGTACGGGAGCGTGTCCGCCTCGAAGCCGGCCTCGCGCAGCAGCTTGAGCCACGTCTCCGTCGGAAACAGGCCGAGCACATGCCGGTCATCTTCAATTCTCAGCGTGCCGCCCTCCTGGATGAAGTACCGGAACAGGGTCTCGACGGTCGTGTCAGCAGGGTCCGGGTCGTAGGTGTACTCCACGTAGGTGAACGTCGTCGTGGCGTCGCGACGCGTGTTGACGGAAACGATAGGGTCTTTGAACACCTCACGGACGTAGTCGGGCAACGTCAGGAAGACGCCGCCGGGCTCGAGGTGCGCCGCAGCTGTGGCGAACACGGCCCGCAGATCGTCCTCAGTCTGCATGTAGCTGATAGCGTCGTGGATCAGCACGGCTTCGAACGTTCGTCCGAGGCGAATGGTGCGCATATCGCCGACGTGGAACTCGACGCCGGGGTTCAGCTTCTTCGCTTGCTCGATCATCTCCGGCGAAATATCGGCGGCGACCGCGTCGAACTCGTCGGTCAGATGCGACAGATTGCACCCACCGCCCACGCCAAGCTCAAGGATCGTGTGTCGTCCCGGGCCCAGCTTGCCGCGGAGCGCCTTGCGCCAGATCGCCGCTTCCTTCGCGTAGTCCTCAGCCGGATTGATGAGCCAGCAGTAGCGGGCGAACTCTGTGTACATCCTCGTAGCCATAAACGCCTCCTCTTCGCACTCAGACAGTCAGTGCATCGCGGGGCATTGGTGAACGCAAGACCTCCATCACAGATCGCACGCCATCAGGTAGTCCTTGTCGTACTCCGACCTCCACCCGGGATCGGCGGACAGTCGCGGGAAGTTCTCGACATACCAATCGGCCAAGTCGGGGTAATCCGTCTTGCCGGCGGCAAGCTCGTTGATCACTCTCAGCCGATGCTCCGCCTCCTTGGGCGGTGCAAGCCGCTCCTCCGCTACATGGAATCCGAGACGCTCCAACGTGCCACGGCGCAGCGTGTGTCCGCCCAGGACGATGGTCGGCGTGATATCCGGGCATGACTCCATGATCAGTCGGTGCCAGCCTCGCTCGCGCGCCCATTGCTGAAGGTATCTCACCATGGCTTTGGTGATGCCTTGGCCGTGATAGCGCCCGTCCATATGACCAACGTTGAAACAGAGGATCTGCAACGTTCGGCTCGGAGACGCCAGCAATGCCTCCATCCGCTCATCGCTGAGTGACTGGATGAACTTCGGCATGCTGTCGTGCTCGACGCAGAACCAGCAGTCCGCCGCGCGGAACGCGTCCCACATCTCCTTCGTCGTGAAGTACATCTTGCCGATGACGCCGTCACCGTCCCAGGCAAGGATCGCGCAACTGCCGCTGAGTCGGATGTGTTTCCCCAGAAAATCCTCGATGAGCTTCTGCCAGCCAAGGCTTCTGAACTTCTCCAGATGCTCGGCCCAATCGCCGGGATTCACCTTCCCGATATTGTCGGGCGTCAGCGGCGGGACGTACATCTTCCGGTAGACGACGAAGCTGTCGTCCATCGCCCGGATCTCGATATCGCGCTCCTCTCCATCGACGACGATCGTGTGCTTTACGGGGCACCTCCACTATGGAGACATAGACTACGGCGGGCAGCGGGATGTGTCAAGAAGAATATTCGCTTTTTATTCGCCCGGGAAGTGCTCGAGCGCCTGCTCGATGTGCCCGACAGCCTGCGCGCACTCCCCCTTTGTGGCAAGGGCAACGACCGGCGGGACGTGGACTCCAGACGCGGACCGGGGCAGCCGATGACCGGCTGCCCCGTCAAGATTCGGTGACTGCGGTTCTTGGATTACCGCTTCCGGCGCCAACGCAGCAAGATGGCTGCAACGCCGAGGCCAAGCAGACCGAACGTCGCCGGCTCGGGCACCGTGCAGATTGTGTCGATGACGATCTGGTCAACGCTGATCGGACCCGTGATCTGCACCGTTTCGATCGGCGGGTTGTCCCAGACGTAGATGCGGTAGGCGCTCAGGTACCACGGCGTCGTGCGCGGCACCCCCGTCGGGCCGAGGTTGATCTGATCGATCAGCTCCGCATCCGAGACCGTGTAGGACGGGTCAACGACGACGGTCACCGTCGGCTCGTAGGTGTCGATCGCCGCCCACGTGACCTGTACCCAGATCTCCTTATACGGATTGGGGATCTGGCTGTTGGGAATCTCGGCTTCGAACTCCATCGTGGCGTCCCACACGCCCGTGCGGCCGCCCCATTCGAAAAGGTAGCCGGCCATCTTTGTGCCTGGCCACACCTCCATTGTGGCGACACCGTAGGGGTTGAGCGTCGGTTCGCCGTCGGGAGCGTCGTAGTCGTAGCGCATCGTCGTGAAGCTGAACACGCCGTTCGTGTGGAAGTCCCACGACTGGACCGTGCTCCCCTCGTCGCCGCGCCACGTCGGGATGACGACGTCGTCTGCACGTACAGGTGCTGCGAGGCACCAGACAAGCAGAGCCAACGCGATCCAACACGCCGCCGCAATTGTCTTTCGTTCCATTTGCTCACCTCCTCCAACGAGCCGGACAGGCCCTCTCCCCAGCAAACGCTGGTTGCCGCAAGGCCGGGCCCGACGCGATAGCAATGTAACCTCCTGGCGTGGAATGAGAACCGTCTTGGAGCCGAACGCGCGAGATGGGCTGAGTCGGCCCAGAGGTTGTCCCGATACCCACGTGCTTACTAATAACAAATAATCTCGGCTGTGTCAAGAGAAATCGACGGTGACCAGCCGTGCAAACTGAGCAGGGATCGCCGCAGCGATCGGGTCAGGAGGAGTTCGGTGCGCCGGCGTCGGGCCGCGCCTGTTCGGCGCGCTCGACGCGGCAGATGAAGTAGCGGGAAAGCGCCGGGCAGGCGACCTCGGCGATGGCGAAGCAGTAGACAAACGGCAGGAGAGCGACGACGAGATTGCCCCACACGGCCGGATTGTGGTAGCGCGTGCAGAAGACGGTCCTGGCAAGGATGATGAGCGTCAGGAGCAGCCCCAGGCACACGATGCACGATGCCAGGATGCTGACGAACTGAAGGCAGAGCCGGTGACGCCCGGCCGAGGAGACCAGCTCGCGCCGGGTGTTCAGGAAGGCGACCAGCAGGACGGCGAGCAAGCCGAT